>CAVKJG010000011.1:0-39201 GCA_963656825.1 Sphaerochaetaceae bacterium
CGGCAAGCCATGCGTATTCGTTTTTTGAAAGAATTCCGGACTCTTCCTCACTTTCATAAAGGGACAAAACCCGATGCGCTTCATCGGAGAAATCAAGCATACACTCGTCGCCGCCAACCTTGTCTGTCCATTCGCTTTTTATCTGCCAGAAAGTATGTCCGTTTTTCCCGCCATATGATGTCCACATCGGTCCGCACCAATTTTTCATATATACATAGTCATCGGGGATGTCGCGCTGCTGCACTTCAAGCGATGCGGAAAAAATATTATGACTTCCGTCAGGGCGTATCGTCGCAACTTCTTCAAACGAAATGCTCTTATCCATCAGATCCTCGCCCGAGCATGCAGCGATATACGGAATAAGCGACCACAAAATAAAGTTATCGTCAGCGCGTGGGCTTTCCGTAAGCGATATAGGAGCATCGGTCTGTCCGCATACGATATCGGGATCAGACAGAATTCCGGAAGACACAAGCTCATCGTACAAATCATTTGCAAACAAATTCGAAGCTTTTCTGTACATCTCATTCTCAATAGTCATAATCTCTTTCGACGGTATATCGATTATGAAATTTGCGATATATTTATCACCCTTTTTCAGAAGAAGACCATATTCTTCAAGTGTTTCGATCTCGCTTTCGATATACACGGGCGAAACGCCGAGATCATCGGCAATATTGCCGACCGTCTTTGCACTTTCTCTGACGCAATAGCAAATATTCTGTGACAAAACGGAGTGTAAATAATCCGACAATCCTATTTTACCGGAAGAGCCGCTAAGTCCGATTCTACTGAATTTTATTGGATTGAATTTAAGTTCACTTGTTTTTCTCATAGTATCCATACCTCTTTTCAGTTCTTTTTTAGCTTCAAACAAGTGCCATTTGACTGTGCCGAGCGGAATATTAAGCTCCTTTGCTATGTCTGCCTGCTTGCGATTCTCAAAATAATAAGCAATAACAATTCTTCTCTGCAACTTTGAAAGATACGCTATCTCGGCCTGCAAACGATGTAAAAAATTCACATCTTCTGCATCATCCAAAAACAAGTCTGCATCTCCAATCACATCTGCCGCTTCGTCTATCGGCACGCCGATTATGCTCCTTGCGCTCTCGCGATAATAATTGCTGAGCGCATTGTGTGCAACTGTCCATATGAATTTATCGTAACTTTCTATATCATCCTTGCAAAGAAGCGCACGGAACGCACGCAGAATTATTTCCTGCGAAAGATCTTCGGCGTCATGCGTGGTTTTGCACCGTTTAAGTGCAAAACCGAATACAGGTTTTAAGTATTCCGTTATTATGTTTTCCGCATCTTGTCTTTTCACTTGTTTGTACCTCTTTTGAAAGCTTTCACCCATACAGACACGGGAGAATAAAAAGGTTGGAACTTTTTCAAACAAAAATCCCGCTCACGCGGAATTTTTTATTATGCTTTATTGTTTTTTCCGTTTTGAAGATTCCACCGAGGCTCTGCCGCCCTTTTTGGGGCCGGAGCCTGTTCCTTTTGCAAGCACGAAAAGCACTGCTCCGGCAGCGGCAACAACAGCCACTATCGCAAGCGCAACAACTATTTTTATAACGCTTCCCGACTTTTTATCGGTGTCTTTTCCGCCCGTTGTTCCGTCGCTGAGCTTCGGAATAACTTCCCTTCTTATAACCTCTCCGCACTCCGTACATTTTATAACGCGTGAGCCTTCCTTGTCAGCCGTAGCGGCGACCTCAACCTCGGGAGTGCCCTCCTTATGACCTTTGGCTTCCGCAATGATTTCTCCGCAAACCGTACATTTCTGCGGCTCGGTGCAGGTGGCTTTTGCCCCGGGAGTGTGTCCCTTTGCGGGGACGGCTTCGCTTGAAATAATCTCTCCGCATACCTTGCAGTACTGCTCTTTCAGTCCGGCTTCGGTGCAGCTGGCGGATTTTTCTCTCAATTCAAGGTCGTGTCCCTTTGCGTTTATCGTTTCGCTGTAAATGGTTTCGCCGCAGAGATCGCACTTTTTTATTATATAACCGTTTTCGGTGCAGGTAGCGCTTTTTTCGCTTGTGGTAACCTTTGAATGAGCGCACACCGGCTTTGTTTCAACGGTTTCAAACACCACGGGGTCGGAAATTTCGCCCGCCTCACTCGAATCCGTCGCCGCATATCTCTGATAGAAAATATATTTTCTGTTTGCCGTAAGTCCGGTAAACAAGGGCGACGACTGCCATTCCTTGCCGTCCTTTGAATATTCGCAGCCGCTTACTGCGTTTAGCTCAATGCTCGATTCCGTCGAGCTTTTCAGCGTAGGTGCCGGAGCTTTTCCGAGCTGTTCCTTCAGGGTTGAAACAAACATCATATCGGTCTGATTTGTTACAATGTTCCTCCAGAAAAGCCAGTAGGACGTTCCCGCTTCAAGACCGGTAAATATGCCTGTCGTGTTCCATTTGCCTTTACTTACATTAAGCGAATATTCATATCCCTTTTCAACGGACACCACTATTGTATTTGTCGTTGCGGAAATTACCTTGGGCGTATACGATCCGTCGTCGGGAGTGTCCGTTCCGCCGCTGTCGCCGTCGGTTATTTCACCGGCGCTCCCGTCGCCGAGAACAACTCTCAGCCCTTCGCTCGGCTCGCTTGCGGAATAATATTCGGTAGCCGCTCTGCGCGCATAAAACGTGTAAATTCCGTTCTTGACAAGATTATTGAATGTTCTGCTTGTCTGCCACGTCGAAAGGTCATACGAGTATTCAAGACCGTCGTCGTTGCTCTTCATAAGCTCGACCGACGTTTCGCCCTTGTTTATAAGTACGGGACTTCCGGGCTTTTGTCCCTGAGAAAGCGCGCGCTTTACGGTAATTCCGTTTCCCGTGCCCGTCACCGTTCCGTAATCTGCGTCCGAGGCTGTTCCCGTAAGCGATTTTACGGATATCGACGCGAACGAGCCCACGTACGAAAGGAATTTAAGTCTGAGTCTTATCAAAGCCGTGTCCGAAGCCGTCAAAGGCTTTGCGGAAGACGAAGCCATGGCGGCAACCACGGCAAGAGTCACGATGTTGCCGTCCGCCGTTTCGTTAACGCTCATATTCCATCCGGCAGGAAGAGTGCTTTTGCCGCTTACATATGAAAAATCTCCCTTATAGTAAGTAAGCGTTACGACTATCTCTTTAAGTCCCGAGGTTGCCGAAGCCACATCGCTTATTGCCACAGTAAATTCGTCTGTCTGATCCATTGTCATGGAAACAGGTCCGGTGAGAGTCATTCTGTATGCGGGGCTTTCGGCGTGAACGCAAAGAGCAAAAAGCGACAAACACATAAACGCCGTCGCAATCATCAGCGCGATTATCTTTTTCATTACTTTTCCTCCAAAACCTTCTCTTTTTCAAAAAGGACTTTGCAAATGCCAAAGTCCCTTTGAATCCGTCTTATTTGTTGCTCTTGATTACGGTGTCGATAACGTTCCAAAGCTCCTCGTCCGTAAGCGCGGAGGGAGTATAAAGAGTGCATTTTATCGACAAGTCCTTATCCTCAAATCTTGACCACTCCACTATTCTCGCGCCGCCGGTAAGTCTTAAGCGGATATATGAAGCCCCGTCATCGCGGGGTATGATCTGCACGCTCTCCGCGTCGCTGAGGTCTACGGGCGTCGTTATACCGTGAATATCCGAATAATCAAGAGATTTTGCTCCGCGGAAAACAAAATCGTTTCCGTTGTATGTAAACTTTATCTGTCCGATTTCTCCCTGCTCAATGGAGTAGACCGCATTGCTTACAACGGTTTCTTCAACCTCCATAACTATTCCGAGATCTGTTATGATCTTGTCCGCAACGCTTGTTTCCTTTGTCGTTTCGGTCGTTGTCGTACTGATTGTTATGTCTGGATTTACGGGATCCTTCCCTTTGCAGGCGCAGCAAAGCGCCGCAACGGCAAAAGCAACCGCAAGCAGAAGTGCCGTTTTCCTTTTCATATTTGTTTCCTCCGTACAAAAAATCTATTGAATTGCTTACCGGCGCTGTTCCGCCGGAATCACTGATAATGCTCTGTAAATAATTATATCATAAAGCTTGCGAAAATAAAAGAGTTTTTTGTTAAATTATTTTACCGAACCGGTAGCTATTATGTCGGATTCTCCGCAAATTCCGGCAAAAACGACGTCGCCCTGCTCTATGGGAGCGTTTACGCAAACTCTCGAAAGCGTTTTCATCGCCTCAAAAAGCTTCTCCTTTGAAATGGGGGCGCTTGTTTTCACGGGGAGATAAACGCCTTCTCTGTTTGCAACTCTCACCGTTGTCGTAAGGATTCGCGTCGGATGCGTAAGCTCGGCTATGGCGTATTTTTCGCCTCTGGGGCAGGTGTTTCCCGTAACGCAAAAGCCCTCCGCCGTTTTTTCCGCGGTAAGCTGACAGCCTATCGGGCAGTTTATACATATCATTTCTTTCTTTTCACCGATATTCATAGCCGTAACCTCACTTTACTGTTTCAACGGTGATATCGCCGTCGCAATCCTTGAGCTGTTCGCCTTTTATGCGGACAAATTCCATTTCGCCGGGAGCAACCTTGCGCTTTTTCTGCAGGAAAAGCTCCTTTTCTCCGCACGAAACACGTATTTTAACGTTTTCCATAACCGCTCCGACTCTGAAATATATCTTTATGTCCTCGGGTTCTTTTGCGATGTCAACTCTCTGCGGAACGGTATATCTCACGCCGCCCGTCGCTATAACCGAAACCGAGCGCACATATTCGGGTTCTTTGCAGCCCGCTTTTATAAATTCGGCTGCGCTCTTTCCGGCAAGCTCGGCTTCCTCGGAAACATAATCCACAAGGTCGTGAACGTGAAGCACGTTTCCGCACGAATAAACGCCCGTCTGCTCGGTTCTTCTGTTCTGATTCACCGACGCGCCGCCCGTAACTCTGTCAAGCTTTATTCCCGCACCCTTTGTAAGCTCGTTTTCGGGAAGAAGTCCGCACGAAAGAAGAAGCGTATCACATTCGATATATTCGCTCTTTTCGGGAATAACGCGAAGATGCTCGTCAACCTCCGAAACGGTAACGCCCTCAACTCTTTCCTTTCCGTGTATCTTCGACACAGTGTGGCTGAGCTTGAGCGGTATACCGAAGTCGTTAAGACACTGAACTATATTTCTGTTGAGTCCTCCGGAATACGGCATAAGCTCGCACACAAGCTTTACGTTCGCGCCTTCAAGCGTCATTCTTCTCGCCATTATAAGCCCGATATCCCCCGAGCCGAGAATAACTACGTTTTTTCCGGGCATTTCGCCCTTTATGTTTATAAATCTCTGCGCCGTTCCAGCCGTATATACGCCTGCGGGACGTTCGCCGGGAATATTGAGCTGACCGCGGCTTCTTTCACGACAGCCCATTGCAAGCACAACGGCTCCCGCGTCGATCGTAAACACGCCGTCCTCACTGTTCATTGCGGTAACGATATGTCTGCCGCCTTCGCCCTGTTCTATTCCGAGAACCATTGTCTTTACGATATAAGAAATTTCCCTTTCGATGACCATCTTTTTGTATCTGTCCGCATATTCGGGGCCGGTAAGCTCCTCGCCGAAGCGATGAAGTCCGAAGCCATTATGAATACACTGACGGAGAATACCGCCGAGTCCCTCGTCGCGCTCGATTATGAGTATATCCTTTACGCCGCTGTCAAATGCGGAAACGGCTGCCGCCATTCCGGCAGGACCTCCGCCTATAACGGCAATATCACATTTTTTCATAGCTATGTTCCCTCCGCCTTATTTTCTGTTTCCGAGCAAAAGTCTTGACGCGCCGCCTGTTTTCGTAACCTGATTTTCGGCAATTCCAAGCTCCTTTGCAATAAGCTCCGTAACGAACGGCGTGCAGAACCCCGCCTGACAGCGTCCCATTCCGGCTCTTGTTCTGCGCTTTATACCGTCGATCGTCGTCGCCTTCGGATTCTGTCTTATCGCGGCGAGAATCTCGCCCTCGGTTACCGTTTCACAGCGGCATATTACTCTGCCGTATGACGGATCTTTCTTTATTATTTCGTTTTTCTCGTCAGCTGAAAGCGTGCGGAAATGCTTGCACGAAACGCGGGTGTCGATGTGGCTTGATTTTTCTTCAAGCGCAAGTCCCGCCTTTGCGAGAAGCTCCACTATATATTCCGCTATTGCCGGAGATGACGAAAGTCCGGGAGAATCTATTCCCACGGCGTTTATCGCGCGCGGAGAATGAGAAGAGATTTCAAGTACGAAATCCTCGCTTTCGACGCAGGCTGCGCGAAGTCCGGCAAACGATGTGATTACGGCTCTGTAATTTATGCCGTCAGCCGAAAGCGAAGCCTTTTCCTTTATCGTGTCAAGACCTTCGAGCGTTGTTGTCTTGTCGTCCTTTTCCGTCTTTTCGGATGTAGGTCCGACAAGCAGATTTCCGTCAACCGTGGGCGTGACGAGAATTCCCTTGCCCGCCTTTGTCGGCGTCTGGAAAATCGTTCTCGAAACAAGTCCGCCTTCGGACTTGTCAAGAAGCATATATTCGCCTTTCTTTGCGATTATATGATAATCGTCTCCGTAAAGACGCGCGATTTCATCAGAGCAAAGACCTGCGGCGTTTACAATGTATTTTGCTTTTATCTCGGCGCCGTCGTCGGATTTCAGCGTATAGACGCTTCCGTCGTCGGAAATACCCGTAACCCTGAAGTTACAGTAAAGGTCTGTGCCGTTGTCCATTGCGTTGCCCACCGAAGCTATTGTAAGATCGTAAGGACAAACTATTCCCGACGAGGTACAGAGAAGCGCGCCGACTATATTTTTTGAAAGCGCCGGCTCAAGCTTTCTCGCTTCGTCGCCCGTTATCACGGAAAGACCGGAAACTCCGTTTTCCTTTCCTCTTTCGCAGAGCATTCTGACGTGCTCAAGCTGTTCCTCGTCGAAAGCAACGACCATTGAGCCGTTGTTTTTGTAATGGACATCAAGACGACGGCACAGCTCTGCCATCATTTCGGCGCCCTTTACGTTAAGCTTTGCTTTCAGCGTCCCGGGAACGGGATCGTACCCTCCGTGAACTATGGCGCTGTTTGCCTTCGTAGCGCCGAGCGCAACGTCGGCTCCCGCTTCGACAAGGCAAACGCCGAGCTTATACTTTGCGAGAGCGGCGGCTGTAAGTCCGCCCGTTACGCCCGCTCCGATAATCGCAACATCGTAAATCATTTCTTTTTATCTCCAAATCTTTATTGTTTAAGTACGTCGGAAATGCAGCCTGCGTCCCCGACGATGTAATCTATGTCGTAATCGCTTTCCACAGCCTGCTTTTCGGTGGTTTCACCGCTTAAAACAAGCATTGTTTTAACGCCTGCGTTTATTCCGCAGGCGATATCGGTATACATTCTGTCGCCTATAACAAGAGTGTTTTCCCTGCGCACCAAAGGATCGGAGGGCTTTGTTTTTTCTATCGCCAGCAGCGGCATTTCGGGACGCGGCTTTCCGATATAGTACGGCGTTTTTCCCGTCGCGTTGTACAGCATACCGCAGACCGAGCCGCAGTCCGGAACATAGCCGTATTCCGTCGGACAGACAAGGTCGGGATTCGCCGCGATAAAGGGTATATCCTTTTCGGTGAGCAGACGCGAAACGTCGTCAAGCTTTTTGTAGGTAAGCTCCGTGTCGTAGCCCATGACAACGCCCTCTATATCCTCGGAATAATCCTCGCAGACGCACACTCCCGCTTCTCTCAGCTCTTTTCTGAACGACTCGGTTCCGGCAACATAAAGTCTTTTGCCGGCAAGCTTTGCGTTGAGGTAAAGCGCCGTCGCCTGCGACGAGGTTATGAAATCCTCCTCGCACGCTTCGATTCCGAGCCGTTCAAGCTTTTTTACATAGGCGGAAACGCTTTTTGAAGAATTGTTTGTCATAAACAGATACGTTTTTCCCTGCGCGCGTATCGCGCTCAGCATATCCTTTGTAAACGGGAACAGCCTGTCCCCGAGGTATATCGTGCCGTCCATATCGAAAAGGAACAGCCGTATATCCGCAATTTTTGAAATATCGCCTTTGAGTATCATATAATCCTTTCGGTCGCTTTTCTGTATTCGGTCGGACAAACGCCGTATTTCTTGCGGAAAAGCGCGGAAAAATAAAGCTGATTGTCATAGCCGAGCATTTTTGAAATTTCTCCTATCGGAAGCTCGCCCAGCGCAAGCATTTCCCTTGCCACCCGCAGCTTTTCCGATATTATAAAGTCCTTCGGCGGGACGCCGATAAGCCTTTTGAACATTCTGTAAAACGAGTCCGGCGTCATTCCGAGTATGTCTGAAAGCTCGCTTTGCATAATGTTTCTTTTTATGTTTATGTGTATGTATTCGAGAACGGTAGCAAGCTTTTCGTGCCTGTCCATTATGTCGCGCCCTCCGGATTTCGGAAGCGCGCTGTCAAGGGCAATTCTCGCAAGCCCGTAAACGTCGCATTTTATCTTCACCGCATTTTCAAGGCGAAGATTTGTGAATTCCCTTTCCGAGGACAGCTCCGAAAGCTCGCGGCAAAGCGCGGTTATCTTTGCGCCCGTCTGCCCGTCGAAATATGTTTTCATATCGAACAGAGAAAATACCTGAAGATTTGAATATACCGAAAGTCCTATCGCGGCAAACACAAGCTCGCTTCCCTCCGAAACATCGAGCGTATATTCGGTATCGCACGGAACAAGCACCGCCTCTTTTTCGGAAACGGATATCTGCTCTCCGCCGGCGTCTATAAGAAAGCTTCCCTTTCCGGCGCAGAGAAAAAGCTCAAAAGGCAGCTTTGCGGCAACTATTGTTTCGTCGCGATGATAAATTTTGCTTCCCGAAAGCATAAGCGTTGCGGAAACGGTGTTTTCCGGTGAGAGCCGCTCCATTTCTTTTCCTCCGTTTTCTCAGTTATTTCATTATGTAATAAATGTAATATAAATAAACCGCAACAGCGGCGATGACCGTAAGAGCCGCAAGCAAGGCTATATTTTCGCGTGTAAGCTTAGGCTTCTCTCCGATAGGAGGAATAAGCTTCATCCTTGAAGCCGCAGGAGCCATCGCAAACAGAAACAAAGATAAAAGCAGCGTTTCGGCAGGAAACAGCGCCGCATTTTTTATCGTCCTTGCCAAAGTGAAGAATTTATATACCTTTTCTATCCCGAAATAAGCGTAATACCACCGCATTATTATCGGGGTAAGAAATATATTGCATACCAGAACAACCGAAAAGCGCGCCGTCATTATACGTGTGGCGGAAAGCTTTGCGCGGTAAAGAAACAGTCCGAATATAAACGAGCTTGCCATAGCCGTCAGTATATACGGAAAGAAATAATCCCCCTGAGGAAACAGAAACGCACCAACCGTGTCGCTTATCGCGCCGCTTACAAGTCCCACAAGCGGACCGTATATCATCGAGCCGAGCGCATTCGCAAAAAATCCCACGGAAATATAAAGCACATTCGGAATTATCGGAATACTTATGCCCTGAATAACTATACGCAGCGCGGTTATCATCGCCGCGACAACTATCATTCTCGAATTTCCGAATTCAGCCGCCGCGCATTTCCAATAGCCTTTTTCAAACGGTGAAGAAAAGCTTTCGATTTTTTTGTTTGCCGTATTCATACGGTTTCCCCCTTTCGTTGCATCTTCTTGCCGCCGCAAAGGAAAAATCCGGAGAAAAAACACTTTTCCCCGTCGGCAACAGCGGGATGCAAGTGCGCCACCGCAACGCATAAGCGTTTTCGTCCCGAGATCAACTCCCCGTATCTCAGGCACTTTACGCGGCGCACCTTACTCTGTCAATATTATATCAAGTTGATTATATCACGGAAAAACACATATTTCAATAGAAACGGAACAAAAATATATGTGTTTTTTACGCAAGGCTATCCGCGCATCCGCGTTTTGAACCCGTCGCATATTCTGTCCGTGTCGGAAGTCTTTCCCTTTGCCTGTATCACATAACAGCCTTCGCAGACAAAGCGTATATTTTCCGCCGGATCGCACGGAGGCGCTTCATATCCGCTTTCCATTTCCGCGCGGACTATTGCGGCGTCCTTTGCGTTTTTCGTCTTTATTACCGTCATTTCAAACCCGTCGGAAGAAAAATCGGGAGAAAAAACCGCGGCGCATTCGACGCAGTTGCTATAAGTTTTTTCGGAAATTCCTATAACATAGGCGTCGTCGCACTCTATATCCTTTTGCGAAAGCTCTCTCCCGCTCGCCGCGGCAAGAGCTGCCGACATATCGGTAAAAGCAATTTCTTTTGTCTGCATGCATCCGCACAGAAAAACAGCCGCCGCAAAAGCGATAGCAATAAATTTTTTCATAAAAAAATCACCTCAGACAGTATTGTTTGAGGCGATCTTTGTTTTTATTCGTCAATGGGCTTCATACCAGCTTTGTCCCTGCGATATTTCAACCGTAAGCGGAACGGAAAGCTCGACGGCGTGCTCCATTTCGTGCTTCAGTATTTCCGCGGCTTTGTCGGCGCACGACTTTGAAGCCTCGACTATAAGCTCGTCGTGCACCTGAAGCAAAAGCCTTGCGTCAAGCTTTTCTTCTTTAAGACGTCTGTCCACGGCGACCATCGCAAGCTTTATTATGTCGGCGGCAGTCCCCTGAATGGGACTGTTCATCGCGACTCTTTCTCCGAACGCAACCTCGTTTCTTCTGCCGGAAGCAAGCTCCGGAATATACCGTCTGCGTCCGAAAAGCGTGGTCACATAGCCGTCCTTTTTAGCCTGCTCCACAACGCCGGAAAGATATTCCTTCACCTTCGGATAGCTCTGAAGATAATTTTTTATATATTCGCCCGCCTGCTTGCGCGTCGTATGCATATCCTCGGCAAGAGAAAATTCTCCCATTCCGTACATTATTCCGAAGTTTATCGCTTTTGCTTTTTTTCGCATCTCTATCGTAACCTCGTCCTTCGGCACGCCGAAAATCTTCATAGCCGTCGATGAATGTATATCAAACCCCGAAAGAAACGCTTCGCGCATATTTTCGTCGCCCGAAAGCGCGCAGAGAAGCCGCAGCTCTATCTGAGAATAATCCGCGTCTATAAGCACGCGGCTTTCGTCCGTCGGGATAAAAAATTTGCGGAACTGCCTTCCCAGCTCGGTCTTTATCGGAATGTTCTGTAAATTCGGCTCGGTTGACGAAAGTCTGCCCGTTGCGGTAAGCGCCTGTCTGAATCTTGTGTGGACTCTGCCGTTTTTGTCGGCGGCGGCAATAAGACCGTCAGCGTACGCGCTCTTGAGCTTTCCCGTAACGCGATATTCGAGAATAAAATCTATTATCGGCGAAAACGGGCGGAGCGCTTCAAGAACCTCGGCGCTCGTCGAATATCCGCTTTTTGTTTTTTTGCCTGCGGGAAGCTGCATTTTTTCAAACAATATCGTTCCGAGCTGTCGCGGCGAATTTATATTGAATTCTTCACCGGCAAGCCCGTATATCTCATTGCTCAGCTCAGCCTGCGCTTTTCCGAGAACCTTTGAAAATTCGGCAAGCTGCGCCGTATCTACCTTGAAGCCTTCGCTTTCCATTTCGTAAAGCACTCTTGCAAGCGGAAGCTCTATGCTTTTGTAAAGCTTTGTCTGCTCCGTTTCTTCAAGCTCGTCCGTAAGAACCTTATACAGCTCTCCGACGTAATAAGCCTCCGATGCGCTGTCAACAACCTCCGTGCAAAAGTATTTGCTTACAAGTCTGGCAAGCGATATATCCCCCGTTCCGCCCATGCAGACATACGCCATAAGCATTACGTCATCCTTGCAGGAGGAAAAATCCATACCGTATTTTTCAAGCCTGTGACAGTATTCCTTCAGATCGTAGCAGACAAGCTCCGCTCCTCCGCAGAGCAACGCTCTGTTTTCTCTTATACCGTCTGTAACCGTCAGTTTCCCGTCGCCCGAAAGGTAAATTTCATCGTTGTCGGGATCTATCGCGCAGCTGTATTTGACCCCGACCCTGAGGGCGGAGGCGTCCGCCCTCACGACGTCCGGCAGCTCCGGAACCTTACCTTCGTCCGTTTCGTCTTCAAGCCCGAAGCGCTTTATGAGCAGCGTGAAATCAAGACGTCGGAAAAGCGCGTAAAGCGCTTTTCGGTCGGGGCCCGTGTATGCAAGCCTTTCGAGCGACGGAAGAAACTGAACATTGCGGTCTATGCGGGCAAGCTTCTGAGAAAGATAAACCATATCCCTGCTTGCGACAAGCTTTGACTTTGTAACAGCCGAAAGCTTTTTTTCTTCAAGATTTTCGTAAAGGGCGTCGATGCTTCCGTATTCGGCTATCAGCTTCCCCGCCGTGACCTCGCCTATTCCGGCTGCCCCGGGAATATTGTCGGAGCTGTCGCCCATAAGCGCCTTCATATCCACAAACTGCGACGGATCGACGCCGTATCTCGCGCGGAAAGCCGCCCTGTCGTATCTTACCGATTCTCCCGTCGTGGCAAGCAGAACGGTAGTATTGTCGTCAATAAGCTGAAGCGAATCTTTATCTCCCGTAACTATATAGGTTTCTATTCCGTTTTCGGCGCATATGCGCGAATATGTGCCCAGAATATCATCTGCTTCGTAGCCGGTGCGTTCGACGCAGTGCGCACCCATAGCTTCAATACATTCCTTTGCGGGAGCAAACTGCGCAAGCAGATCCGGCGGAGTCGCGTGTCTGCCCGCTTTATACTCCGGAAACATCTTATGTCGGAAGGTCGGCGCATGAACGTCAAACGCAACGACAAAATAATCGGGTTCTATTTCCGTCATATGACGGTAAAGTATATTTATCATTCCGTAGATCGCATTTGTCGGCGTTCCGTCGTGCGCGGTAAGATTGCGTATTCCGTAATAAGCGCGGTTGATTATTGAATTTCCGTCCACGCAAAGCATTTTTTTCATATCGGATAAACCCTCTTTATTTTCAGTGTTGTGTACAGTATAGCATATTTTTTATTATTTGCAAATAAAAATATTGACAAATCGAAAAGGTTTTGTTATAATAACAATCGCCGACGCTACTATGGCTCAGTTGGCAGAGCGCGTCCTTGGTAAGGACGAGGTCGCCGGTCCGAATCCGGCTAGTAGCTCCAAAAAATCCCGCACTTGCGTGCGGGATTTTTTATTTTTTCTTTTTCAGCGGCAAAAGCATTAAACGCCCGCCGCCGCCTTTTCGGATTTCATTACTTCTTTCTGCCGTAAGGCTTTTTCTGTTGACGGCACCATGTTTTCATAACAAAATTATGCGGAAGATGCTTTACCGCAAATACCTGAAGTCTTGCGGCAGCGCCGCAAACGGAAACCTTTTTGTGTTTTTTCATATCCTTCAGCGCACGCCCGACGACCTGCTCTGCCGTATAATAATGGCTGTAATACGTTATTACGGAATCATTCTCCACAGCGTGATCGAAGAATTCCGTCTTTACCCAGAACGGACAGACAGCCATAACGTCTATCCCTTTCGGCGCAAGCTCTGCGGAAAGTCCCTGCGAAAAGCTGAGTACAAACGCTTTGCTTGCCGCGTAAACGTTTATATACGGCACGGGCTGAAATGCCGAAAGCGAGCCCATTTCGTATATCTGGCTTCCCTTTTTCATATAAGGGACGGATTTATATGTCATCCCGACAAGCGCCATATCGTTCAGCTCTATCATCGAATAATACGTTTCGAGCGGAACGTCCGTCGTTGCGGCGAATTTCCCGAAGCCTCCGGCATTTACAAGCACTTTTACTTCGGGCTTTTCGGCTTCGAGCATTTTCGCGTACTCTTCAATGCTTTCTTTTTTTGTAAGATCGAGAGATACCGGTCTTATTTTTGCGCGGGTTTTGCCTTTCAGCGCTTCAAGACGCTCAAGTCTGCGCGCAATTACCCATATTTCGTCGAAATCGTGCTGACGGTCAAGCTGAAAAACAAATTCTCTTCCCATTCCGGAGGAAGCCCCCGTAATAACGGCGATTTTCATTTTCAATAAGCTCCTTTGCTTTTTACCAAAACGGTATTATATAAAATCGGATGAACGTATATTTTACTATACCATAAATTTCCCCGCTTTTCAATCCCCCATTTTTTCAACTTTTTCAAAAAAATTCGCAAAAGCCCTTGACAAATATCTTTGCGCGTGCTATGCTTAGTGCAAATTTTCAGAGAGGAAACCCGTACAGACTATGGTATCATTCCGTATTTCTTTCGCAAATCGATATTATTATTCCTTTACTTATTACAGCGTAAAGGCGATTTGTGATGCAGAAAAACGGGTGACACATTGACGCGGCGAAGGATTTTTCCTCCCGCAAGTCCGGTCTTTCTCAGGGCGACATTGTGTTTGGCATACCGTATGGATCACAAATCCGTACGGTATTTTTGTTTGCTTTGACAGATGCCGTATGTACCTGAATCCTCTCGGTCCTGCCCGATGCGTCCGCGCGAAAGCGGGTATCTCGACAATAAATTTCAAACAAACGAAAGGAACCACAAAAAAATGAAAACCAGACTCACAAAAGTTATCGTCCTCGCAGTCGCGCTTGCCCTTGTACTGTGCGCGACGCTCACCTCCTGCGGAAAAAAGGAGAAAACCTCATTTACCGTCGGCATCTGCCAGCTCGCGCAGCACCCTGCCCTTGACGCCGCGACTCAGGGCTTTCAGGACGCGCTGATAAAAGAGCTCGGCGCGGACAATGTCAAATTCGTTCTGCAGAACGCCTCCGGCGACAGCAATATGTGCTCGACCATCGTCAACTCGTTCGTATCTCAGAACGTTGATCTGATTATGGCAAACGCCACCGCCGCGCTTCAGGCGGCATATAACGCAACCTCAAAAATTCCGATCCTCGGCACCTCCGTCACCGAATACGGCGTGGCGCTTTCGCTCGATAATTTCAGCGGAACCGTGGGAGGCAACGTTTCCGGCACCTCCGATCTCGCGCCGCTGACCGAACAGGCGGATATGCTCCTCGAATGGTTTCCCGAAGCACAGAATATCGGTCTGCTCTACTGCTCCGCCGAGCCCAACTCCGCATATCAGGTAAAGGTCGTTGAGGAATATCTGACAGGCAAAGGCAAGACCTGCCGCCGCTACACCTTCAGCGATTCAAACGATGTCGCCGCCGTCACGACAAAAGCCGCCTCCGACTGCGACGTCATCTATGTTCCCACCGACAATACCGCCGCAACCTGCTCCGAAACGATAGGCAATATTGTCCGCAGCAAAAAAGTTCCCGTCATAGCGGGCGAAGCGGGCATCTGCTCCGGATGCGGCGTCGCTACCCTGTCGATCAGCTACTATGACCTCGGCTACAAAACCGGCGAAATGGCGGCAAAGATTCTGCGCGACGGGGCTGACATTTCAAAAATGCCCATCGAATACGCAACACCCACAAAGAAATACAACGCCGATATGTGCGCGGAGCTGGGACTGACCGCTCCCGCAGGCTACGAGCCGCTGGACTGACCGGATAATCCAATATACACAAAGATACAAAGAAAGGGTGCTTTCGCGCAAGCGGAAGCCACGGTTACAATAAATCATGACAGAGCTACTTACATCCCTGCCCGGCGCAATCGCACAGGGGCTTATCTGGGGCATTATGGCGATCGGCGTTTACCTGACGTTCCGTATCCTCGACATTGCCGACCTTACCGTTGACGGCTCCATATGCACCGGCGCCGCCGTCTGCACCATGATGATGCTTGGCGGAGCAAGTCCCTATCTTGCCATGCTGTGCGCGACGCTGGCAGGCGCTCTTTGCGGCATCGTCACGGGACTGCTCCACATTTTTCTCGGCATTCCCGCAATACTCTCCGGAATTCTCACGCAGATGAGCCTGTGGACGGTCAACCTGCTGATTCTCGGCGGAGCAAACCAGTCCCTGCCTATCCGCAATTTCACCGTCCTGCTTTCGCAGATGGAAATTCCGCACGCCCTGCTTGTGCTCGGCATCGTTACGGTGCTTGTTATCGCAGTGCTTTACCTCTTTTTCGGGACAGAGCTCGGATGCGCCATCCGCGCCACAGGCTCCAACCCCATTATGAGCCGTGCGCAGGGCATCAATACGGACTGCACCAAAGTCATCGGGCTTGCGATTTCAAACGCGCTTGTCGCGCTTTCGGGTGCGCTCCTGTGTCAGTATCAGGGCTATGCCGACATCAATATGGGACGCGGTGCTGTCGTTATCGGACTTGCGGCTGTCGTCATAGGTGAAGCAATCGTTTCGCACATATCGCCTAACTTTGCCGTCCGCATGACCGGCGTTGCGGTCGGCGCGGTAGTATACTACATTATTTATCAGATCATCATTTTCATCGGTATCAACACCAATATGCTTAAAATGTTTTCTGCCATTGTCGTCGCCGCCTTCCTCGGAATTCCGTACCTGAAGGCAAAGTGGTTCCGATCCGGCAAAAAAACGAAGGGAGGCGCTCACAATGCTTGAAATGCAGAATGTAGTCAAGGTTTTCAACCGCGGTACAATTGACGAAAAGGTCGCCCTCGACGGACTGTCCATGACATTGAACGACGGAGAGTTCGTAACCGTCATCGGTGGCAACGGTGCAGGAAAATCCACCATGCAGAACGCCATCTGCGGAACATGGCTGCCCGATTCCGGCCGTATCCTGCTCGACGGCACAGATGTGACCGATCTTCCCGAATACAAGCGTGCAAAATACCTCGGAAGAGTCTATCAGGATCCCAAAATGGGCACGGCAGGCGGCATGCAGATCGAAGAAAATCTCGCTCTGGCAAAGCGTCGCGGACAGCGTAGAACTCTGCGTCCCGGCATAGACAACGCCGAACGCAAGGAATACCGCGCCCTGCTTGAGCCGCTCGGACTGGGACTTGAAACGCGCCTTTCCGCCAAGGTAGGAACGCTGTCCGGCGGTCAGCGACAGGCGCTCACGCTCCTTATGGCGACACTGCAAAAGCCGCGTCTGCTCCTTCTCGACGAGCATACCGCGGCGCTCGATCCCAAGACTGCCGCAAAGGTTATGGATATCACCGAACAGATCGTAACCGAGCATCATCTGACAACGCTGATGATCACGCACAATATGCGCGACGCTATCCGTTACGGCAACCGGCTGATTATGCTGCACGCCGGCAAAGTGATTCTTGATATCTCGGGTGAGGAAAAACGCGCGCTTACCGTTCCCGCGCTTCTGGAGATGTTCAGCCGTGCTTCCGGCGACGAATTTACCGGCGACCGCGCCATTCTTTCCTGAAAGTTTTCCCTTTTCTCCTTCCTGTCGGTCGGGGGAAGCCCTTTGTCAAAAGGCTTCCCCCGACTTTTTTGTTTTCAACATAAAAATAAGCCAAATGCTCGGCTGAGTAGCGTTTGGCTATGTATGGGGTTCGGTCGGACAAACTGGAATTGGTTTTTTAAGGCTGTCTGCAATCAAAAAACAGAAACTTCTCGGAAATTTCAAAAAAACATTTGAAATTTCTTGCGAAATATGCTATACTGTTAATGTAGCGTGTGGCGTTATCTGCGTAAATCCAGTTGCAGATACCCACATGCTTTTTTTGGTGAATTGGGGAGGACACCGCTGATATGACGAACAATTTTATAAACAAGTCGTGTTGCAGAAATGCGTAAATCCAGATTGATCTGAATTTACGCATTATTTTTTTGAGAAAGAAGGATTAAATTTTATGGAAACCGAAAATCAGTTTTTGGGAACGGAGCGCATCGGCAAACTTATGGGCAAATATGCCGTTCCCTGCATTATCTCGCTGCTCGTAGGCGCGCTGTATAACATCGTTGACCAGCTTTTTATTGCCAACGCAAGCTACCTTGGCTCTTACGGCAACGCCGCAAACACCGCTGTCTTCCCGCTTACGGTGGTGGCGCTGGGCATTGCCGTATTCATCGGCGACGGCTGCTGTGCATTTGTGAGTATTGCGCTGGGGCGAAACGCCCGCGAGGACGCGCATAAGTCCGTCGGCAATGCCGTGGTTCTTTGCGTAGTAAGCAGCCTTGTGCTGACAGCCATTTACCTCATTTTCAGCGAGCCGATCCTTGCCATGTTCGGCGGAACGGTCAACGAGGAAACCCACGCATTTGCGAAGGAATACTTTTTCTATATTACGCTGGGAGTTCCGTTCTATATGTTCGGGCAGGCGATGAACCCTGTGATCCGCGCGGACGGAAGCCCGAGGTTTGCCATGGTCGCCACCGTTTCCGGCGCAATCGCCAATGTGATCCTTGACCCCATTTTCATTTACGGCTTCCGCTGGGGCATGATGGGCGCGGCGGTCGCTACCGTAATCGGTCAGGTGCTTACGGCGGCACTCTCCATCTGGTACCTGCGGCACATGAAAGTCATCACACTGGAAAAGGGCAGCTTCCGGCTGGACGGAAAGCTGATCCCGAAGTTCCTTGTACTGGGGTTGACCAGCTTCCTCGCACAGATCTCGCTGGTCGTCTCGATGGCGGCGGTGCAGAATATGTGCATGAAATATGGTGCGCAAGATCCCATTTTCGGGCAGGCGGAGTACGCGCAGATTCCGCTTGCCGTTCTCGGTATCGTGATGAAGTTCTTCCAGATCGCCATCTCCATCGCCATCGGCATGGCGGCTGGCTGTATTCCGATTGCCGGATATAACATCGGCACAAAGAAAAGAGAACGTGCTAAAGCGCTGTTTTCCAGACTGTTGCTGGCAGAATTGATTGTTGGCGTGATTGCACTGGTGATCGTAGAGGTATTCCCGCTGCAAATTGCCGTGCTGTTCGGTGCAGCTAATGAAAGCGCCTACTATGCAGACTTCACCGTGAAGTGCTTCCGCATTTATCTGTGCCTGATGCCGCTGGCCACGCTGAACAAGGGCACCTTCATCTATTTGCAGGCGCTCGGAAAGGCATTTGCTTCGACTGCGGTTTCCATGACCCGTGAAATTATTTTCGGCGTGTCGCTGCCAATTATTCTGCCGATCTTCTTCGGGCTGGACGGTCTTTTGTGGTCGTTTCCGGCAGCGGATATCCTGACATTTATCATAGCCATCTTCTTTATCCGGCAAACCTATCGTGAGCTTTCTGCTCCCGATATAAATACTTTGAAGGAGGAAAGGTAAATGAAAAACAGAGTGATTACCATCAGCCGCGCTTCCGGCGACGAATTTACCGGCGACCGCGCCTTTCTTTCCTGAAAGTTTTCCCTTTTCTCCTCCCTGTCGGTTGGGGGGAAGCCCTTTGTCAAAGGGCTTCCCCGACTTTTTTGTTTTTAACATAAAAATAAGCCAAACGCTCGGCTGAGTAGCGTTTGGCTATGTATGGGGTTCGGTCGGACAAATGGGAATTGGTCGATTATAATAACTTGTTTTGAAAATAATCAGATTTCAGAATTGAATAGCACAGCGAATCAAAAACTTGTCCATCATATCTTGTAGAACCTTGTTTTATTGTAATTTCATACTGAAATCCACATCTTTCAAGGACTTTTTTGGACTTATCATTATCAGGATAATGGAAAGCGGATAATAAATCTATATTTAATTCTTCAAACAAATATTCAATGATTCGTTTAACCGCCTCCGTCATATAACCGTTCCCCCAATAATCTTCGGATAAAACATAGTTTATAATTTTAGCAAAAAATTTACCGCGATTATTGTCAGGATAAACTCTTATACTGCCAATAACTTTCCCCGTATCCTTCAACTCAACAGCCCATCGTTCGTTACTTTCAATATACTCGTCCAAAATTCCGTTAGTCATATTTATACTTGAATGAGGTTCCCACCCACCGTTAATGACCGAAGAATTTTTCATAATATCAAACAAATCTCTAACATCACCTTTTTGCCATTTTCGTAAAAATAATCGCTCTGTTTCTATTGCTTTCATTGACAGACCTCCTCAATGGTTGGCGCAAAATTTCCGCTCTATCGATATTTTATTATACCATAAACCTTATTACTTTTCCACCTTTATAATAAAAATTGCTTTTCGCCACAGCGAAAAGCTACCTCACTTCTTCACTCTTCACTATAACTTATTACTTCCCAAAAGCCTTCTCGGACGGATTTAGTGAAAAAGTGAAGAGTGAATAGTGAAAAAGTAAAAACCTTCCCGAACTTCGTTCGGGAAGGTTTTTGGCAGGGGTAGTAAGAATCGAACTCACGACACGCGGTTTTGGAGACCGCTGCTCTACCAGCTGAGCTATGCCCCTATACAAAAGCGAAACCTGTTCGGTTTCGCCTATTGCTTTTTGGTGGGCCTTTAGGGACTCGAACCCCAGACCAACCGGTTATGAGCCGGTTGCTCTAACCAACTGAGCTAAAGGCCCGTTTGTTTTAGCGCGGTTTTTATTTTATCATCAATGTTGCGATTTGTCAAGAAGTTTTTCAAATGTTTTCCCTGTTTTTTTCTCAGTTGAATATAATCAATTGACTTTTTGTATGTTTTGATATATAATCAAGGCGTGTACCCATTATAAAAATTACAGGAAAGAGAGTTTGTTATGGAAATTTCAAAAATACTCGGTTATTGCGATCATACCCTTCTTGCACAGACAGCCACATGGGAGCAGATAAAAGCCGTTTGCGACGACGGAATGAAATATCATACCGCCTCCGTATGTATTCCGGCAAGCTATGTAAAGCAGGCAAAGGAATACGTAGGCGATAAGCTTGCCGTCTGTACCGTTGTGGGATTCCCGAACGGATACTCCACAACAGCGGCAAAATGCTTTGAAGCTGGCGAGGCGATCGTTCACGGCGCGGATGAAATTGATACCGTTATAAATATCGGCAATCTCAAGGATAAAAAATATAAAGATATCCTTTGCGAGCTTAAAGCGCTCAAAGCCGTATGCGGAAACAGAATACTTAAAGTTATCATCGAAACGTGCCTTCTTACCGATGAAGAAAAAATTAAAATGTGCGAAATAG
Source organism: Sphaerochaetaceae bacterium (assembly GCA_963656825.1). Classification (GTDB taxonomy): domain Bacteria; phylum Bacillota; class Clostridia; order Oscillospirales; family CAG-272; genus CAG-841. The sequence continues at coordinate 20,845 of CAVKJG010000011.1, forward strand.
TTACGGAATCCGGCGCCGACTTTATAAAGACAAGCACCGGCTTTTCAACGGGCGGCGCGACAAGAGAGGACATTGCCCTTTTTGCAAAGCACGTCGGAAAGAACGTAAAAATCAAGGCGGCGGGCGGCATAAAAACGCTTGAAGACGCACAGGCAATGATAGAGCTCGGCGCGACAAGACTCGGCACGAGCAGAATAGTAAAAATAGTAAAGGAACAAAATCTTATCTGACGGAGTGATCTGCATATGAGAATGTATGACATAATCGACAAAAAACGCGAAAAAGGCGAGCTTACAAAAGAAGAAATACGCTTTTTCCTTTCGGGCTTCGCAAAGGGCGATATCCCCGATTATCAGGCTTCGGCTCTGCTTATGGCAATATGCTGCAACGGCATGACCGACGGCGAAATCCTCGATCTTACACAGGCTATGGCAACCTCGGGCGATACGCTCGATCTTTCGTCGTTTAAAAACACCGTTGACAAGCACAGCACCGGCGGCGTCGGCGACAAAGCCACGCTCATCGTCGCGCCGATCGCGGCGGCACTCGGCGGAACCGTTGCGAAAATGTCCGGCAGAGGACTCGGACACACGGGCGGCACGGTCGATAAGCTTGAATCGATTCCGGGCTTCTGCACCGAGCTTGAGCCCGAAAAATTTATGGAAAACGCAAAAAAATACGGCATTTGCGTTATCGGTCAGTCGGGCGATTTCAATCCCGCGGACAAAAAGCTCTATGCTCTGCGCGACGTTACGGCGACGGTAAAGTCAATACCGCTTATAACGTCAAGCATAATGAGCAAAAAGCTTGCCGCCGGAGCGCACAATATCGTCCTTGACGTGACCGTAGGCTCGGGAGCATTCATCTCCGATCCCGCCGAAGCGAAAATCCTTGCCGAAAAAATGGTTTCCATAGGCAAGGCTGCGGGAAGAAACATTGCCGCCGTTATGACAAATATGAACGCCCCGCTCGGAAAAAACGTCGGAAATTCGCTTGAAGTCACAGAAGCCGTTGAAATTCTGCGTGGAAAAGGTCCTTCTGATCTGCGCGAGGTCTGCGTGGCGCTCGCAGGCGAAATGGTGGCTCTTTTCTCCGGCAAAAGCACAGAGGAATGTCGCGTTCTCTGCGAAAAAGCGCTTGACGACGGCTCGGCATACGCAAAGTTTGTCGATATGGTGAGGGCGCAGGGCGGCGACATTTCATATATCGAAAATACGGATAAATTTCCGAGGGCGGCGTATTCTGCCGAGGTCAGAGCGGAAGCCGACGGCTGTATTTCCGCAATGCAGACGGCGGAAGTCGGCACGGCAAGCGTAATTCTCGGCGCAGGACGCGAAAAGAAAGGCGACAGCATAGACTTTGCCGCAGGACTCGAAGTACTTAAAAAGACAGGCGACAAGGTTAATAAAGGCGATATTATCGCAATTCTTCACACCAACAAAAAAGAGAAATTGCACGAAGCCGAAAAAATGTATCTTTCCGCAATTTCGTATGCCGATTCCGCAAAAAAAGATCCCGAAATATACGGAATCGTAAGATAAAAGCAGACAAAACAAATCAATAAGGAGATTTTTGATGTTATACCCCAAAAACAACGAAAAGCTTTCGGAAGAGCTTTTCAGAAAACCCACAAGCGAATATCGCGGTGTTCCGTTCTGGTCATGGAACTGCAGGCTGAGAAAGGATCTGCTTGAAAAACAGATCGTCCACATGAAAGAAATGGGCTTCGGCGGCTACAATATGCATCCGCGCGTGGGACTTGAGACACCGTATCTTTCCGACGAATTTATGGATATGGTGCGCTTCTGCGTCGAAAAAGGCAAGGAAAACGATATGTATTCGTGGATTTACGACGAGGACAAATGGCCCTCCGGCTATGCGGGAGGCTTTGTGACAAGCGACGTGGAAATGCGCCGCAAAAAGATTTTCGTCACGCCCGTTCCGTACGACGACGGCACGCTTACCCTTGCCGATGACCTCGCAAAAGCGACAAAAAATCTGCCTGATGGCAAATATGTTTTCATTGCCTGCTATGATATTCTTCTCGACGACAATGGCGATCTCGCTTTGTATCGCCGCATAGACGCAGGTGACAAAGCCGAAAACAGAAAATATTTTGCCTATCTCGAATACGACGCAGACGATCCCGGCTTTAACGGTCAGGCTTACGTCGATACAATGAAAAAGGAAGCCATAGACAGATTCATAAAAATAACTCACGAAAAATACAAGGCTTGTATCGGAAAAGATTTCGGCGGAGCCGTTCCTGCGATATTTACGGACGAGCCTCAGCTCACGCGCTCCGCGCCGCTCAAATTTGCAAAGCAGGAGGACGGCGGAGCGTCGCTTCCCTTTACAAACGATTTTGAAGAAACCTTCAGAAAAGCTTACGGCATAAGCATAATCGACCATTTTCCCGAAGTCGTCTGGAATCTGCCGGACGGCAGGCTGTCGAAAATAAGATATCTTTTCTTCGATCATATGTCGGAGCGCTTTGCCGAAGCCTTTTCCGACAATATAGGAAAATGGTGTCGCGAAAACAATATTCTCATGTCGGGACACGTCATGGAGGAGTGGCTTTTGCGCTCACAGATAAGCGCCGTCGGCGACTGTATGCGTCAGTACCGCGGCTTCGGACTTCCAGGCATAGACATGCTCTGCGACAAGCGCGAGCTTACCACCGCAAAGCAGGCGCAGAGCGTCAGTCATCAGACGGGCGCGCCCGGCGTGCTTTCCGAGCTTTACGGCGTTACAAGGTGGGAATTCGACTTCCGCGGTCATAAAATGCAGGGCGACTGGCAGGCGGCTCTCGGCGTGACGGTACGCGTTCCGCATCTTTATTGGGCGTCGATGAAGGGTCAGGCAAAGCGCGATTATCCCGCCTCAATAGGCCATCAGTCGCCGTGGTATAAGCAATACAGCCTTATAGAAGATCATTTCTCCCGTGTGAACACGGTTATGACGCGCGGCAAAGCCGACGTAAGAGTCGCCGTGATACATCCGATAGAAAGCGCGTGGCTTTATTACGGTCCGAGCGACCGCTCGTCTGCCACGATTCGCGAAATAGACAACCTTTTCTGCGATACGGCGCAGGCGCTTATCTGCGGCGGAATAGATTTTGACTATGTGTGCGAGGCACTGCTTCCCTCTCAGTATAAAAAAACCGAAAGCGGCTTTGACGTAGGCAAAATGACCTACGATGTCGTGATAGTTCCGCACCTTTCCACAATACGCAAAAGCACTCTCGACGCTCTGAAAAGCTTCCGCAAGGCAGGCGGAGAGGTTATTTTCATGGGCAACGTTCCCGAATATGTAGACGCCGAAAAATGCGATGACGCCAAGGATTTTGCGCTCGGCTGCACGCATGTTGACATTATGAAAAACGAGCTTATGCAAAGTCTTGAAGCTTACAGAACTATCCGCATAACCGATCAGAACGGCGAGCCTTATTCAAATTCCGCGTATCAGCTCCGCTCCGACGGCGAGAAAAAATATCTCTTCCTTTCTCACGTTTATAAGCCCCGTGATTATAATATTTCATATGTTGAAACTGCGCTTGTGACGATCCGCGGCGAGTGGACGATAAAAGAGCTTGACACAGAAACGGGAGATATCCGTCCGTTCCCCGCAAAATACACGGACAAAAACACCGTGATAAAATGGATCGGCGGACCGTGCAAATCGCTTTTGCTTGAGCTTACGGCAGGAAAAGGCGATGTCGGCGAGGCAATTGAAGCAAGCTTTACAAAGGAAGAATTTCTTTCCGGAGAGGCGCGCTTCTCTCTTGAAGAACCGAACGTTCTGCTTCTTGACAAGCCGTCATACAGTCTTAACGGCGAAAAAATACAGCGCGAGCGCGATATACTTTATACGGATATTGCCGTCAGACGCGCTCTCGGCATAAGACTGCGCGGCGGAAGAATGAAACAACCGTGGGTAGATCCGATCGACAAAAATCCCAAAGAAAAGCTTGCGCTTTATTACGAATTTGAAAGCGATATATCATATTCGGGAGCTGAGCTTGCCATAGAATCTCTCGAATATACGGACGATATAATACTGAACGGAGAAAAAGCGAACAAAACCCCCGTCGGATATTATGTGGACGAGGACGCGCTTCCGAAAATCGCTCTGCCCGACATAAAGAAGGGCAAGAACGTTCTCGAAGTAAATTACCGCTTCGGAGATATAACCCAGCTTGAAAGCTGCTTTATACTCGGTAACTTCGGCGTGGAGCTTGAAGGCGCAGCCGCAAAAATAACAGCTATGCCCGAAAAAATCGGCTACAAAGATATCGTACATCAGAAAATGCCCTTCTACGGCGGAAATATAACGTATATCACCGAATTTGAAGCCGACGGCTCTGATAAAACGCTTGAAATCACACGCTATGACGGCTCGCTGATAACCGTCCGTCTTGACGGAAAGGAAATCGGCGCAATGATATATCCCCCTGCGCGCCTTGCGCTCGGCAAAGTGCAAAAAGGCAGGCACACGCTTGAGCTTACTCTTTACGGCAACCGCGCAAACACCTTCGGAACGCTGCACAACGTTGACGAGGATGTTCCGTACTGCAATGCGGCGGCTTGGCTGACGCGCGGCGGACGCTTCTGGTGTCCGGAATATGTGACAAAACGGACGGGCATACTTACCTCTCCGAGAATACTTTCAAAATAAACGCGAAAAAAAGAGGCTTTTTCAAAGCCTCTTTTTTTATAAATTTTCACGTTTCACTTGATTATTGTACGCTCGTACTGTATAATATAAACGATACTTATGAAAACCTCTTCAGAAAGGCGGATTTTTAATTATGAGAGCAGACGGAAAAATAGTAAAAAATGTTGATCCCATGTATACTTTAGCGCCGTATTTTATGCGTCACCGCTATGACGCGCAAAATATGATAACCGTAAACGTTCCTTATGACAACATCCACGATTATGTTATCGAAGCGCGGAAAAAAGGGGTAAAGCTCAGCCATATGACGGTTATTATGGCGGCGATAGTGCGCGGATTTTCTCAGTTTCCGCAGCTTAACCGCTTTGTTGTAAACAGCAAAATATATGCTCATAACGAGCTTACCGCAGGAATGGTAGTGCTTCGTCCGGGCGAAGGCGACCCCTCTATGAGCAAAATGAAATTCGACATTTATGACACCGTTTTTGACGTGAACAAAACGATAGACGAATATGTTGAAGCTAACAACAAAGCCGATAGCAGCAACTCCTCAGATAAGCTGTTCAAAGTGCTTTTGAAAATGCCATTTCTCGTCAGAGCCGGAATGGCTATCCTGCGCGGACTCGATAATCTCGGTTGGTTGCCCAAAGCTATTACCGATGCAAGTCCTTTCCACAACTCGCTCGTCATTACGAACCTTGCAAGTATAAGAACCAACCACATTTATCACCACGTTTACGGCTTCGGCACGACAAGCATGATAATTTCCATTGGCAACAACATAAATATGCCCGTTTCCGAAAAAGGCGAAATCAAGCTCAAAAAAATGATGCCGCTCGGTATCGTTATGGACGAACGTATTGCGACCGGATGTTATTTCGCGCAGGCATTTGCCGAAATCGAAAGATATCTGAAAAACCCCGTTTTGCTTGAAACTCCGCCCGAAAACGTAAAGGTAGACTACGAATTCGAAGGACTTTCCGAGCGATTCAAAACAGAAAAAACAAAGCAAAAAGAACTGAAAAAAGCCGAAAAAGCCAAGCGCAAAGCCGAAAAGAAAAAGAAATAAAATAACAAAACCCCCGCACGATGTGCGGGGTTTTTGTTATTTAAGTTTCCTGTCGGATTTAACGTATTCTCTGCCCGTGACGAGATAATCAATCGACACGCCGAAATACTCCGACAATTTTATCAGCATTCGCAGATTTGGCTCGCGCCTGCCCGTTTCGTAATGCGACAGCGCTTCGCGGGTAATGTTAAGCACGTCCGCCAGCTCCTGCTGACTTAAATTATTATCTTTTCTTAAATTTCTTATTTCAAGCATATTTTACCTCGCCACGTGGGTTTATGTGCAAACCGCACCCGTTCGGGTGCGGTTTGTGTTATTTGATTTCAATTATTCAGCTGTGGCTGTTTCAACCGTAACGCTTGAAGGAAGCGTTGTAGCTATCTTATCTTTTGTAAGACCTTCGTAAACCTGAATATCATTGTTTCCTGCTACGGAGTTGATAACAACATCCTTAGAAACGAACATGCTACCAAAGTCGTAACCTATACCAGCAACTTTTGCTGTCCAATTTACTTCTGCATGACGATATACGTTTACAAGGATTGTAGCATCAGAAACTCTAGGACCAGTACCATCCCAATCGTCAAGTGTTGTACCCTTAACTGTGGAAGCAAATGTACCACCGTAAAGGTTTGTTGTACCACCGCAAACGCAGAGAGCTGTTGTCTTTGCATTGAATGTACCGCCGTAAACACTGAATGTACCTGCAGGAATGAATACAAGAGCCTTGTCTGCTTCTGTACCGTTGAATTCGCCACCATTGATTATTACTGTTGCGTGAGGACTATCTTTGCCGTTTGTAGCAACAACTGTTCCTGCTGTGAATGTACCGCCATTGATAACTGTTGTTGAATCATCAAAGCCGTATACAATATACTGTGCGCCAGAATTTACGTTAAATGTACCACCATTAATGGTCATCATACCGCCGTTCTTTATAGCACCGTAGTTGCCTGCTTTTATAGAGCCTTCAGCTCCATTGAGAAGCTTACCACCTGTGAATGTACCGCCGTTAATTACAACGTTACCGCCCTTGCCAACAGCAAGAGGACGAATGTCGCCCTTTACTTCGCCGTCACCGGAGAAAGTAACTGTAACACCGCTTGCAACCTCAATTGCGTCAACGCCTTTTGTTACAACGTTTTTGCCGTTGAGATCTATTACCATGTTCTTTGTTATTTTAAGAGCATTCGTAGCATCAACTGTAAGCTCATCTGTTGTAAGTTTTACAACGATTGTTGCACCTGCAGGAGCTTCAGTAATAGCCTTTTTAATATCGTCTGCGTTTGAAACTTCTTTAGAAGAAACAGAGTAATTCTTAAGAAGTTCGCTTACTACTTTTTCAACTTCTTTTTCCGTAAGAACGCTGTAGTTCTTTGTATTAAGAACATTATTTACGGTTTTTTCAACGTCTTCAACTGTAAGTGTGCTTGTACCAACCTTATTGGCTTTGATAATTGCATCAACTGCTTCTTTAACCTGAGAAGCGGTAACTGTCTTACCTACTGCAGCTTCAACAATTGCCTGAACCTGAGACTTTGTAAGTGTGGATGTGCTTGATACAGCGTTGTTTACAATTGCCTTTACCTGTTCAGCTGTGAGCTGACCGGAAAGTGCGTTTTCAATTATGTACTTAACCTGCTGTTCTGTAAGACCTGTGTTAGGTGTTTCAGAACCGGGATGTGCAGCTGCGTATTCGTTGAGTGCTGCTGCAACAGCTGCCTTAACGGAAGCTTCTGTAAGTGCGGGTGTGTTGGGGTTAACATCTGCGAGAGCTTTAGCGAGCTTCTCTTCAAAGTCTGTCCAACCGAGCCAAGAACCGTTGTTGAGCTTTTCAATAACGTCGTTGGCAACCTGTTCCTGCTTAGCGGCAGCCATTTCCTGCTGCTCGGCAGACTTCTGTGCTTTCTTTACCACGCTTGCGAACGTGCCTATCATAACGCCTGCGAGTATCGCAATAACGGCGATGACGATAACAAGTTCAACAAGGGTAAAGCCTTTTTTGTTTCTCATAGTGGATCCTCCTATAAAAATAAAAAAATGTGTGTCAGTCGCGCAGTACCGTCCGTTTTCCCCCGGGCACCAAAACAAAACATTATCCGGATATTCCGCCTTGGCGACGTCGGAATCACGCCCCGACTCTTTGCCACAATTTATGTGGTACATCCATTATACCCCCCCCCCCCCCAGCATTTGTCAATACCTTTAAGTAATTTTTTTCGTTTAAGCGACTTCTTTCCCGTTTTTTTCGGGTTCGGGGGGGTATAATGGCGCGCTTTCGCGCGGGAAAATAAAAAAACCGCACCCGATTCGGGTGCGGCTTTGCGCATATAGGGTTATTTTATTTCGCGTCTGCCGTCAATTGCGCGCATCAGCGTAACTGCGTCGGCGTATTCAATATCGGCTCCCACCGGCACGCCATAAGCCAGCCGCGTGGTTTTAATGCCCTTTCCGGCGGCAAGCTTGGCAATATAAAGGGCGGTCGTTTCGCCGTCAACGTTGGGGTTCGTCGCGACGATGAGTTCTTTTATCGTACCGCTTTCAAGGCGGCTTATCAGCTCGGCAATACGCAGCTTGTCGGGTCCTACGTTGCCCGTCGGCGAAATAACTCCGCCCAGAACGTGGTAAAGTCCGTTATATTCGCGTGTGTTTTCAAAAGCAATCACGGCTCTTGGGTCTTCAACCACGCAAATGACGCTCTTATCACGACGGTCATCAGCACAAATGCTGCAAACGGGCTTGTCGCTCATATTTCCGCAAATACTGCAAGTCATAACGTCGTTTTTCGCGGCAATAATCGCGTTTGCGAAGTCCGCGGCGTCTTCTTCTGTCATATCGAGCACGGCAAAAGCGTATCTGGCGGCGGTTTTTCTTCCCACGCCTTTCAGCGACGCAAATTTTTCAATCAGTTTTTGTATCGGAACGATATATTCCATTTATTTAATTCCGCCTTATCAGAACAGTCCGGGAATACCCATTCCCATAGCTCCGGTTATTTTCTCCATTTCCTTTGTGCTTGTTTCCTCCACCGTACGGATAGCTTCATTTACTCCGGCGGTTATAATATCGGAAAGAGTTTCAACATCGTCGGGGTCAACAATCACGGGGTCGATTGCAAGCGAAAGTATTTCTTTTTTACCGTTTATTTTGATTTTAACAACGCCGCCCCCTGCGGAAATATCATACTCACGCGATTCAAGCTCGGCTTGCTTGGTTGCCATATCCTCCTGCATCTTCTGCGCCTGACGCAGCATATCGTTCATTGAAGGGCCTTGTGGTATTCTTGCTTTCATGTTAATTATCCTCCGTATCTATCAGATCATTTATAGGCATTCTTTTTTCATTTGCTTCGGCTTTGGAAAAAATAATATTCGCAGGCGTTACGGTTCTGCCGAGTGCCAAGCCCGCGACGGAAGCTATCAGTGCTCTGCGTTCGTCTGTCGAAAGCATATCCTTTGCAAACTCGCTTGGACATTTTATATAAAGCCTTTCGCTTTCGTCGGTAAAGGCAAAGGTTTCCTTCAGAAACGATCCTACCGATATATCCTTCTGCTCCGCTTTGCGAATTATTTCTGCCCAGTTGCGAACGCTTTTCTGCGCGTTTTTATTATTTTCAAAGGGCGCCGCCTCCGCTTTTTTCAAAAGCGTTCCGTTCTCCGTCGCAGATGATATTTTATCGCTTTTTTCCGTTTTTTCGGGCGACGGAGAACGCCGCTCCGGCTCTGCCGGAGCCGGCGGCGCCTTGACCGCACCTTCTTCGAGCGCAGAAATGCGCGCAATAAGCGAAGACATACTTTCGTCAAGCGACGGATCGCAAACCTTTACAAGCGCCATTTCGGCATAAAGCTTGGCGCCGGAAGGCAGCTTTGACATATCGCCTTCGGCGTTCGTGAAAACTTCAAGTATGTGCAGTATTTCAGCGACTGTAAAACGCTCTGCCGAGCGCGCCGCAAGTATATCACAGGAATAATTTCCGCGAGTAGCTATATAAAGCATCATATCGCGGCAGAAAGAAATAAGCTCACGCCAGAAAACCGCTATATCTCTTGACGAAGCATATACCTCGTCAAGCTTTTCAAGCGCGCCGGATATATCTTTTTCCGAAATTCTGTCACAGATTCCCGAAAGCAGCTCGAGCGGACTCGCTCCGAGCAACGCTATCGAATTTTTAAGCGTTATTTCATTTCCTCCGCCCGCACAGTATTCAAGCATATTGAGCGCGTCGCGAAAGCCTCCCTGCGAAAGCCTTGCTATAAGCTCAAGCGAGCCTTCGTCCGCCTTTATTCCCTCTCCGGCGCAGACGGTTTTCATCCTTGAAATTATAGCGCCCGGAGCTACTCTTCTGAAATCGAAGCGCTGACAGCGCGAAAGCACCGTTGCGGGAATTTTCTGAAGCTCGGTTGTCGCAAGTATGAAAATAACGTGAGACGGCGGTTCTTCAAGCGTTTTGAGAAGCGCATTGAACGCACTCGGCGAAAGCATATGAACCTCGTCTATAATATAAACTCTGTATTTTAAGTCCGCAGGCGTATATACGACGCTGTCACGAAGATCACGGATATTATCGACGCCGTTGTTGCTTGCCGCGTCCATTTCAATGACATCCGTCGCCGTGCCTTCGGCAATCGAAATACACGAATGACACTTCCCGCACGGATTTCCTCCGACGGGATGCTCGCAGTTTGCGGCTCTTGATATTATCTTTGCGCAGGTGGTTTTTCCCGTTCCTCTCGGACCGCAGAAAAGATACGCATGCGAAAGCTTTCCGTTTTCGACCTCGCTTTTAAGTATAGAGGTAATATGCTCCTGACCGTAAACGTCGTCAAATGTTGACGGTCGCCATTTTCTGTAAAGCGCCTGATACATAATTTTACCTCCGATATAAAAATAACGGGATACAAAATCAGACCATGCACCGCAGTTCGACTTGCGCTCACATGCGCCACCGCAGTCCTTGCTCGGGACAGGCTTCCTCGCGGCACATCCGAAAATCTCCTTAATGCTGCTTGGTTCCCCATCTGACATGGTTCAAAGCATCGGATTGCGCAAGACCCATCCTTCAACGCACGGGTGCTGCGGCGCAGACCACACAAGCACAAGCCTCATATACGGGATCGCCCCTGCTGTAGCGGATTGCAGGTACAAGGCACCGCTGACTCCCCGGCCGGCATAGTCTGATTTTATATCTCGTTCCCCATTATTATATCACATAATCTTCATTTATGCAATATGATTTTTGCCAAAACTTTATACTTTTTTGTTTTCTGTTTTTCACAAAAAGAGAAAATACGTCGTTATGCGCAAAAACGGTTCGGGCGGTAAAAGCTTTTTCGGGCTTTTACCGCCACGCGCCCTGTCTTGCTCGGATGACCTTTCAGTCAAGCTCGCCTATCGTTTCGACCTTTATAAGATTCGTATTTCCCGATTTTCCGTTTGTCATTCCGCCGGTAAGGACGATTCTGTCGCCGGGTTTTAATCCCATCTGCTTTTGAGCCGTCTGCATCGCATGATAGAAAAGCACGTCGGTAGAATCAAAATGACGGCTCATAACAGGCGTAACCCCCCATGAAAGCGCAAGCTTATACCAGACCGCCTTCGTCGTCGCCATACCTATTATATCGGTGGGAGCGCGGAAACGCGAAACCATACGCACCGTCATTCCGGACATTGACGAAACAACTATCGCCTTTGCGCCTATATCTATTGCCATTCCGCAGGTCGCGTGCGATATTGCGTCGACAAGATTTTTTATTTTGAATTCGCTGTCACGGAAGCGCTTTGTATAGTCTATATGTTTTTCCGTTTCCTCCGCTATTTCGGACATCGTTTTTACAGCCTGAACGGGATATTTTCCGGCAGCCGATTCGCCCGAAAGCATCACAGCGCTCGAACCGTCGTAAACGGCGTTTGCAACGTCGGAAATTTCCGCTCTCGTCGGGCGCGGATTGTGTATCATGGATTCAAGCATTTCCGTAGCCGTGATAACTCTTTTTCCGAGCAGACGGCACTTTGTGATGATATATTTCTGCACCGCGGGAAGCTCCGTAAACGGTATCTCAACGCCGAGATCTCCTCTGCCTATCATAATTCCGTCGCATTCGCTGCATATTTCTTCTATATTTTCTATTCCTGTACGGTTTTCTATCTTTGCGATTATGTCAATACCCTCACCGCCGTTTTCGCGCAGGAACGTTTTGAGATCTATAAGGTCCTGCTTTCTCGATACAAACGACGCCGCAACAAAGCTCACCCCGTTTTTTATTCCGAAAAGGAGGTCGTCCTTGTCCTGCTCGCTCAGATACACCTGATTTTTAAGCACCTTGTTCGGAAAGCTCATGCTTTTCCTGTCCGAAAGCTCGCCCCCGACTATCGTTTTGCAGACGACATCCTCTCCGTCTGTTTTCGTAACCTCGAAAATTACAAGTCCGTTATTTACAAGCACCCTGTCGCCGACGGAAAGATCGCGCGCAAGATCGCCGTAATTTACCGAAACTATATGCTCGTCGCCCTCGACGTCGCGCGAGGTAAACGTGAATTCATCTCCGTCGGAAAGGGTCACCTTTGAATTTCTGAACGTTTTTATTCTGTATTCGGGGCCTTTTGTGTCAAGCATTATGGCTATTGGAAGTCCGAGCTTTTCCCTTACCTTTTTTATCATATTTATTTTTTCCTGATGGTCGGCGTGCGTACCGTGCGAGAAATTGAGTCTTGCGACGTTGAGTCCGGCAAGACACATTTCGGTAAATACTTTCTCGTCACTGCTGGCGGGACCTATGGTACATACTATTTTGGTTTTTCTCATTTTTTCTTCTCCGCTGAAAATTTAATTTTTATATTCTTCTTCCGAGTATCTCGCGGTACTTACGGTAAAAGGCTTCGTACTGCCCCGCGTCGATGGCGTCGCGTATTTTCTGCATAAGCTCATTGTAGAAATAAAGATTGTGCATCACGGCAAGACGCATGCCGAGCATTTCGTCGGCTTTGAGCAGGTGACGTATATAGCTTCTGCTGTGAAGTCTGCACGCGGGACATCCGCAATTTTCGTCTATCGGGAGCGGATCGCACTGATACTTGTTGTTGTTTAAGTTCATCGTGCCGTTCCATGTGAAAATAAAGCCGTGACGGGCATTTCTCGAAGGCATAACGCAGTCGAAAAAGTCCACTCCGCGATAGACCGCCTCAAGAATATTGAGCGGCGTGCCGACTCCCATAAGATAGCGCGGCTTGTCCTGCGGCATTTCCGGCTCGACATGCTCGATTATATCATACATAACCGAAGCTTCCTCTCCCACGGCAAGACCGCCTATCGCGTAGCCGTCAAGGTCAAGCTCTCGGATAGCCTTCATATGCTCTGTGCGCAGGTCGGGATATGTTCCGCCCTGATTTATTCCGAAAAGCATCTGATGCGGATTTATCGTTTCTTCAAGAGAATTGAGCCTGTCCATTTCGGCTTTGCAGCGATAAAGCCAGCGCGTCGTTCTCTCTATCGAATTTTTCACATAATCGTAAGGCGAAGGATTTTCTATACATTCGTCAAACGCCATAGCAACAGTCGATGCCAGATGCGACTGAATACGCATCGACTCCTCCGGCCCCATAAAAATCCGCCTGCCGTCTATATGCGAAGCAAAGCTGACGCCCTCCTCCGTTATTTTGCGGAGCTGTGAAAGCGAAAAGACCTGAAAGCCGCCGCTGTCGGTAAGAACGGGTCTGTCCCAATTGAAGAATTTGCGTATTCCGCCCATTTTGTATATAACGTCGTCGCCCGGGCGCAGATGAAGATGATATGTGTTTGAAAGCTCGATCTGGCAACCGAGCTCATAAAGATCCTCCGTCGCGACTCCGCCCTTTATGGCGGCGGCTGTTCCGACATTCATAAACACGGGCGTCTGCGCCGTGCCGTGCACCGATTCAAACACGCCTCTGCGCGCCGCGCCGTCTTTTTTTATTACCTTAAACATTTGTCCTTCCCCGATCTTTTATTTTATTCTGCCGAATCTTGCGTCAAGCTCGCGCTTTGCCATTTCATACGCCACAGGTCTGCCGTGCGGACAGCGCCGTATACAGTCGTAGCGGAAAAAGTTGTCGCATATCCATCTGATGTGCGCCTCGTCGTACCTTCTTCCGGCTTTTACCGAAGCCTTGCACGCGCTCTGATACAGCGCCCGCTCGAAATAGTTTCTGCTGTCGGCATAAAGGCTTCCGTCGCTTTCGGTAAGCGAGGTTATAAGCGAAAAGAAAAGCGATCTTCCCTCCGACACATCGAAATCGCACGGAACGCCGTAAAGCACCGCGCCTTTATCCTCAACCGAAAATTCAAAGCCTATGTCCGATATTTCCTTTTTATATTTTTCGCACGCTTCTCTTTCCTGCGGAGAAAGCGCAAACCTTTCTTCTATCATAAGAAGCTGCGTTTCGGGTTTTTGTCCTGATATCGCCGCTTTCATTTTCTCAAAGTTTATTCTTTCGTGGGCGGCGTGCTTGTCAAGCAGAAAAAGCCTCTCGCCCTCCTCGATTATCACATAGCAGTCGAACGCCTCGCCGAGTATTCTGTATTCCGGAACAGGCTGCGGCTCAAAGCCGGAAAGATTTGCGTCCGTGCTTGCCGAAGGCTTGGGAAGCTCCTCCTCAGGTTTAATTTTTTCAGGCTCAGCAGGCGAAGAAACCCTTTTCGGAAGCTCGACCGGCGCATATTCCTCGCTTTCGGATTTCTTTTCTTCGGATTTCGGCGCGACGTAAGGACGGTATTTCACCGCGAAAGCGTCGCCCAGCCTTGTCTGCTCGTGCTTTGGCGCGTCGGGAGATACGAACGCCGATATTATTTTCAGCTTTTCCTCTGTCATCGGCTGCGGCTTTTTTTGCGTCAGCACGGAATTTTCAAGATTTCTTTCCAGCGCTCCGCGAACCGAATAATATACCGCGTCAAAAATGCTCTTCTCGTCCGAAAACTTTACTTCAAGCTTTGCCGGATGTATGTTTACGTCAACGTATGCGGAATTCAGTCCTATATTGAGTACGCATACGGGATATTTCCCTATCGGCGCAAACGAACGGAACGCCGCTTCAAGCGCCGAAGTAAGACTTATGTTTCTTACGCATCTGTTGTTTATGAAAAATATCTGAAGCGCGCGGTTTCCTCTGACGTTATCGGGAGTTCCGACATAGCCGGAAACGCTTATGCCGCCGCTTTTTGAATTTATTTCGCAAAGCTTCGAGGCAAATTCTCTTCCGCAAACGGAATATATTGCGTTTTTAAGCTTTCCGTCGCCCATGGTGGCAAATCTCTGCTGTCCGTCCGCAATAAAACGGAACGCAATCTCCGGATGCGAAAGCGCAAGCTTTTCCATAACCGAGGCGCACGCCGCGCCCTCGGCTGAATCCGATTTCAGAAATTTCAGTCTTGCCGGAGTCGTGCGGAAAAGTCCCTCGCATATTACCGTCGTGCCGTCGGGAAAGCCGCCCTCCTCCGCGCCTTCGAGCCTGCCGTAATCGACCGTGACCACAGTGCCCGATGAATCCTCTCTGCGCTTTGTCATTATGCGCGTATGAGTAACCGCGGTTATCGCCGCAAGCGCCTCGCCGCGAAAGCCGAGCGTCATAACTGAGGAAAGATCCTTTGCCGTCTTTATTTTGCTCGTGGCGTGACGGCGCACGCAGAGCACCGCATCCTCTCCCGTCATGCCTTTACCATCGTCTGTCACGCGCATAAAGGCGATGCCGCCGTTTTTTATCTCTGCGGTTATTGTTTTCGCTCCGGCGTCTATTGAATTTTCGCAAAGCTCCTTAAGCGCGGACGAAGGCTTGTCCACCACCTCGCCCGCCGCTATAAGATTGGCTACGCTTATATCGAGAACATTTATTTCGGACATTTTTTATCCTTTCAGGAAAGCATTTTTTTCAGTTCGTAAATAAGATTTATCGCTTCGAGCGGAGTAAGCGTGTTTATATCAACCGAGCGAAGCCTTTTGGCAACCTCGCCCTCGCTCATACTGTCAAAGCTGAGCGCAAAATCGTCCTCCGAAGGCTCGGGTTTCTTTTCTTTCACACGAATTCCGCCCGCCTCAAGCGAAGAAAGTATCTCCTTTGCTCTTTTTGTAACCTCCTTCGGAACGCCGGCAAGCTTTGCCACCTCTATTCCGTAGCTGTCGTCCGCCGCGCCGCGAACTATCTTGCGGAGGAAAACGATATCGTCGCCCTTTTTCTTTGCCGCTATGTTGTAATTTACTATTCCGTCAAACTCGTCCTCCATTGCGGTAAGCTCGTGATAATGTGTTGCGAAAAGTGTTTTCGCGCCTATCTTTTTCCCGAGAGTATATTCGGCGACGGCACGGGCAATGCTCATTCCGTCGAAGGTGCTTGTGCCTCTGCCGATCTCGTCGTAGATTATAAGACTGCGCTTTGTCGCGTGCGAAAGTATGTATGCCACCTCGCTCATTTCAAGCATAAAGGTCGATTGTCCCATTGCAAGATCGTCCGACGCGCCGACTCTTGTAAACAGCTTGTCTATAACACCTATACGCGCTTCCCTTGCCGGAACAAACGAGCCTATCTGCGCCATAAGGCATACGAGCGCCGTCTGACGCATATACGTCGATTTGCCCGCCATATTCGGACCTGTTATAAGCATAAAGCGGTTTTTGCCGCAGTCAAGATTTGTGTCGTTGGGGACAAAATATGCGTTTTTTGAAAACTGCTCCACAACAGGATGTCTGCCGTCCTTTATGATTATCTCGTCGCTGTATGTGACTTCGGGACGGCAATAGCCGTTGCGGCACGCGACCTCGGCAAGCGAACGGTAAACGTCAAGCTTTGCAAGCAAAAACGCCGTTTTCTGAATTCTGTGGACGTTTTCCGCAACCTTAAGTCTTATTTCGGTAAACAGCTGATATTCAAGCGCCTCTGTCTTGTCGGAAGCTCCGAGCATCTGCGCTTCCATGTCCTTCAGCTCTTCCGTTATGTATCTTTCGCCGTTTGCAAGCGTCTGCTTGCGGATAAACCTGTCCGGAACGCTTGCCGTAAACGATTTGGAAACCTCTATATAATATCCGAAAACGCGGTTGTATCCGACCTTAAGCGTTTTTATTCCGGTGGCTTTTTTCTCCGTTTCTTCAATGCGTTCTATCCAGCCCTTGCTGTCCGATATTATCGAGCGCAGATAATCTATATCCTTGTTGTAGCCGTCGCGTATGATGCCGCCCTCGCGCACCGAAAACGGCGGATCGTCCACTATCGCCTCCGAAATAAGCGCGCGGATATCTTCAAGCGTGTCAAGCTCGGAATATATCGACGAAAGCTCCTCGCACCTGCTTTCTTCAAGACAGGCTTTTATTTCTGGAAGCTTTTCCGCCGTCTGCGCGAGAGCGCGAAGATCCTTTCCTCCCGCCGAGCCGTACACGATTTTTGTCATTATTCTTTCAAGGTCAAGCACTCCGCGCAGAGAATTTTCAAGCTCGCCGCGCATAACAACGTTTTCGCAAAGCTCTGCGACCGCGCTCTGACGGCGGTTTATCCCGTAAGGATTTGCAAGCGGAAAATCTATATAGTTTTTCAAAAGTCTTGCTCCCGCCGCGGTTTTTGTCTTGTCAAGCACCCACAAAAGCGTGCCGTGCTTTTCGCCCCTGCGCTGTGATTCGCACGTTTCAAGATTTCTGCGCGTGTTTATATCCATTTCAAGATACTGCCCCTCGCGGTAATAATTCAGCGAGCGAAGATTTGAAAGATCGTTTTTCTGCGTTTCGAGCGCGTATGAAATAAGCGCTCCGACGGCTTTCAGCGCGGGGTCGTCTGTGCTGTCAAACTCCGACGGTATCGCCTCGCCTGCAAAACGGGTGCGCGCCTCCGCCTGCGCCGCCTCGCCCGAAAAGCGCTCCTGTTGATTTTCGTTTATCGTGCAGTAAAGTCTTTCGCGCAGGAACGTCTCCATTTCTCCGAGCGCGGATGCGGAGGTATTTATAACAAGCTCTCTCGGAGCGTAAACGCCTATTTCGCCGAAAAGCCTGTTCATTCTGTCCTCGCCGGAAAATTCGGTAGCCGCAAGACTTCCCGTCGATATATCCGCAAAGCTGACGCCGATGGCATCGTCGCCGAAATACACGGCACAAATATAATTATTCTTCTTCTCGTCAAGAAGCGAAGACTCCGTAAGCGTTCCGGGCGTTATCATACGCACGACGTCGCGCTTTACTATTCCCTTTGCAAGCGAAGGATCTTCCATCTGTTCGCATATGGCGACCTTGTAGCCGTGCGCCACAAGCTTTCCTATATAGCCCTCCACCGCGTGATACGGAACTCCGCACATGGGCGCGCGCTCTTCCTCTCCGCAGTCGCGCCCCGTAAGCACAAGATCGAGCTCTTTTGAAGCAACCTTTGCGTCGTCGAAGAACATCTCGTAAAAATCTCCGAGACGGTACATAAGTATGTACTCTTTATATTTGTTTTTTATTTCAAAATATTGCTGCATCATCGGTGTCATAATGATTTTTACCTCACTTTATTTTACTGCCTCGCCGTAAAGAGCAAAGGCGTGAGCTTCGCTTATTTTTATATCGACAAATTTTCCCGTCATCGAATCGTCGCCGTCGAAAAGAACTATTTTAAGTCCAGTGTCGCGC
>CAVKJG010000011.1:39211-44376 GCA_963656825.1 Sphaerochaetaceae bacterium
GCCCCGTGAACTTGTCGGGATTGTTCTTGCTTTTTCCCTCGCAAAGCACACGGACGGTTTTTCCGACGTAGCGCTGTGCGCGCCGCTCTGCGATAGGCTCCTGAACCTTCAGCATGCGGAGAAAACGCTCCGTTTTTACTTCGTCCGGAACCTGCCGCTCGGATTTTGCCGCAGGAGTACCCTCCCGTTTTGAATAAATAAATGAAAACATCATATCAAAGCCCACGCGGCGTATCACGTCGAGCGTGCAGTCGAAATCCTCCTCGGTTTCGTCGGGAAAGCCAACTATTATATCCGTTGAAAGCGATATATCCGGCACCTCTTGGCGAAGCTTTTCCGCAAGCGCCACATACGTTTCCGAGGTGTACTTTCTGTTCATTTCTTTAAGGATTCTGTCGCTTCCGGACTGCATCGGCAAGTGAAAATGACGTTCTATTTTCGGGTTTTCCGCTATTGTTTTTATAAGCTTGTCGGGGACGTCCTTCGGGTGACTTGTCATAAATCTTACGATAAAGTCGCCCTCTGTTTTGCATATTTCGCCGAGCAGATCGGAAAAATCGACTCCGTATTCCTTGCCGTAGGAGTTTACGTTCTGACCCAGAAGCGTTATTTCTTTGTAGCCGTCGCGCACAAGTCCCTCTATCTCCTTTATTATTTCTTCGGGACGGCGGCTTCTCTCTCTGCCGCGGACATACGGCACTATGCAGTATGTGCAGAAATTGTTACAGCCGTACATTATGCTCACCCATGCGGCAAAATCGCTCTTTCTGCTGACGGGGATCTCCTCGCTTATCACAGCGTCGCCCGTATTTTCGGTAAAGCTTCTCTTTCCGGAAAACACGCATCCGCAAAGAATTTCGGGAAACTTCCACAGCGCCTCCGTACCGAACGTGAAATCAACGTAAGGATAGCTGTTTTTTATCTTTTCAGCCATTTTCGGCTGTGATACCATACATCCGCAAACGCCTATTTTCAGCGCCGGATTTTTCGCCTTCAGGTGCTTGTAGCCTCCCGTCACCGAGAGAGCCTTTTTTTCCGCGTGATCTCTCACCGCGCAGGTGTTTACGACTATAAGATCCGCCTCCGCGGGATCGTCTGTAAGCGTGTATCCCATTTCCTGCGCCATTCCGGCAATTCTTTCGCCGTCGGCTTCGTTCTGCTGACAGCCGTAGGTAACAACACAGCACGCGCGGCGCTCTCCTCCGTCGCGCTCGGAGGTTATCTTTTCATATACTCTGCGCGCACATTCCCTTTGCTTTTCGGATTCCTCCGATGTTATTTCTCTTGCGCCGTATTTGTTTTTTGCTTCCATATTTTTTTGCATACTTCCCAAAATAATATTTTGTTAATTATACAATATTTTTTACACTAAGTCAACACCGCGCGAAATCATTTTAAAATAAGGTCACAATTTTTTTCTTGACAAACCGATTTTATTGTGCTATACTTTACAAAATTTTTGAAAAGGAGCGAAATAATTATGTCTTCGGGAACGTCTGCTTATATGAAAAATACCGCTTTCAAGCGTACAAACGCTCCTGCCGCGCAGAAGAGCGCTTTGCGCCTGCGCCGCCATACCCTTTCTCGCGCGGAAGAATAAATCTTCCGTACAAAACGGGCAAAGCGCGGCGCGACAGGTAATTGTCACGCCGCTTTTTTATCGGAATTTATAAACATTTATTCTTCATGGAAGGAGAAATCAAAATGGAAATCACAGTTGACACAAGTAAAATAAGAATAGAAACAAAGCGTCTTGTTCTCAGAGGCTTCCGCGCAGACGATCTTTCAGATTTTTACGATTATGCAAAGGTCGAAGGCGTCGGCGAATGCGCCGGCTGGTCGCATCACAAATCAATCGAAGAAAGCCGCGAAATACTTTCAAAGTTCATTGAAGACAAAAACGTTTTCGCCGTAGTTGACAAAGGCAGCGGAAAGGTCATCGGAAGCGTCGGCATTAAAGATCCGGACGAGGCGACCGTCTCGCGCTTTCCGGACGTCAAAGTGAAAGAGATCGGCTATGTCCTCGCAAAAGATTATTGGGGCAAAGGACTTATGACCGAAGCGGCACAGGCTGTCGTCTGCTACTGCTTTGACGAGCTTAATCTCGACGCCGTTTCGGCAAGATACTTTGTCGGAAA
This sequence comes from Sphaerochaetaceae bacterium, assembly GCA_963656825.1. Classification (GTDB taxonomy): domain Bacteria; phylum Bacillota; class Clostridia; order Oscillospirales; family CAG-272; genus CAG-841. Next base: position 41,350 of record CAVKJG010000011.1, read on the forward strand.
CGACCGCTCGCGTCGGGTGATAGAAAAATGCGGCTTTGAATATTTTGCCGACACGGAATTTCATTCGGCGTCGCTTGGCACGGATTACAGGTGCATGGATTATATTCTTCGGAACAAAAGAAAAAATATCGGATAATTCTCTTGACAAAATGCTTTACCGGTGATATACTGTGTAAAGCATTTTGCTTTACACAACAATAACGGAGGCTCGTCTTGGCTGAAAAAGATCTTTCGCTTACGATACTTTTCGATATCTACGGCGGACTTCTTTCCGAAAACGAAAGAACCGCCTTTGAATATTATTACTGCGACGACCTCTCCCTTTCCGAAATTTCGGAGCTTATGGAAATGACGCGTCAGGGAGCGCGCGACAATATCGTCCGCGCCGAAAAGCTCCTGCGCGACAGCGAAAGCAAGCTCGGACTGAAAGAAAAGCTGCTTGAAGCCGACCGCCTCATAGCGTCGGCAAAAAAAGCCCTCTCGGACGGCGACGCCGCTCTTGCGGGCAAAATACTCGATAAAATAAAATTGTAATCCAAGGAGGGCAAATATATGTTTTCCGGACTTTCCGAAAAGCTGTCTGCGGCTCTCAAAAAATTCAAAAACAAAGGCAAGCTCACCGAAAAAGATGTACGCGAGGGTATGCGCGCCGTAAAAATGGCGCTTCTCGAAGCCGACGTAAACTTTTCGGTGGTAAAGGACTTTGTGGCAAAGGTGACCGAAAGAGCCGTAGGCTCGGAAGTGCTTGAAAGCCTTGTGCCGTCACAGCAGATAGTTAAAATAGTAAACGAAGAGCTTACCGCTCTTATGGGTTCAACGCAATCAAAGCTCATAATATCGCCGAAGCCTCCGACAATCGTTATGATGACGGGACTTCAGGGCGCAGGTAAGACGACGCACTCGGCAAAGCTTGCCGCCTATATGAAAAAGCAAGGAAAAAATCCTATGCTTGCGGCTTGCGACGTATACCGTCCCGCCGCAATTCAACAGCTTAAAGTTGTAGGCGAAAAGGTTGGCGTTCCCGTGTATTCGGAGGACGGCTCAAAATCGCCCGTAAAAATTGCCGAACACGCCGTCGAATACGCAAAGAAAAACTGTCTTGACCTTGTTATCATAGATACCGCCGGTAGACTTCAGATAGACGAAGATATGATGGATGAGCTGAAACGCATGAAGGAAGCCGTTTCTCCGTCGGAAATACTTCTTGTGGTGGACGCAATGACAGGTCAGAACGCCGTGAACGTTGCAAAAACCTTTGACGAAATGCTCGATATCACCGGAGTGATAATGACAAAGCTTGACGGCGATACGCGTGGCGGCGCAGCGCTTTCCGTCAAATATGTAACCGGTAAACCGATAAAATTCATCGGGACGGGAGAAAAGCTTGACGAAATCGAACCGTTCTACCCCGACAGAATGGCGCAGAGAATTCTCGGAATGGGCGATATGCTTACGCTTATTGAAAAAGCTCAGCAATCGTTTGACGAGAAAAAAGCCGCCGAGCTTGAAGAAAAGCTCCGCAAATCAAGATTTACCCTTACGGATTATCTTGATCAGATGGGACAGCTTAAAAATATGGGATCGCTTGAATCCATCGCGGCTATGATGCCCGGTATGAATTCCGCCGCACTCAAAGACGCAAAGGTCGATGAAAAAGCCATGGCGCATATGGAAGCGATAATTCTTTCGATGACGCCCGCAGAACGCGAAAAGCCCGAAAGTCTCAATTCATCGCGCAAAAAACGTATTGCCGCAGGCTCGGGAACGTCGGTGGAAGAAATCAACCGCGTGCTTAAACAATATGAACAGGTCTGCAAGCTGATGAAACAGTTTGCCGGCGGAAAAGGCTTCGGTAAAGGACGTTTCGGAAAAAATCCGTTCGGACTTTAATAAAACAAGTATAAATTCATTGGCGGCAAAACGCCTGCGATGATTTTTATAAAAAATTTTTTATATTATATTTTTTTCGGAGGAAAATAAAATGGCAGTTAAAATCAGACTTAAAAGAATGGGCGCAAAGAAAGCCCCCTTCTATCGCGTAGTTGTTGCTGATTCCCGTTACCCTCGTGACGGCAGATTTATCGAGGAGCTCGGACACTACAACCCTACAACAGATCCCGCTGATATCAAAATCGACATTGAAAAAGCTCAGACATGGATCAAAAACGGTGCTCAGCCCACGGAAACCGTTAAGTCACTTCTTAAAAAGGCCGGCATGACCGAGTAATTCGGGGTGCGTATAATGGTCGATTACAAAGAAACACTTGCAAACATCGCGCGCGCGATTGTCGATAAACCTGAAGAAGTCCGCGTTACCGAAAAGGATAATACCTCTACCGCGATAACGCTTGAGCTCTCCGTTGCGCCCGATGATATGGGCAAGGTTATCGGTAAGCACGGCAGGATAGCGCAGGCTATCCGCCAGATAATGAGAACCGCCTCCGCAGGCGGAAAACGAATCATCGTTGATATTCGCTGAAAGAAAACCCCCGCACCATTGGTGCGGGGTTTTTACATCTTGACTTTTTCGACAATTTATGCTATAATTCTGTCAGAAGCTGTCAAGCACGGCGGCGGTTGACTTCCCTCACTCCGAGGGAGGACCTTTTTTCTCCCTCAGATCATTTTGAGGGAGGTGATATTATGTACATAACGCTTACGGAGCTTATCGCAATTTTAACTCTTTGCGTTCTCCTTGCCGACTGCATACTTAGTCACTATAACGAAAAAAGATAACCGCCTACTGACCAAGAACGCGGTTACCTTTTTTTAATCGCACTTAGGGAAGCCAACCGTTGCCGGACAGCTTCTCTTTTCATTTGTATTATACACCATACAGTGCGATTTGTCAACACTTTTTTATCTTGACTTTTTCGACAATATATGCTATAATTTCACAAGAAGCTGTCAAGCACGGCGGCGGTTGACTTCCCTCTCTTCGAGGGAGGACCTTTTTTCTCCCTCAATAAGTGTTGAGGGAGGTGATATTATGTACATAACGCTTACGGAGCTTATCGCAATTTTAAC
>CAVKJG010000012.1:0-379 GCA_963656825.1 Sphaerochaetaceae bacterium
TCCCGACAGCTTTTCGGATTTTTCAAAGCCGATAATAAAAGCGCTCAAAGGACTTTCCGTAAACGCCGAGGCCTCGGGAAGAAACGACCTTCTTGCAGACGGCAGAAAATTTTCCGGAACGGCGCGCTGCGGATATGACAGAAAGGACAAAGGGCGCGTGATAATGCATCACGGCACGCTGCTGTTTTCCGCCGATATGAGCGGACTTGCCGGAGCGCTTGTCACCGATCCCGAAAAGGCAAAATCAAAAGGAATAAAAAGCACCGCGGCAAGAGTCGTAAATCTCTGCACGCTTTTGCCCGAGGAATATAAAAATATGGACGCCGAAGCGTTTATGAAATATCTTGAGGATTTCTTTGCCGGCACAAGCGGCGTAAAG
>CAVKJG010000012.1:389-44338 GCA_963656825.1 Sphaerochaetaceae bacterium
GCGTAAAGGTGAAAAGCTTTTCGTCCGAAGCACGGGCGCAGATAAAAGCGCTCGCAAAAGAAAAATACGCAAGCGAGGATTGGCTGCTTCGCGCGGGAAGCGGAGATTTCAACGTAAAAAAGAAAAAACGCTTTGATTTCGGCACGGTCGATATCCGCATTTTATGCTCTGCAAGCGAGGTCGGTATGCCGCCGGTAATATCAAAAATATCAATCGGGGGCGATTTCATCGGCGACCGCGATATTGCCGGACTCGAAAACAGCCTTTGCGGAAAGTATTTTGAAAAAAACAATATTTTCTCTTTACTATCCGATATCGATGTGGTAAAATATGTGCGTGGAGCGGATTCCGCCGCTCTTACGGAGCTTATGTTTGACTGAAAACATAAAACATAATACGGAGATGAACAAAATGACAAAAAACAAAAAGTATGCAAAGGAGCTTCTGGACTTTCTCAATGCGGCTCCTACGCCGTTTCAATCGACGGACGAGCTTTCAAAAATGCTTGAAAAAGCAGGAGCCGTAAAGCTTTGCGAGGGCGACGAATGGAAGCTTGAAAAGGATGTGCTTTATTATATGACAAAGGAAGGCACGCAGCTTTCCGCCTTCAGAATATCGGGCGAGCCGAAGGACGAAGGCTTCCGCATAGGCGCAGCGCATCAGGACGCGCCCGGCTTCCGCATAAAAACCGTGCCGTCAAAGGTCGATATGGGCTATGAGCGTATTTTCCTCGAATCCTACGGCGGACTTATTCTTCACGGCTGGGCGGATCGTCCGCTTTCCGTCGCCGGAAGAATATACATCAAAGACGAAAACGGCAATGCCGTAGCAAAAAACATAAATATTCACAAGCCCATACTTATAATGCCCAGCGCGGCGATTCATATGGTGAGGGGCGACGAGCAGGGCAAGTTCAACGTTCAGACGGAATTTTTGCCGTTCTTTTCGCAAAATTCCTCGGGCGAAGCCCGCTTTACCGAATATCTTGCAAAGGAGATCGGTTGCAAAAAGGAAGACATTCTTTCCTTCGAGCTTGCACCCTATGAATATTTCCCCGGCTGTTTTGTCGGCGAAAACGAAGAATTCATATCCGTGCCGCGCCTTGACGACGCCGCTATGGCGCACGCCATAATATCCGGAATTACGGAAGGCAAGGGCGGATGCGATATCGCCGTGATTTACGATCACGAGGAGATCGGCTCGAATTCCGACAGAGGCGCAAGATCCGCCGTGCTTAAAATGCTTATCGACCGCATATGCGCGTCGCTCGGCTATACTGCCGAGGACAAATATCGCGCGCTTGCGAAAACCGTTGTATTTTCCGCGGACATGGCTCACGCAACGCACCCGTCGTTTGCGCAGAAATCCGATCCGAATCTGCCCGTAAAGCTGAACGGCGGGCCTGTGCTCAAGCTTGCAAGCCGTCAGTCCTATGCGACGTCTTCGCGCGGAACGGCGATATTCAGGCTTCTCTGCGAAAAAGCGAAAATTCCTTATCAGATATTCAACAACCGCTCCGACGCAGGCGGCGGCGGCACAATAGGTCCGATGCTTTCCGCCGATCTCGGCACGGTGACGGTCGATATCGGAAATCCCATGCTTTCGATGCATTCGGTAAGAGAGCTTGCCGGCACGGAGGACGGATACAATATGGTTCGTCTTTACGCGGCGTTCTTTGAGGGTAAATGATATGGCAAGCAGCTTTTTTTCACTTATATTCAGAGAAAAATATATTCACAGATGGGGGCTTATGCGCAACACCTCCGAAGAAAATCTTTCTTCGCACAGCATGGAGGTTGCGATGATCGCTCACGCTCTCGCGCTTATAGGGAATGAAATATACGGCCGGCAGTATGACGAGGGCGCGGTAATGGCGGCGGCGCTTTATCACGACGCCACCGAGGTTTTTACCGGAGATATGCCCACGCCGGTAAAATATTTCAGCCGCGAAATGCGCGAAAACTACAAAATTGTCGAGCGGCAGGCGGTAAATCAGCTTATTGAAAAGCTACCCGAAAAGCTGAAGCCCGCCTATGAGGCGCTTCTCGATTGTCCCGATGAGGATATTGAGCGCCTTGTCAAAATAGCGGACAAGCTTGCCGCATACATCAAATGCGTTGAAGAAGAAAAATGCGGAAACGGAGAATTCCGTTCGGCAAAGGATTCCACAATGAAGCTGCTTGAAGACTACAAATGTCCCGAGCTTGATTACTTTATGGAAGAATTTCTGCCGGCATTTTCACTTACCCTCGACGAAATGTAACTTACTTTTCTTTGGAAAAGAAAAGCAGGCACCGTACTTTTCTTTGAAAAGAAAAGTAGGCAAAAGAAACTTCGGTTATCAAAAGCGATGTGCAAAGTTTTTAATACCCTCTCACCCGACTGCGTCGGGAGCTCTCCCACAGGGCGAGCCTCAAATTACAGACAAGCCTCTCCTTACGGGAGAGGTGGCGCACGAAGTGCGACGGAGAGGGCAAAAGGCCAAAGAAACTTCGGTTATCGGTGACGATATGCAGAGTTTTTAATATCTGCACAGACAGAGCCTGTTGGAAAAGCAAAAGAAAATTTAATTTGCACGTTTTAGTTACAACAAAAAATTTTATTTATTATAAAGGAAGAAAAAATTATGTACACAAATCAGCATCCTGAAATTCAGCCCGATAAGCTTGATGAAATTCTTGCCCTTCGTCCCGAAGGCGCGGAAAACTGCAAAAAACCCGTTTCGGATCTTTATGACCGTATGAAAGGTGCGGTTATAGGAAGATTTGCCGGTTGCGTTCTCGGCATTCCCGTAGAGCTTTACAAAATGTCGGATATGCAGGCGCTCGCTATGGAGTGCAATATGCAGTATCCACCCGTTGATTATTGGACAGGAACCGATCACCCCGAAAAAATTCATTATCAGGTAAACAACAGAACCGAATATATTCTTGAAAATATAAACAAGGTTCCGGTTGACGACGACATAACCTATACCATCCTCAATCTGCTTCTTCTCGAAAAATACGGAAAAGGCTACACGGTAGACGACGCCGGCAAGCTCTGGCTCGATTATCTTCCCTATGCCTGCACCGCGGAAAGCGAAGCGCTTATGCAGCTCCGCGCGGGAACAAAGGCAGAAAGCGCGGCAAACTTCAACAATTATGTCGAATGGATAGGCGCAGCTATCAGAGCGGACGCTTTCGGATATGCCGAAGCAGGCGATCCCGAAGCCGCCGCAAAGCTTTCTTATCCGGACGCCTACCTTACCCATCGTCAGAACGGTATTTACGGTGAAATGTTCTGTGCGGCAACCGTTGCCGCAGCTTTCACGGCAGAAACCCCTCTCGACGCAGTAAAAGAAGGTATGAAGCAGATTCCGAAGGAATCAGAGCTTTATAAAGAGCTTGAATGGGCTTTCTCCTGCGAAGAAAAGGTTACAAACTATATCCGCGCGCGTCAGCTTCTTGACGAGCACTTCCCCAAAATGCACCCCGTTCATACAATAAACAATATGTGCGCTATCGTTTTCGCGCTTATGCTCGGCGGAAAAGATTATACAAAATGCATAGGCAACTGCGTTGCGATAGGTCTTGATAACGACTGCACGGGCGCGACAGTCGGCAGTATCGTCGGCGCATGCATAGGCTTCAAGAATATTCCCGAGCATTGGTACAAAAACTTCAACAACACCGTTATGACATATATAAACGACCATTCCACCCTTGCCCTTGACGACGTTATCGACAGATTCGTAAAGCTCAACGGCTGATAAAACAAAAGTCCCGCTCCGGCGGGACTTTTTATTTGTATTGGTGATTTGAGATTCGTGTGCCGCGTTCTTCTGCACAGATGCTGAAAACTCTGTATATCATGCCCGATAATTAAAGTTTCTTTTGGTTTTTGCCCTCTCCGTCGCACTTCGTGCGCCACCTCTCCCAGAGTGAGAGGCTTGTCTGTAATTTGAGGCTTGCCCTGTGGGAGATTTGCTTGGCTTGCGTAGCAAGGCGAGCAGGCTTCGCCGAGAAGAGGGCGATGTCACGGCTTGCCGTGACGGAGAAGGCTTTATCAACTCTGTATATCGTCACCGATAACCAAAGTTTCTTTTGCCTACTTTTCTTTTCCAAAGAAAAGTAGGTTATTTGCAGAGGCGGATTATGGCTTCTGCGAAGATTTTGGCGTTTTGCTTCATACGCTCGACGGAAATAAATTCGCCGACGGAATGAATTTTGCAGTCCTCTCCGGGAAATTCCGCGCCGAAAGCAACGCCGCCCTCGATATCGTGAACATAGGTGCCGCCGCCGACAGCTATACAGCCGCCGCGCGCGCCGGTTATATCTTCGTAAACCTTGCTTAGCGTTTTTACAAAATCCGAATCGGCGGAGGTTTCGTGAGGTTCAACGCCGGAAAAATCGGAAAGCTCCATATTTTTTGCGGCGAAAGCCTTTTCAAGCCCCGCTTTTACTTTTTCGACAGAGCGGCAGAGCGGGAAGCGTATGTCAAACCTGCCCGTAAGCACGCCCTTTGAGTACGAAAGAATACTGAGCACTTCCGTAAGCGCGCCGGATTTTTCGTCGGAGGCGGCGATTTTAAGCGACTTTCCGTCCGTTTCGCCGAAGGGGAAAAGCGAGGAAAGATTGCGGAACATAACGGTAGAATCATCGTCGCCGTAAAGCCTGCCGAGCATAGAGCAAAGTCCCGTTACGGCATTTATGCCCTCTGCCGGAGTCGAAGCGTGAGCACTCTTTCCCTTTACGGTTATAACGGTTTTGTCGCCGTCCTTTCCGAACGTGACAAGCTGACCTATCCCTGCGTTTTTTGCGGCGAGCGTAAGCTCAATATCCGAAAAACCGACAACTGTAGCCGATGCGCTTTCCGGAACGGCGTTTATAACCGTGCCGCCCGACGCCGAAAGCACCGATTTTGCTCCTCCGACGGAGCATTTTGCGGATACTTCGCCGCGAATCATACCCTTTTCTATATTTATAACGGGATAACTGCCGTCCGGAGTGAATACATTCGGAGGAAGCTTTGCCTGCTTTTTGTACCATTCAAGATCCGATGAACCGTTTTCTTCGTCCGTGCCGACAATAAAGCGCACGTTTTTTGAAAGCTTTATTCCGCAGTCCTTTATGGCTTTCATTGCATAAAGCACGCAAACGGCAGGACCTTTGTCGTCCATTGTGCCTCTGCCGTAAAGCTTTCCGCCCGACATAAACATAGAAAACGGAGGAGTTTTCCAGCCTTCTCCGGCAGGAACAACGTCAAGATGACAGAGTATTCCAAGCGAAGGCTCTCCCTCCGGATAAAAGTCTATCGTGCCGACTCTGTTTTTGTGATTTTCGGTTTTGAATCCGAACGACGACGCAATATTAAGCATTTTATCAAGCACTTTTGCACATTCTTCGCCATAGGGCTTTCCTGGCACAGCCTTGCCTTTTACACTCGGAATTGCCACAAGCTCCGAAAGAGTGCCTATCATTTTCGTAAGATTGGCGTCTACATAATTGTATATTTCTGCGTTCATAGAGGTTCTCCTTCCCTATAAATTCGTTTTTTATTATTATATCATATGTTTTCTTGTTTTTCGATATAAATTTATTAAAAATTTTAATTTTCAGTTCAAAAGCCACCCAAAAGGGTGGCTTTCCGTATTTATTCTATTGCCGTTCCGTCTGCATTGAACAGAGGAAGCACCTGAAGAAATTTGATATCGTCGCGCTTTGCGGCGTCGCCCTCGGCAAGCACGCAAAGCCTTCCGACCGTGCTTCCGCCGGCTTTGGCAACAAGCTCTTCAAGGGCATGAATCGATTCGCCCGTGCTTATAACGTCGTCAACGATGAGAACTCTTTTGCCCTTCATAGCCGCAACGTCGTTGCCGTCGAGGTAAAGCGTCTGGGACGTGGCGTGAGTTATTGATTTGACCTCTATCGAGAAGATATCGCGCATATAAAGCTTCGGGGTTTTTCTTGCGAGAAGATAATTGTTTACGCCGGACTGACGCGCCATTTCATAAACAAGCGGAATTCCCTTGCTTTCGGCGGTTATCATTATGTCATGCTCTGGCGCGAGTTTAAGAAGCTCGGTTGCGGCGGCTTTTGTCAGCTCAACATCGCCGAACATTACAAAAGCACCGATATAAAGCGACTCGTTTAAGGGACAAAGCGGAAGTCTGCGCCGGAGTCCCGCAATTTCTATGTCATAATACATTGTAAAATCCTCCTTTTACGAACGGATCGTTACGCCGAGCTTGTGCTCAAGCGCACCGAGTATTTTTTTGGTGGCTTTGTCCGCTTCCTCAACGGTCAGCGTGTGATCGCCGGAACGGAGCATTACGGAAAAGCTTACGCTCTTTTTGCCTTCGGGAAGCTGACTTCCTCTGTAAATATCGAAAAGCGCGATGCTTTCGAGAATTTTTACGCCGCAGGAGGACATCGCCTCTTCAAGCGTGCCGACCTCAACATCCTCGTCGCAGACAAGCGAAAAGTCGCGGCTGACAGCGGGGAATTTGGGCAGAGGCTTGTAGCTCTTTTCAAGATTTGCGTGCTCCCATATATATCCGAGATCAAGCTCCGCAACATAAACGGGACACGAGAACGTATAATTTTCAAGCGTTACGGGGTGGATTTCGCCGAATATACCGAGATTTGTTCCGTCCGGAAGAACGATGCCTGCACAGCGTCCGGGGTGGAAGGTCGGGTTATCGGAAACCGCAACATATTTTGCGTTGTCAATTCCCGCATAGCGGAGGATTTCTTCGCAAATTCCCTTTATGCGGGAGAACGAGCCTGCGCCGTAAAATCCTGCCGTGACCTTGATTCTTTCGTCGGGGAGAGAGCCTTCGAGACCGTGAATGTTTGTCACAATTCCCTCTCTGGGAATGAAAACCTTAGCCATTTCAAAAAGCGAAGCCGCGGGATTTGACCTGTTGTAGTTGAGCTCAAGCGTTTCGAGCATCGACGGGATAGACGTTGTGCGGAGAGTTTTTGTATCTTCGCCGAACGGGTTTGATATTTCAACCGATTTTCTTCTCGGGTCGTCCTCCGCCATTCCCGATTTTGTATAAATTCTTGCGGGAATAAAGGTAAACGTGCATATTTCGTCAAGTCCGAGCGCGCAGAGATGATCGGAAAGTCCCTCGCGGAACTTGACGTCCTTTGGAAGTCCGCCCTGAGTCATCTGCGCAACGATAGAGCTTGAAGCTATTTCGTTGTAGCCGTAAATACGGACAACCTCCTCCGCCACGTCGTTCATACAGCGGACGTCGTCGCGGAAGGACGGAACTATAACCTTTCCGTCCCCGATTTCAAAGCAAAGCGAACGGAGGATATCCTTCATGCTGTCGGGAGAAAGGGATATACCAAGGAAACGGTTTATTTTTTCCGGCTCAAAAGGAACGGTGTAGACTGGCTTTTTTTCGGGATAAACGTCTATTGCGCCGCCTACAACCTCGCCCGCGCCGAGAAGCTCGACAAGCTCGCAGGCGCGCTGAAGAGCGGGCATACAGTTTTCGCAGTCAAGACCCTTTTCAAAGCGCGCGGAGCTTTCGGTTCTCATACCGAGCTTTTTCGCCGTGATACGGACGGAAGCGCCGTCAAAGCAGGCGGATTCAAATACAACCGTTGCCGTTGAGCTTGTGATTTCGCTGTTTTCGCCGCCCATAACGCCGGCAATGCCGACGGGGCGATCCTTGTCGGCAATGACAAGCATATCGGGAGTAAGCGCTCTTTCCTGACCGTCAAGCGTGCGGAAGATTTCTCCGTCGCCCGCTTCGCGGACAACTATACGGTTTCCGTCAAGGCAGGAATAATCAAACGCGTGCATCGGCTGACCGTATTCTATCATAACGTAGTTTGTGATATCTACGATGTTGTTTATCGGTCTTACGCCTGCTGTGCGCAGACGCATACGAAGCCACAGCGGTGAGGGAGCTATTTTTACGTTTTTAACGACTCTTGCACAGTAACGTGAGCATTTTTTGCTGTCAACCGATACGCTTACATAGTCGCGCACGTCGCCCTCCGAGCCTTTTACCTTCGGAGCGGGAATGTTTGCCGGACGCCTGAAGGTTGCCGCGGCTTCCCTTGCCAGACCTATTACGGAAAGACAGTCGGGACGGTTGGGCGTTATTTCAAATTCGACAGCCGTATCGTTCATATGAAGAACATCGGTTATATCGTCACCGGGCTTGCAGGGATAATTTTCGTTGAGAATGAGAATTCCGTCCGTCGGAGCGCCGGGCATATCGTGAAGATCAAGCCCGAGCTCTTCTATCGAGCAGAACATTCCCTCGCTTACCGCGCCGCGAAGCTTGCCTGTTTTTATTTCAACGCCGTGGGCAAGCTTTGCAACGACTTTTTCTCCCGAGGGAGAAATTGCAACGGGAACAAGCGCCCCCTCGAATACGTTTTTGGCGGCTGTCACTATCTGAAGATTTCTGCCGCCGATATCGACCTGACAGATAACGAGCCTTTCGGCGTCGGGGTGCTGTTCGATTTTCGTTATAAGTCCGACGCGGACGTTTTCGATTTCTTTTCCGAGCTGCTCATAGGTTTCAACCTTTGAGCCGGAAACCGTCATATCCTCGCAGAAGGTTTTTATGTCTATATCGCTTACGTCGATGAAATCGCGGAGCCAATTGAGTGAAAGTATCATCTGTTAAATCCTCCTTATCAGAATTGAGAAAGGAATCTCACGTCGTTTTCGTAGAGCATACGCATATCGTCTATGCCGAGCCGGCAGAGAGCAACTCTTTCAATGCCCATTCCGAAAGCGAAGCCGGAATAAATCTCGGGGTCTATGCCGCAGTTTGAAAGCACGAACGGATGCACCATTCCCGCGCCGAGAATTTCAATCCAGCCCTCGCCCTTGCACAGACGGCAGCCCTTGCCGCCGCATTCCCAGCAGGAAACATCGACCTCTGCGGAAGGCTCCGTGAACGGGAAATGATGCGGACGGAAACGGATTTTCGTGTCCTCACCGAACATTTTCTTTGCGAAAAGCTCAAGCACGCCTTTGAGATCGCCCATTGTTATTCCCTTGTCAACGACAAGTCCCTCGCACTGATGGAATATCGGCGAATGGGTTGCGTCGGCGGGGTCGGCGCGGTAAACTCTTCCGGGAGAGATAACTCTTATCGGGGGCTTTGTGTTTTCCATCGTTCTTACCTGAACGGGAGAGGTCTGCGAACGGAGCAGAATGTTGTCGGTTATATAGAATGTGTCCTGCGTATCGCGCGCCGGATGATTTTTCGGCAGATTGAGCGCTTCAAAGTTGTAGTAATCGTATTCCACCTCGGGACCTTCGACAACCGAGAAGCCCATTCCTATGAATATTTCGCGTATAAGCGCTTCTGTCTGCGCCAGCGGATGACGCTTTCCGATTGAAAGGTCGTCGCCGGGAACGGTAACGTCGATTTTTTCAGATTTCAGCTTGGCTTCAAGTGCGGCTTTCTTTTCGCGCTCCGCCTTTTCGGCGATCGCCGCTTCGATTTTTTCTCTTACTTCGTTTACAAGCTGCCCCATTTTCGGTCTGTCCTCGGGAGCGACCGCGCCCATTCCGCGAAGCACGGAGGTAAGCTCGCCCTTTTTACCGAGAAAACGGATTCTGATAGATTCCGAGCTTTCGTCGCCGCTAAGCGCGGAAAGCGCGTCCTGCCTGATTTTTTCAAGTAGTTCTTTCATATAAAAAGTCCTTTCAAAATATTTACGTTTGCAAAAAAAATAAGCTCCGCCCCACAAAAAAGGGACGAAGCGACAAGCTCCGCGGTACCACCCACGATTTCCGCCTTTCCGGCGGACGCTTTAATAAGTCCTTTAACGGTGACAAGCCGTTTCCCGCTACTTTTTGTTTTCACGGAAAAAGCTCCGAAGCGAAAGGCAGAATCTGCGTCGCGGTGCGCCGCTTTCAGCCTCGTCGGACACTCTCTGTAACCGTTTATACGCAAAAAGCCGCTTCATCACAGCCTTTTATAATGATATTTACCTTATCAGTATACCACAAAAATCCCACAATTCAAGGTTTTCGTGAAAAAAACCGCCTTTTTTCGGTGTTTTATGTCTGTAATGCAGTAAAAAGTGTATCTTCCCCGCTTTTGCGGAGAAGATACACGCTGATTTTCAGTTGAGTGAGATATACGTTATTATAACGCCTGCAATTATTATTGCCACTGTTCCCAGCACTATCGAAAGCACGCCGTGCTCCTCTTCCCCGTACTGCTTTTCCGCGCGGAAAAGCATATCCTCCGGAATATAGAAGCGCGTGCTTTCGTCAATCGTCACGGAGCGTTTCTTTTTGCCGCTTCCCTGCGGAGGCTCGCTTTTCCCTGCGATAAATATAATTCTCTGCAGCGCGGCGGAACGTTTATAGTGCGATATCGCGCTGACGTTATGCTCCTGTTCTATCTCGGCCAAGGTTTTTGCCGTTTCCTGTGATGTCGCGCCCGACGAAATTATCGCGCGGACAAGCGCGCCTACAATTTTCTTGTTGTAGAAAATGATTATCCACGATATTATAACCCCGAAGATGAGCGTCCATAAAACAAACTGAAAGGAGAGCTTTCCGCCGTCGGACGTCCTTACCGAGTCAAATAATTCCGAAAAGCCGCCCATATCAGCCTATTCTGTCTGTTCCCACATACTTGCGGAGAACTTCGGGAACGGTTACGCTGCCGTCGGCATTCTGGTTCTGTTCGACAAGCGCGGGAAGAATACGGCTTGTTGCAAGTCCCGAGCCGTTGAGCGTATGGCAGAATTCTATTCTTCCGCTGTCCTCGCGTTTGAAGCGGATAGCTCCGCGACGCGCCTGATAGTCGCGTGCATTTGAAACGGAGCTTACTTCTTTGTAGCCGTTCATCGAGGGTATCTGGATTTCTATATCATATGTGCGCGCCATTGACGCCGAGCAGTCGCCTGCCGCAAGCTTTACCGTGCGGAAATGGAAGCCGAGTCCTTTTACAAGCCCCTCCGCGCAGGAAACAAGCTCCTCAAAAGCTCTGTCGCTGTCTTCGGGAAGCGTGTACTGAACCATTTCAACCTTGTTGAACTGGTGTCCGCGAACCATTCCGCGCTCGTCTGCGCGATAGCTGCCTGCTTCTCTGCGGAAGCACGGCGTGTAGCTGATATATTTTTTGGGAAGCTCGGATTCTTTCAGAATTTCGTCACGATGGAGCGAAACAAGGGCGGTTTCGGCTGTGGGGAGCATAAAACGACGGCGTTCGTCCTCGGCGACGTCGAGCCAGTAAACCTCATCTTCAAACTTCGGGAACTGACCTGCCGTAAGACCGCATTCGTAACCGAGCATATGCGGCACAAGAACAAGCTCAAAGCCATTGCTGAGATGTGTGTCGATAAAGTAGTTAAGGAGCGCCCATTCAAGTCTTGCGCCCATTCCGCGATATATCCAGAAGCCGTTTCCGGAGAGCTTTACGCCGCGCGGATAGTCGATAAGTCCGAGGCTTGTGCAGAGATCGACGTGATTTTTCGGCTCGAAGTCGAATTTTCTCGGCTCGCCGAAGTAATAAAGGGGCTGATTGTTTTCTTTTCCGCCGGGAACAACGTCGGGATCGGGCAGGTTCGGGAACGAAAGCATAATAGAATTGTATTCCGTTTCAACCTGTTTGAGCTCTTCCTCCTGCTCCTTTACCTTTGCGCCGAGCTCCTTCATCTGAGCAAATATCGGCGTGCAGTCCTTTCCCTCTTTTTTGTAGACGGGAACAAGCTTTGTGGTTTTGTTCTGCTCCGCTTTGAGCGTTTCGCTGGACGCGATAAGCTCGCGGCGCTTTGCGTCAAGCTCTATAACGCGGTAAATGTCGGCTTCGGCTTCCTTGCCCTTTGCGCGAAGACGGTCTATAACGTTCTGCGGATTTTCCTTTATAAGTCTGATATCAAGCATTTTATCTGTATCCTTTCTTTAATTAAAGAGAATTTACGAAATCATCGCCGCAAAGCAGACGAAGCACGGCTTCAAGGTCATTGTTGTCCGAAAAGCCTATCGTTATACTGCTTTTTGCGCCGTTTTGTTTAATTTTCACTGTTCTGCCAATTTTATCCTGAATGGCTGTTTCAAGCGCTCTTGTGTAATCTATCGGCGGAAGCTCCTTTTCGGGCTTGGGCGGAGCGCAGAGCTGTTTTACAAGCTTTTCCGTTTCTCTTACGGAAAGCTCGCCGTCAACTACCTTCTGCGCGGCTTCCGAAAGCTTTTTTGCGTCCTTTATTCCCAGAAGCACTTTTGCGTGACCTGCGGAAAGCTTTCCTGTCGCAAGCAATGCGAGCGCCGCGTCCGGAAGCTCAAGAAGTCTGAGAGAATTCGTTACGGAGCTACGGCTCTTCCCTATCTGTCCGGCAACTTCCTCCTGCGTAAGTCCGTACTGCTCTATAAGTGCAGCATACGCCTGAGCCTCCTCCACGGGATTGAGATCCGAGCGCTGAATGTTTTCGACAAGCGCTATTTCCGCGGCTTTTTTATCGTCGGCGCTGATTATTATCACCGGAATTTCGGAAAGTCCCGCCATTCTTGCGGCGCGCCAACGTCTTTCTCCCGCGATGATAATATATCTGTCCCCTGCTTGTCTTACGGTTATCGGGGAAATTACCCCGTATTTTATTATGGAATCCGACAGGGCTTCGAGCTCTTCCTGCTGAAAAAGCTTTCGCGGCTGATTTTTGTTCGGCTCAACGTCGTTTATTCTCACCGAAGTGATGCTGTCGCCCGACGAATAGTCGCTGTCAACAAGAATGGCGTCAAGCCCTCTGCCGAGTCCCGTCAGCTTTGGTTTTGCCATATGATCTCCCCTTTCTATGTTCTTTCGAGAAGCTCTTTCACGATATCGTCGTAAGCGGAGCTTCCCTTTGAATATTTATCATAATACTGTATCGGCATTCCGAAGCTCGGCGCTTCGCAAAGTCTTACATTGCGTGACACGGGCGTGGAAAACAGCTTGTCCGCATAATGCTTTTTCAGCTCGTCGAGCACCTGCACGGATAAATTCAGCCTGCCGTTGTGCATGGTTATGAGAATTCCTGTGAGCGAAAGCTGCGGATTATACAGTCTTTTTACCTGTTTTACGGTTGAAAGTATCTGCGTGAGTCCTTCGAGCGAAAAATATTCGCATTGCATCGGCACGATAACGCCGTCGCTTGCCGTCAGCGCGTTTACAGTAAGCATTCCGAGCGAGGGCGGACAGTCTATAAAAATGTAATCAAAATCGTTTTTTACGCTTTCAAGAGCGTTTTTCAGCCTGAAAGCGCGGTTTTCGAGGTCGGCGAGCTCAAGCTCCGCCGCCGCGAGCGGCATGCTTGACGGAAGCACGGAAAGATTTTCAAAATCGGTTTTTATTATCGCGTCCTCCGCGCGCGCTCTGCCTATAAGTATATCATAGGTCGTCGCTCCCGTGCGCGATTTTCTTATTCCGACGCCGCTTGAGGCGTTGCCCTGAGGGTCGCAGTCGAGCAAAAGCGTCTTTTTGCCTTTGAGTCCGGTGCCTGCGGCGATATTTATGGCTGACGTTGTTTTTCCCACGCCGCCTTTCTGATTTGCAAACGATATTATTTTCGCCATAGGCGCTGCTCCTTTGCATTTTCGGGTAATGTAAAAATTATATCACCGCGACGGCTTAAAGTCAAGTAAAATCGGGAAAAACATATGACGGACGAACGAGATAAAAAGAAAAATGTTCCACGTGGAACGTTGCGCTTTGTCTGCGCCGCGGTTCCACGTGGAACATTTCTGCCATACGCTATATAGGAGGAGATTTGGGTACGGTGATGATCAGAACGGTTTGCCCGTCGTCGTCCCGTGTTCCGCACGATACGGGAATTCCGCTTTGCTTCATCAAATCTACCGCGTGGTAGACGGAATTGAAGAAAAAACGGGGATCCTTTATCGCTATTTTGCTTTTGGGCGGCGGAGAGGCACCGCCCGAAGCGTTTACGGGGGTCGGGACGACGCACGGCTTTTCCGGCAGATCTTCCGATGCGCGGCGCTCCGGCAAGCGACGCGGATATTCTTCGGAAATTATGCACGGAAGCCGCTTCAGACCGGCAATAAGTGCGGCACGGAAGATTTTCTCACCCGAAATAAGCATAAACTTGTTTTTAAGTTCAGGTATTTCGGCGGCGGTTATCGGAAATCCGATTCCGTGCCGTAAAAATCCCCGCGCGATGACGCAAAGCTCCGCATCGTCATATTTTCCCGGCTTTCGGAGGGGGTCGGGATAAATGTCGGAGAGCTTTATAAGCCTTACGTCTCTTGCTTCGGAAGGGAGTTCCGCATTTGACGCAGCTTTCTTTTCGCGCGAAGGCTTGTCCATTCGTATCACCTCCATATGCTGATAATATCACGGATAAAAACAAAAAACACGAAAAACACGCCGTCGAAGCGTTGTTTTTCGTGCCGATATGTTGAAATGACCGCCGTATCAAAGCGGATTTTTGGTTATTTGCGCATATCTTCGCGGATAAATGTCCGAAGTTTTTGAAATTTTTCCTATGATCAGAATGTGTCTGTCCGATGAGGCGACACCTTCGGATGTGATTTCTTTAAGCTGAATGAATTTGTCTTCCGAGACTTTTCCGCCAAGTGTTTTTATTGCGGAAAGCGATGCGGAAAGTTCTTCCGAGCCGTTTTTTCCTTTAAGTGCACAGAAAACTCCGCCTGTGCGGACAAACGGCAGGCAAAGCTCGGAAAGTACGGGCATTGCGGCGACGGCGCGAGCTACTGCAATGTCAAATCGCTCGCGATATTTTTTGTCTTTTGAAAGCTCTTCCGCACGACCTGAAATGACTTTCAGGTTTTTAAGTCCGATGGCGGACGCACATTCTGCCACGAAATCGGTTTTCTTTGCGGTCGAATCCATTGCAAGCACGGATATATCCGGACGGACGATCGCGTAAGCCAGCGCAAGGATTCCGCCGCCTGTTCCTACGTCAAGCAGGGAAGCGTTGCCCGGAATAAATTCCGCAGCGGTGAGGGCGTCTGCCCAATGGCGTGATACGAATTCGTTTTCAGAGCATATTGCAGTAAGGTTCATAACCTTGTTTTTTTCAAGTATTATATTTGTTGCGTTGAACAATTGTTCTTTTTGATTTTCCTGCAAGTGCAACGACAATTCGTTTATTGCGAACGTTTGTTCGATGGCTGTAAAAAAGGTATCGCGATTCATTTTTCGTCCTCCGAATTCGGATGTCTGCGTCGGTCGCCCGATATTGAATCAAGATAAATAAGCAGCACGGCAATGTCCGCAGGACTTACTCCCGATATTCTGGACGCTTCACCTATACTTTGCGGCTTGTGAAGATCGAGCTTCTGTGCCGCTTCCGTGCTTAAACCTCTTATATGGATGAAATCCGTTTCTTCGGGGAGCAGACGTTTTTCAAGTTTTTCAAATTTTTCGGCTTCCGCAAGCTGTTTTTTGATGTAACCGTCGTATTTTATGTCGGTCACCGCCGTAAAAACGACTTCATGCGGAAGAGCAGGACGGTCTTTGTCTACGGGGGAGAGCATTTCGTATGTCACGGTCGGACGTCTTATCGCTTCGGCAAGGCGCAGACCGGTTTTTACGGGTGTTTCTCCGGCACTTTCAAGAATTGCGTTAAGCTCCGGAGTGGGAGAAAGCACCGTGCGGCTCAGTCTTTCCTCTTCTTTGTCGATAAGTGCCTGCTTTTCCTTGAATTTTTCATATCTTTCCTCGCTTATAAGCCCGATTTTATAGCCGATTTCGGTAAGACGTCTGTCCGCGTTGTCCTGACGGAGAAGCAGACGGAATTCGGAGCGCGAGGTCATCATTCTGTAAGGCTCGTTTGTGCCTTTTACCACAAGATCGTCTATAAGCGTGCCGATATACGAGCTGTGGCGGGGAAGAGTTATCATTTCCTTGCCTTTTACCGACAGCGCCGCATTTATTCCGGCGATAAGACCCTGAGCGGCAGCCTCCTCATAGCCGGAGGTTCCGTTGAACTGTCCTGCGCCGAAAAGTCCGTCCACGGCTTTGAATTTCAGTGTATGGGAAAGCTGCGTCGGATCGATACAGTCATATTCTATGGCGTAGGCGTTGCGCATGGTTTCCGCGTGCTCAAAGCCCTTCATCGAGCGGAGCATCATAAGCTGAACGTCCGCCGGCATTGACGAGGAAAAGCCCTGCAGATACATCTCTCCCGTGCCGTCGCCGGTAGGTTCCACAAACAGCTGATGACGCGTTTTGTCGGGAAAACGAACGACCTTATCCTCAATGCTGGGGCAATAGCGCGGACCTATGCCCTTTATTTCGCCGCTGTAAAGCGGAGAACGGTGAATATTTTCCCGTATTATGCGGTGAGTTTCTTCGTTTGTGTATGCAATATAGCAGGGAAGATTGGGGCGCGACAAAAGTGCGGCAGGATCTGTATCCGCGCTGTACGGCTTCATTATTTTTTCGCCGTCCTGACGTTCGAGCGCGGAAAAATCTATGCTTCTTGCGTCAAGACGCGGCGGAGTGCCCGTTTTGAAGCGAAGAAAGCACAAGCCGAGCTTTTTCAGCGAATCGGTAAGTCCCACTGCGGCGTGCATTCCGTCCGGACCGGACGAATACATAACCTCGCCTATGATAACGCGCGAATCGAGATAAGTTCCGGAGCAGACAACGGCGGCTTTTACATTCCACACGCCCGAAAGTCTTGTCACCACCGAGCAAACGGAGGGTATGCCGTTTTTATTTTCGGTGCGGATTTCGCGGATTTCCGCCTGAACAAGGCGGAGATTATCCGTGTGTTCTATGGTTTTTTTCATCACGCTCTGATAGAGCCGCCTGTCCGCCTGAATACGCTTCGACTGTACCGCAGGTCCTTTGCTTGAATTGAGAACCCTGTCCTGAAGCATGACTTTGTCGGCTACTCTGCCCATTTCTCCGCCCAAAGCGTCTATTTCAAACACCAGCTGACCTTTTCCCGTGCCGCCTATCGACGGGTTGCACGGCATATTTGCCACGGCGTCGTTTGATATTGTGAAAAGCACGGTGTCGCAACCGAGTCTGGCGCAGGCAAGCGCGGCTTCTACGCCGGCATGACCCGCTCCTATTACGGCTACATCCGCCGTTCCTGCAAGATATTCCATAAAAAGAAGTCCTTTATTTGTGATATTTTCCGCCTGCCGCTATGTTTTCCGCACGATATATCTGTTCGAGCAGAAGCACGCGCGCCATGCGGTGCGTAAAGGTCATTTTTGAAAGCGAAAGCCTGAAATCGCACGCGTTTTTCACCTCCGGCGAAAGCCCGAACGCTCCGCCGATTATAAACGAAAGCTGTGAAAAGCCCGCGCTTTCCGCGTCCTTTATCATTGCGGAAAGCTCTTCTGAAGAGATTTGTTTGCCTTCGACGCAGAGCGCGATCTTTTTGCTTTTCTGCGGCAGAACGGAAAGAATTCTTTCGCCTTCTTTTTTTATAGCGGCGTCTATCTGCGCCTGCGACGGCTCGTCGGGGAGCTTTTCCTCACGCAGCTCGGTGCAGACAAGCTTGCAATACGCCGAAAGACGTTTTTCGTATTCCGCAGCCGCTGCAAGAAGATAATTTTCCCTGATGTTGCCTACATAAATAAGATTTATCGTTGTCATTTTATTATAAGCTCCGAAATTTCGGCGGGAGACGCCGCCGATACCGTCACGCCGGATTTTTCGCCGAGCGCGGCTCTTACCGTGCCGAGTGCAAGCGACGGCGTATTGTTTTCCCTTGAAAGATGTCCGAGCAGAAAGCCCGTCGTTCCGCTTTCCGCAAGGGAACATATAAGCTCTGCCGATGCGTCGTTTGAAAGATGTCCGTGATTGGAAAGCACGCGCTGCTTGAGCGGATACGGATAAGGTCCGCACCTCAGCATATTTATGTCGTGATTTGCTTCTATAACCGACGCATTGCACCCCGAAAGCGCCTCGCAAACGGACGGCATTATACAGCCCATATCCGTTGCAAAGCCTATTTTTACGTCGCCCGATTCGAGCGTATAGCCTACGGAGGCGGCGCTGTCGTGCGGAGTGGCAAAGGCGCGAACGGAAATATCGCCGACCTTTATTTCAAAATCTCCGCGGTAAAGATACAGCTCGCACAGGAGCGCGCAGGACGGATCCTTTATCAGCGCGCGCGCGGAAAGCTCCTCCATGTGCGTGGGAATGTGATAGTTTTTCGCAATCACTTCAAGCCCTTTGGTATGGTCGATATGCTCGTGCGTAACAAGTATCGCATTTATGTCCGAGAGCGAAAAGCCAAGCGACTGCAAGGCTTTTTCGGCGCATTTCGCGCTTACGCCGCAATCTATGAGAAGACGTGTGCTTTCGGTATGTACAAAAAAGCAATTGCCCGACGAGCCTGAAAAAAGAGAATATGCCTTCAAGATGAAAACCCCTTTATCACGGCTTCAAGCCACCACGACGCGATCTCGCAGAAGAGCGGAAAAATCACCGCGATCATTATAAGCGAAAGCACCTTTACGGCTTTTCTGCGCTTCGGAACGCTGCGGAGAAAAGCTTCTTTTCTTTCTGTGCTCCACGAGTCCGGAAGATCGGACTCGACAGGATCGACGCTTCGGCTCATGCCGGCGTTTATTATCACCGTCGCGCAGGCGAGCAGCGCCGCGACTATCGTGTATATCTCTATTACGGGAATATATATCTGCTCACCGGCGTTTTCGGAAAGCCTGACCGAAAGCTCGGTCAGCCCGAAATAAATAACGGTTGAAAGTATCACCGCGCCGATAAGGGCAAACAGCTTTTTGTAATTTATCGGCTTTTTCGCCGGCTTTTCGGGCATGGACTGCCTGTTTTTCTTTCTGTCTGACATCAGTACACCTTTACCGCGCCCACAGGGCGAATCATAAGTTTTGTTGCACAGCCTGCGCCGAACGCACATTCGACGGCGCGGACAAATGCCGCTTCTTTATCTTTGGGGACGAACACCTGCGCCGTGCCGGCAAAGCCTCCGCCGTGAACGCGACACGCGCCGTCCCCGTCCATAACGCTTTCCGCTATCGCGCAGGCAAGACCGATGCCTTGCTCATTCGGCGCTTTTACGGAGTAATAATTCTGCAAAAGCATGGCAGAGGAACGTCCC
This sequence comes from Sphaerochaetaceae bacterium, assembly GCA_963656825.1. Lineage (GTDB taxonomy): Bacteria > Bacillota > Clostridia > Oscillospirales > CAG-272 > CAG-841. Next base: position 19,436 of record CAVKJG010000012.1, read on the forward strand.
GATTCGTTTATCACGGACAAAAAGCCCTTTATGTCGCCCGACGCTATGTATGACGATATCCGTTTTACCCTTTCGTTTTCGCGCACGAAATGGAGCGCGCGCAGAAGAGCCCTGTCGCCGAGAGCCTCTCTTATGGCTTTTGCGCTTTCGATAAGTGCTTCTTCGGTTATTCCGCAGAGCACCTCTTTGCCGAAAAATCCTGCCACCGCCTTCATTTCCGCGGGAACCGAGGCGTAATCGTCATTGAGGTCCGCATGGCTTCCGCCCGTGTTTACTATATAAAGCGAATAGCCGTATTTTTCCGGTGAAAATTCTATTCTTTCCGTTACGGGATTTTTCGGGTCGGCAAAGTCTATATGAACAAAGCCGCCTGCCGCGCACGCCATCTGATCCATAAGTCCGCAGGGCTTGCCGAAAAATCTGTTTTCGGCGTATTGCGATATCACGGATATCTGCGTGAAATCGAATTTTCCGTCGTTGTAAAGGTAATTTTCTATCGTACCTATCATATCTTCAAATGCGGCGGACGAGGAAAGTCCGCTGCCCTTGAGTATTTTTGACGTTGTATAGGCGCAGAAGCCTCCGGCTTTCCCGCCGTTTTTTATAATTCCGTCGCAAACGCCGCGGATAAGCGACGACGAACGGAATTTTTCGTTTTCCTGCGGCTCAAGCGTCGAAATATCGACTCTGTTCGGATCAAAGCCTTCGCTCTGAACTCTGATAAGAGTGCCGTCCGTTTTTTTCGCAACGGCGATAATGTCAAGATCTATGGACGCAGCCACAACCTGACCGTGATTGTGGTCGGTGTGGTTTCCGCATATTTCGCTTCTTCCGGCAACGGAAAATACCGAAAAATCGTCGGTTTCGCCGTAAAGCGCAAAAAACGCTTCAACGGCTTTTGCATAGCGCTGCGCCGCGGCTTCCGCGTCGGAATACATTGCGGAAAGCGCGGGTTTTATCTTTTCCGAAAATTTATTTTTGTCGAACATAGGGTAACTTACCTGCTTTTTTATTGTATTATGCCAATATTATATCACTGCGCGGAGCAAGTTTCAATTATTTTTCGGAAAAACCTCTTTACTTCCGTTAAAAATAATGGTAGAATTCAATATAAGGGTTAAAAATTACGTTGAATGTTGAGGAGGAAAGCAAATGCTTGACAGTGTGGACAAGAAAATACTTGCTTGTCTGAGTGAAAATTCCAGAATGAACGCGTCCGCGATAGGCGCACGGATAAATATGTCGGTGTCCGCGGTGATAGAGCGCATAAAGCGACTTGAATCCACCGGAATAATAAAAAGCTACACCGTAATACTCGATCCGTCAAAAATAGGGAGAGAGCTTCTTGCGTTTATCGATGTAAGCACGGACTATCTTCCCGGCGTGAGCGCCACGGGTGCTATGGAAGAATTTGCCGCCGCACATCCCGAGGTGATGGAATGTCATGTTGTCACCGGCAACAGCGACTTTCTTATCAAGGTATGCACGGACACCACAAAATCGCTTGAAAAGCTGCTCGATGATCTTAAGCGCGTAAAGGGTGTTTCGTCAACGAGAACCTCGATAGTTATGTCAAGCGTAAAAAACCGCGTTTCGCCCGTCGATCCCGACGACGAAAAGCTCTGATATGACAAATTTTCAGGGAGCTCACGCGTCTGCGTGGGCTTTTTTGGCGCAAAATGTCCGAAAAACAGAAATTAAAACTGTTCAATATATGCAAAATCGCTTGACAGGAAACAATAATATAATGTATAATAACATTTGTATAGTGATAAAAATGCGTTTTTATCAGTTAAACCGGTTCTGATTCATTGATATCGCTTACATATATTAAATAACACTGCGAGGAGGTGTGAAAATAATTTGAATACTTTAAGCAATCTGACAATTTATCTTATAGCCGCCGCAATCGGGCTGGCAGTCGGGCTTGTCGTTTTCTTCGTTTCGGCGTTTATCACAAAGAAGAAAACCGAAAAGGCAAAAGCGTTTATAAACTCGGCAAAGAGCGAAGCGAAACGCATTACCGAAGAAGCCGTAAAAGAGGCGGAAGCAAAGAAAAAAGAGATGATCGTCGAAGCGAAGGAAGATATTCTCCGTGCCAAGACTGAAGCCGAGCGCGAAAACAAAGAGCGCCGTCAGGAAATAATCAGACTTGAAAACAGAGCGCTGGCAAAGGAAGAAGCGCTTGAAAAGAAAATCGAAAATTATGAGCGCAAGGACGAGACATTAAACAAAAAGACAAAAGAAGTCGAAAGACTGAAGGAGAAAATCGAGGAAACGATAGCCGCTCAGACGGCAAAGCTCGAGGAAATCTCCGGCTACACAGCCGAAACCGCAAAGGCGGAGCTTGTCGCAAGCATAGAAGCCGACGCGAAAAGAGAAGCCGCGGTCAGACTCAATCAGATCGAAAGCGATCTGCGCGAGGAGGCGGACACAAAGGCAAAGAACATTATTTCCCTCGCCATTCAGAGACTTTCTTCCGAACAGGTTTCGGAAACGACGGTATCCGTCGTTCCGCTGCCCAGCGACGAAATGAAGGGAAGAATCATAGGCAGAGAGGGAAGAAACATTCACAAGATAGAAACCCTTACGGGCTGCGATCTTATAATCGACGACACGCCGGAGGCAATAACGCTTTCCTGCTTTGATCCGATAAGAAGAGAGATCGCAAGGCTTACCCTTGAAAGACTTATTTCCGACGGACGTATTCATCCGGCGCGCATTGAGGAAACGGTTGAAAAATCCCGCAAGGAAATCGAAGCGTCCATCAAGGCGGCGGGCGAAAACGCGGCGCTCGAAACCGGCGTAAACGGACTCTCTCCAGAAATAATAAAGCTGCTCGGACGTCTGAAATACCGCACAAGCTACGGTCAGAATGTGCTCAGTCACTCCATGGAGGTCGCTTATGTTGCGGGAATCATGGCGAGCGAAATCGGTGCAGACCCCGTACTTGCAAGACGCGCAGGACTTCTGCACGATATCGGCAAGGCGCTCACGCAGGAGGTCGAAGGCTCTCACGTTCAGCTCGGCGTTGAAATCGCACGCAAATTCAAAGAAAACAAAGACGTTATCCACGCTATCGAAGCTCATCACGGCGACGTTGAACCGAGAACGGTCATTGCGGTGCTTGTTTCCGCAGCCGACGCTGTTTCGGCGGCAAGACCCGGCGCACGCAGAGAAGACCTTGACAGCTATATCAAGCGTCTCGAAAAACTCGAAGAAATATCAAACAGCTTCCCCGGCGTTGAAAAATCCTATGCCGTTCAGGCGGGCAGAGAAGTCCGCATAATGGTAAAGCCCGAACAGGTAAACGACGATCAGATGATAGTTGTCGCAAGAGACATCGTAAAGAAGATCGAAGAAGAGCTTGAATATCCCGGGCAGATAAAGATCAACGTTATACGCGAAAGCCGCGCAGTGGATTTCGCAAAATAAAATCCCGCAAAAGCGGATAATATAGATTTTCATATAAATTGCCAAAGTGAAAATTATCGGATATATCCGAGTATATAGAAACCGCAACCCCCCTGTCTGCCGAATCCGGCGGACAGGGGGTTTTAATTGTTTCCTGTCCATTGTATATGAATGTTTCAGTTGTGTTACAGATGGCTCAAAGCGCTTGATTTTATCACAGCCGCGCCGTATTATACTAGAGGAAGGCAAAATTGCGCGCGAAATATTACAGTTTTATTACAAAACGCGCGAACCTCTTGAAATAAACGCCGCAATTCTGTATTATTACAATGCTAGGATAGCTACAGAGGGAGAATTATCCCCCGACGCACCTAAAAAATATAGGAGGAATACTATGAAAAACATCTCAAGAATTCTTGCACTCGTGCTCGCTCTTACAATGGTAATCGGCGCGTTTGCAAGCGTTTCTGCAGCTAAGGCTACTTGGTACAACGACGCAGTTGAGTACCTTGAGAGCATCGGCGTTGCCGACATCGGCACAAAAGCAGGAACAAAAATCACAAGAGCTGAATTCGCACTTATGGTTGCGAAAATCGACAGCACTTGGGTTAACACAGCATGGTGGGATGAAAACAACGTTCTTGCAAACACAGTTGTTTTCAAAGATCAGGCTGACACAGACAAGGCGCACAGAGCAGCTATATGCTACGCTTATCAGCGCGCTCTCATCGCCGGCGACGGTGACGGCAACTTCAGACCCAACGCTACGATCGACCTTGCGGAAGCAAGCGTTGTTATCGTAAGACTTATGGGCTTCCAGAACGACGTTCCCGAAAACGGTGACCAGTGGCAGTACAACTGGATGTATGCGGCAAACAAATATTGCCATGCATTCAACTCGACATTCATGTCCAACGTTGATACTGTAAACCCCGATTACGAGCTTTCTTACGGTGAGGCTGCATACCTCCTCGCAACGATACTCAACTGGGGCAGCGAATCCGATGACGTTACTTGCCTTACAAAGAAGGGCGAGAACCTCGGCAAGAACTTCCCTTGGGGCGGCTCAGGCACATCTTCCGACACAGTTATAGTTGACGGTCTTACGATGGATGCAACAAATCAGCTTGTCCTCGGCGCAACCACAACACTTACTGACGGAACAGTGCTCGACGGTTACGCAGGTCTTTATCCGATAACAGGCTCCGGCTCAGTCAGCACCGGCTACACTGTTGCAGTTGACGAACTCGAGAAACTCGTTCGCGTATCTCTCGGTCTTTCCGCAACACGTGACACATCCGGCGAAACTCTCGACACATTCAACCTCGGCGATTATGTACAGAACGGTACTCTTCTCAAGGTTAAGAGAGTTGACGACAGCGTTACGGCAGTAACACTCTTCTCCGAAGAGAAGGGCACAAAGTCCGTTTCCACAACGGTTCTTGTTGCTACAGCAACAACTGACGTTCGCACATGGAACTACGACGGTTCTGTCAAGAACCCCGGTAAGTATCCTAAGCTTGCAAACGCTACAGGCTCGAACGATACAACTCCCGCGCTTCCTCTCGCTTACACATCTGCTACATACACAGATGCAAGCGGCGCAACAAAGTATACACATGAAATTTCCTTCGCAGGAAACAAGCTCGTATACAAGGGCGCATCCGACAAGGCTGTTGAATACACAGTAGTAAGCAGCTCCCGTTCCGTTGCAGAGGACGAACTCGTTGTTCTCGACGCAGCAACAGGCGAAACGCTTACAGCTGCTGAAGCCAAGGCTCTTATCCCCAACACGGCTAAGGGTCAGGCATGGGTTGAATTCTATGATGTTGACAACGACGGTTACTATGATATAGCTGTTGTAATCAGCTCGTCCGAATTCGGCGCAGGCGTTGTTGCTTCCGTTGCAAGCGGCAAAGTAACAATCAAGGTTAACTCCAACTATCAGACAATCAATGTTGCCAACGTTTCTTCCGGAATTATCTCCGCTATCGAAACATCCGGCAAAAAGACAATAGACGGCAAAGAATACTTTGTATGCACAGTTGCTACTCTCGGCAACATCGCAGAAACAAAGACCGTTTATATCCCTGTTCCCGTATTCGATGCTGACGGCAACGAAACATACGCTAACAGAGCAGAATCCGTAAGCCTTACATATACAATCGCAGGCGCTTCTAATACTATAGAAGTAAACTCCAAGGCTTGGACTCCTTTCCTTGACACTCTCAAGAACTCCACAACAGGAACAATCAGCGACATACTCACTCCCGCTACGTTCAAGGGTCTTGTTTATAACAAGGCAGTAAGCTATGTACTTGCTTCCGATATCGACAGCACAGCTACAGGCGACGCAGCAAACGTTGTTGTTTACCTCGCTGATACAGCAGCTGCTTCTGCAGCCGACACAGGCTTCATCGTTAAGGTTGAAAAGACCGAAACAGGCGACAACACCTTCAAGGTAACTCTTGCTTCCGCTAAGAACGAAGGCTTCGGCAGCACAGCTAACTATGCTGACGGCGCAGTTCTCGACGCAAGATTCTCTTCTCTCAAGGTTGCAGTTTCCGGTGCCAACACATATACAGACGGCGCTATGCCCGTAACAGTTAGCCTCAACAACGTTACTGTTAAAGAAGCTCTTACGGCTCTCGGCTTTGACGCGGCTACATATATGGCAAGAGAAGCTAACTATGTACCTTATTCAAAAGCAGGTACAGTAGTACAGACTTACGCTCCCGTTCATCAGGTATCCAACATACTTGCTAAGATTGCGGCTCTCGTAAGCGCAGCAGACGATGATACAGTATATGAAAAAACAATAAATGACATCGGAATGCTTACAGCTTACTGCCAGCTCCACGGCAAGACAACAGGCACAGGCTATGATCAGACAGCTACAACTGCAGAGCAGACGGCTTACAAAGCAGTTACATTTGCAGAATTCCTTGCAGAAGTTGGCTGCGACAAGGCTACATTTGAAGCTCTTGTTAAGGCTGACCTTGCAAAAGCTAACGAGTACATCGCAATCGTTAAGGTTGCTGACGCTCTCCGTTACACAAGCACAGCTACAGAAGATCTCAACACAGTAAGCGACGGCGTTAAGGTTGTTAACGACGCAGGTCAGTATCTCCAGTCCGTAATTACGTCTTCCGCTTTCGGAAAAGTTTCCGGCGTTAAGACATACGAAGTAAGAGCAAGCGCTTCTTACCTCTGGGATATCGAAAACTATGATGCATATCATAAGATCTTCGCTTCTACTACAAACGCATACCAGTTCCAGAATGCCGCAAGCGGCACAAAGGTAACCGATGCAGACTTCATCTATGTTTCCATTCTCAAGGACGCTTCCAACCAGAGAGTTCTTAAGTACATCGACGTTGTCGGTGGCGAAGTTGCCTCTACTGCAGAAGCTGATGTAAGCATTACAAAGAACGAAAACATGACAATCACAGGTAAGTACACCTATGCTAAGAACGCAGTAGGCGTAACTGCTACATGGACTCAGTATCAGAGCATGTTCTTCCTTGACGGTATCGACACAAAGACCGTTGAAAAGGAAGCTGTAGCTGCTATAAAGGCAGGCGCAACAACCTTCACAAAAGAAACTACAACAAGAGTTGCTAAGGATCCTTACTATCTGAAGACTCCTTCCGCATCCGCTAAGTTCGTAAAGAGATGGTCTGTTGCAAACGCTAAGGTTACATTCACAGCGGTTCAGAAGATGTCCGAAAACGTTCAGACATACGTTCCCGTTGTTGATAAGACCGGCGCACAGCTCAAGGTTCTCACAGAAACCGAAAAGGCTTACTGGGAAAGCCAGACAACACCTGACGGCATGCCCTACAAGGTTATAGACAAACTCCTTTACAGAGTTAACACGACTCAGAGTGTACCCATGGTAGACGAAAACGGCAACCCCGTTGTTACTGTTACTTATACAATCGACTATACGGATCTTACATGGACAGATGAAGCTGTTTCCGATGCAGACTTTGCAAAGGTTTCCACAGTTTCGTCCAGAGCTCTTGATCCTACAGCTGATAAGGGTAACTACCTCCCCGGCTACTATGAAGTTAAGTTCGACGGAACAACATACATGGCAGAAGAGAATGCAACAATCGTTGTTATGACTCCCGACGCTAAGACAGGCAACCTCAGCGGTTCAACAACAACCGTTAAGGCGTTCACAGAAGCCGGCAAGGACCTCTTCGTAACATACGAACAGGTAACAACGGTTTCCGGTGACCTTACAGTTCTCGGCGTAATCGGTGAATATGTTGACGGCACAGTTGCTCCTACTCCCGATGACGATGATACTCCTAACTACAAGATCGTTTACCTTGCTAAGGCAGGCACAACTCTTGAAGCTACAGAGTACGGCAAGGATATAGTTGTTAAGTCCACATACTCCGCAGTATCCGTTCCCGCAGGCGATGAGTTCGGCTCTATCTACTACAGATATTCAACATACGCAGAAGCTAAGTATGCAGCTACTATAGATGCTACAATTCCTGTTGGATACTATGCAGTAACGGCAGACGGCGAAATCAAGGGCTCTACGGGCATAGCTAAGACAGGCGCTATCCTTTCTGTTGACGCTAAGGGTAACCTCAAGGTTGACCTCTACAACGACGGCAAGACCGTTGTTGACGGAACAGGCTTCAAGTGGGAATTCTTCTATGTTGACTTTGATGGCAACTACAAGAAGGCAAGCGATTCCACAGCTGTAACTCTCGTTAACTACAACCTCGCTATCAAGACTCAGGTTGCAACTCTTGAAGCAAAGATCAAGACAGCTCAGGCTGAGTACGACAAGATCGTAGCTGAGGAAGTTGCTACAGGCGAAAAGAGAACAGCAGCCAAGATCGCAGCTAAGGAAGCTATCGTTGCAGCTGAACAGGCTCTCGCTGACTACAAGACAAGCGCAGAAGCTAAGAACCTCAACGGTACGTTCTGGGGCACAGCTAACTCTCCCGCTTACACATATGTTGTTACTTACAAGTACACATATCAGATGGAACCCGAAAGAATTACATTCCAGTACATCGTAGTTGACGGCACATATTGCGTACTCGTTAACTCGATACTTCAGTAATCAATAGTATTCCTACTAAAGATATAAAAACAGCTCCCTTCGGGGAGCTGTTTTTATTGTCCGAAAAGTTTACAAAATAAAGTTTTTATCTGTACGATAATGTGATATATTTATTGTATAATCACACTCCCCGAAAGGAACGGTATTTTGGAAAAAAGAAAGCTTAAACTGTCGCGCATAATATTATGGGAGCTTATAGTGCCGCTTTCGGGCACGGTTTTGTTTACGGTGCTGTTTGCCGTCCTGCAGAAAAATTATTATTATCTTCCGCGCGGACTCGATTTTCTTATTCAGCTTTTTTATAACGCAAAATATATTTTCCTTTACGCCTTGCTTTTTTTCTTTGTCGGAATTTCGGTGTGGATTGTTATGCTTGCAAAAGGAACAAATGCGGTGGTTTTGTCCGTCACGGGCGCGATTTCGATAGCGCTTATGCCCATGATATCATTTGCGATAACCCTGCTTTTGCTGCGAAACGACATAAGCGATTCGCTTATTGAAACTTATCTGTATTCCGACGCCTTGTGCGCGCTTGAAAACGCCGCAAGATATATCGTTGCAATTATTTTAGCTTTTGCAACACGTATATTTTATCGCGCCCACAAAACCGTGCCGACATTTGAAAAGCCGTATATTTCTCTTCGCGGAATAGGCTTTCCGCTGATTGCGACATATTCGGCGTGGCTGATAACAACGCTCTGCGGAATAATTTTCTCCGATTTTTCAACAGACAATATCGTCGGAACGATAATTTACGAAAGCGTTTTGTGCGTCGCGGGATATTTTATCGGTATTGCCGGCGCAGTATATGCCGAAAAGAAAATAGCCGTAACGGATTAACAAAACAAAAAATCTCCGCTCGTGCGGAGATTTTTTTGTTTCTCATATCAAAGCACAAAGCCTGCCGGAAGAAGCTCGCCGAGAGAGGAGATTTTGAAATCATCCTCCGATTTTACAAGGATTATAGGAAATTCGGGCGGGCAGAATTCGCATATGAACTGCCGGCAGATGCCGCACGGAACAATATATTCGTCGCCGTGGTCGGCGGCGACGGCGAGCGCCACAAATTTCTTTTCGCCTTCGGAGATTGCTTTTGACATTGCCGTCCTTTCGGCGCAGATTGTTGCCCCGAAGGACGAATTTTCAATATTGCAGCCGAGATATATCCTGCCGCTTTCGGCAAGCAAAGCCGCGCCGACGGGAAAATGCGAATAAGGCACATAGGCATTTTTGCTTGCCTCGATCGCTTTTGCGGCAAGCAATTTATAATCGATACTCATTTTTTTATCCTCCCGTAAACGCTTTCTCCGCAGAGATGATAATCCGCGCCGAGCATATCCGCCACGGTTGCCGCGATATCGGAATATGTGCGGAGCGTGCCGAGATTTTCGGGCTTTATTTTTTTGCCGCAGATAAGAAGCGGAACATTTTCTCTTGTGTGGTCTGTGCCTTTATACATTGGATCGCAGCCGTGATCGGCGGTGATCATAAGCACGTCGTCATCGCGCATATTTTCTATAAACGGCGCGATGCGTGCGTCAAAATGCATTATTGCACCCGCATATCCGACTGCGTTTCTTCTGTGACCGAAGGATGAATCGAAATCCACAAGATTTACAAAGCAAAGCCCGTGAAAATCGGCTTTCTGCGCTTCCGTAAGCTTGTCCATACCGTCGTCGTTTGAAGAGGTCCGCACCGAGCTTGTTGTGCCTCTGCCGGCAAAAATATCACCTATTTTGCCTATGCAGACGGTGTCGTAGCCCTGAGCCTTAAGCACGTCAAGAAGCGTATCAGACGGAGGCTCAGCCGAAAAGTCATGACGGCGCGACGTTCTCGCAAAAGGATATTCGCCCTCAAACGGTCTTGCTATAACTCTGCCGACGCAGTATTTGCCGGAAAGAAGCTTTCGCGCGATCTCGCAGTAGCGGTAAAGCTCGTCTATTGGTACGATGCTTTTATGGGCGGCTATCTGAAACACGCTGTCGCCCGAGGTATAAACTATAAGTGCGCCGGTTTTCATATGCTCTTTTCCGTAATCCTTTATCACTTCCGTTCCGGAATAGGGCTTGTTGCAGAGCACGGCTCTGCCGGTAAGGCGTGAAAATTCATCAATAATTTCTTTGGGAAAGCCGTTCGGAAAAACGGGAAGCGGCGTAGGAGAATAAATTCCCGCTATTTCCCAGTGGCCTATTGTGGTGTCCTTTCCGGCTGAACGCTCCTCCACCCGCGCGTATGCGCCTATGGGAGAGTCGCACGGCGGATATCCCTTGCGGCTTACGCCGTCGATATTAAAAAGCCCGAGCTTTTTCAGTGTGTTAAGGGTAAAGCCTTCGGTTTTCATAAGCGAGCCGAGCGTATCCGAGCCTTCGTCGCCGAAGGCGGCGGCGTCACGGGCTTTGCCTATGCCGAAGCTGTCAAGCACTATAAGAAAAATTCTTTTCATAATAAATCTCCCTTCGGACATATTATATCACAAATAATATCTTTTGACAATATCAGAAAAAAATATTGACAAACCGCTTGAAAACGGGTAAAATTCAATATAGGCGAAAGCCTGAAATTTTAGAAAAAAGCTGAGGTGAAAAATCGATGGACGCGGGAAGTAACAGTTCGGTCGGACGAAGTATTTTTACTGCCTGTATATGTTTGTTTACCCCGCGAGCCGAGGTTTTTTCGCCGCGGATAAATTAACGCGCTCAGGCTTGTATAAAGACTTCCGATGATCGCACATAGCTTTCGGTTTATCAGACAGAGAAGGCTTGCGGCGATCTTTTTATTTTGCCGCGCCTTTTCGGAAAGAGGTGTGACATGGAAGAAAAAAATTTGACTGAAATGATAGCGGACGCTATCGAAAACAGACGATTCAAGGAGCTTTGCGAAAAGCTTGACGACGTAAATCCGGTGGACATAGCCGAGGCTGTGAACGAGCTGGACGAAAAACAGGTAACGGTTGTTTTCAGACTTTTGAAAAAAGAAACGGCGGCTGATGCGTTTGCATATATGTCGCCCGACGTTCAGGAGGCACTGATAAAGAGTCTGAGCGATACGGAGCTTACCGAAATAGTTGAGGATATGGAAATGGACGACGCCGCCGACCTTATTGAAGAAATGCCGGCAAACGTCGTTGCGAGAATTCTGAAAAACTCAAGTCCGGAGAGAAGAAAAGCGATAAACGAGCTGCTTCTTTATCCCGAGGACAGTGCCGGCAGCATAATGACGCCGGAATACATTTCGCTGAAAAAAACGATGACGGTTGCCGAAGCGTTCGAGCATATCCGCAGGGAAGGGCTCGACAAGGAAACGGTGTATACCTGTTATGTGACGGAAAACCGCAAGCTGATAGGCGTGGTTTCCGTAAAAAGACTGCTTGTTTCTCCCTCCGATACGAAAATAGAAGATATTATGCACGACAATTTCATAGAAGTGCATACGACAGACGACAAAGAATTCGTTGCGGGACAGATAAAAAAATACGGCTATCTTGCGCTTCCCGTCGTTGACGCGGAGCAGCGTCTTGTGGGTATAGTGACGATAGACGACGCAATGGAGGTAATCGAGGACGAGGCGACAGAGGATATGGAAAAAATGGCTGCTATGTCGCCGTCCGAAAAGCCGTATCTCAAAACCGGAATGATAGAAACCTGGAAGCAGAGAATTCCGTGGCTTCTGATACTTATGGTTTCGGCAACCTTTACGGGAATGATAATCTCCGGCTTTGAAAATGCGCTTGCCGCCTGTACGGCGCTCACCGCATTTATTCCCATGCTTATGGATACGGGCGGAAACAGCGGCTCGCAGTCGTCGGTAACGGTGATTCGCGCGCTGGCGCTCGGCGATGTCGCGCCGAAGGATATATTTCTTGTAATACGCAAGGAAATCCGCGTGGCGACGCTGTGCGCGGGAACTCTTGCCGGAGCAAACTTTGTAAAAATTATGCTTGTCGAAATGCTTCTGCTCAAAACGCTTCCGCTTACCTCATACGGATTTGCAATTTCGGGAGTTGTTTGTCTTACGCTTTTTGTAACGGTTATTTTTGCAAAGCTTATCGGCTGTATACTTCCCATTGCGGCAAAGGCTGTAAAGCTCGATCCTGCCGTTGTTGCAAGTCCGATAATAACGACGATAGTGGACGCGGTTTCGCTTATGCTGTATTTTGTGTTTGCGTCACATATACTTTCTCTTTAATAAAAAAACACCGCAGGAAATTTTTTCTGCGGTGTTTTTATGTCGGGAGCTTAGCTTTTCGGTATTTTGTAAACAAGGCGTCTTACCGGAGTTTTATAGAGCAGTATCACGCCGAGCACAGCGCCCACGACTGCCTGCAATATCTGATAGGGAAGCTTGATTATCGCGTATTCGGGCGTGCTGTAAATAAACGCGCGTCCGAGAGAATATCCCGTTACCATTATTATCGCGCCGATAAATACGGCAAGCACGGCGCGCCACGGCTTTGGCAGATTATCTTTTCTGCCGGCTATAAGCGAAATAACGACAGCCTGAAGTCCGTGCGTCGCAAGCGATACAAACATAGGCGTGGGATAAAATATAAGATCTCCGAAAAACGCGCCGACCCCACCGACGACAAAAGCCGAAAACGGATCAAAAAGAAGCGCGGCAAAGCAGATTACTATATCATTGAGATACAGATGTCCGCCCGGGACGGGAACTCCGAACGAGCTCATTATTATATTCAGCGCGGTAAAGAGCGCCACATAGCACAGCTTCCGCGTGGAAAAGGTATATTCTTTCATAAAGACAGCTCCTTTGTATTGACATTTACGCAAAGCATTATATAATAAAAGTGGTAATATTAAAATAACCAGATTATTATATTTTTATAAGGTCAGATTTTATGAAAAAATACATGTGGGTTTATGAAAAAATAAAGGAAGATATTGTTTCGGGCGCGATAAAATACGGGCAGAAGCTTCCGTCCAAGCGCACCTTATCCGATACGATGAATGTAAGCGTGATAACGGTCGAGCATGCGTGTGAAATTCTTGAAAGCGAGGGCTATATAACGGCAAAGGCGCGGAGCGGGTATTATGTCGAATACACCACGGAAGCGGTTTATCGCTCGGCTGATATAAGCATAAAAGAAAAGCACGCTCCGCCCGACGCTGTGCCTGCCGAAAGCCTGCCGTTTTCGGTATTTGCGGGAGCGGTGCGTTTTGTTCTCGGCGAATACGGCGAGGAGCTTATGAAAAAATCTTCGCCGACGGGCACAAGCGAGCTTAAAGCCGCGATAAAAGCTTATCTGCATCGCAACAAGGGCATTGATATCTCCGAAAAACAGATAATAATCGGTTCGGGCGCGGAATATCTTTACGGAATGGTTACGGAGCTGCTCGGCAGAAACAAAATTTTCGGTATAGAAAAGCCGTCGTATGAAAAAATAGAAAGCGTTTATGCGGCAAAGGGCGTAAAGACGGAGGGACTTTCTCTTTGCAATGACGGAATAAATTCGCAGGAGCTTTGGAATTCACACGCCGATGTGCTTCACGTCACACCCTGCAGAAGCTATCCCACTGGTGTATCGGCTTCCGCGTCAAAAAAAGCGGAATATATCAAATGGGCTTCCGAGCGTGGCGGATATATAATCGAAGATGATTATGAGTCCGAATTTTCGCTTTTTGCAAAGCCCTTTGAAACGATTTTCGCAGGCGACACCGAGGGCAGAGTGATTTATATAAACACGTTTTCAAAAACCGTTTCTCCGTCCGTTCGTGTGGGATATATGCTTCTTTCGGAGAGGCTCGCCGATGAATTTTACAAAAAGCTCGGCTTTTATTCCTGTACCGTGCCGGTGCTTGAACAGTATGTTATAGCGGCTCTTCTTTCGGACGGCAGCTTTGAACGGCACATAAACAAAATCCGTCGTCTCCGCCGCCGCCGTACTTTTCTTTGGAAAGAAAAGTAGGCAAAAGAAACTTCGGTTAAATTGCTTTGTGCAGAGTTTTCAATACCCTCTCACCCGACTGCGTCGGGAGCTCTCCCGAAGGGCGAGCCTGAAATTACAGACAAGCCTCTCCTTACGGGAGATTTGCTTGGTTTGCGCAGAAAACCGAGCAGGCTTCGCCGAGAAGAGGGCGGTGGCGCACGAAGTGCGACGGAGAGGGCAAAAACAAAAGAAGCTTTGGTTAAATTGCTTTGTGCAAACTTTTCAGTACCTGCACGAACGGAGATTACCAAAAAAGCCACCTCGGAAGGTGGCTTTTTGCTTTTATTTGTTAATCGCTGAATGAGAACGACTGTATCTCAACGTGATAAAGCTCGTCCATTTCGTCGCTGAATTCGTTCATAAGCTCACCGCTTGAGAGAAGCTCCTGACTGTAATCCGCAATCAGCTGAAGTCTTATTTCGTCGAGAGACGGATATATTGTTTCCTCCGCGATTTTGTCAAGGCGCAGAATCATCCAGCCGAGCGGCGAAATGATAGGCGAAGCATATATTTCGCCTTCCTTCATATTCGTCATGGCATAGCTTTGCGTATATGCCATAGACGATGCCAGATACTGAAGATATTTTGAATACGCGTCCGAGCTCTGATCGGCTTTAGAGTCGCGGTCGGAATATTTTTCGTCAAGCTCCTTGAGCGATTTTTCAAGATCGTCGACCTTATAGACCTCGTCAAAAGTCACCGTGCCCTGACCTGTCCAGTTTGCAGTCTGCTTATATCCGTTTTCTTCATTGTATACCTTCAGAATTTCTTCTTTTATATCGTCAAAATCCTCGCCGGAAAGAAGTCTTTTTATATACTTTTCGGCAACCGATTTCTGCTCGCTCCATTCGGTATCGTCCGAAAGATCCTTTACTTCTATAAACAGCGCCGTATAAGTATATCCCGCGTTTGTTATATATTTTGAAAGATTGTCCGCATAGAAAGAGGTAAGCTCTTCATCGGTAAAGTTCCTGTTCAGCACAAGGTCGTTTGCGATAAGCTGTTCGATAACGGCGTTTCTTGCAAACATCATCCAGAAATCCTTTGAAAGCCCCGTTTCCTTGAGCATTCCGTCATAACCGCCGTCGTACTGCTCGTCAAAGGCTTTTTTATTGTAATCGTACATATTCTGAACGGCTTCATCGGTGACTTCGATTCCGCGCTTTTCGACCTCTATTTCTCTTATGCGCTGTGCGACTATCGTTTTGACTATCAGCGTTCCGAGATAGTCCTTTGTCATTGCGCCGCTTTCCACATAGCTGTAATAATACGAGGTAAGATATTTTGTCCATTCCTCGACGTCCTCGTCGTTTGAATAGACCTCTCCGCCGTCGTATGTGGCAAGAAGCATACCCTTCTTTTTACAGCTGCAGAAAACGACGGCAATCATAACAGCCGCAAGAAAAAGGCATATCAGCTTTATTGATTTTTTCATATTTCCACCTTTTGCAGAAGAAGCCGTCCGCTTCCGGACGGCTTCCGCTGCTGTTTATTTAATATGATATCTTTTACTGTGCGTCTTCCTCTTCGTCAAGGGAAAATGTCTTTTTGCAGTTGGGGCAGACAAGATTTTCGGGATCGTCATGCTCCTCAAGCTCAAGGCATACTCCGCAGTGAGGACATGTGACTATGCAACCGTCACAGCAGTCGCATTCGTCATCGTCTTCGCAGCCGCAGCCGCAGCCGCACTCGTCGTCATCGTAATCGTCGCAGCAATCGCAATCGTCGTCATAGCAATCGTCGTCGCAGCAGCAATCGCCGTCGCCGTACACTTCATCTTCGAGAACCTCAAGGTCCTCGTCGATTTCTTCAACATACTGCTTGAGATTTTCGCAATCGTCCTTAACGCCGTCAAGCTTGTCGGCAACGTCTGAAAGGATTGCAAGCACTTCGGAAACTATCTTTCCGGTTTTTTCTTCCTTGTCAACGCCGAGACCTTCGGCAAGACCTTTTACATATGCAACTTTTTCGCTTATCGTCATAAAAGTTCACCCTGCGCTTTCGCGCCCTTTCGATTATTTTATTTATGCTCTTTCGATGTATTCGCCTGTTCTTGTATCAATGCGGAGTCTTGTTCCGTTGTCGATAAAGAGCGGGACTTTTATCGTAGCGCCCGTTTCAAGAGTAGCGGGCTTGGATGCGCCGGTAGCGGTGTTGCCTCTTACGCCGGGCTCGGTCGCAACGACCTCAAGCTCAACGAACATAGGCGGCTCAACGCTGAATACGTTTCCCTTGTAGGAAAGCACCTTGCACATCATTTCTTCCTTTACAAACTTGAAGCTGTCGGGAAGCATGTCCTTTGAAACGGGGATCGTTTCAAAGGTTTCCATATCCATAAAGTAGTAAAGATCGCCGTCGTTGTAGCTGTACTGCATATCGCGACGGTCGATAACTGCCGGCGGGAATTTATCCGTGGGGTTGAAAGTGGTTTCCGTAACGGCACACGTAATAACGTTTCTGAGCTTTGTACGGACGAAAGCCGCGCCCTTTCCGGGTTTGACGTGCTGGAATTCTATTACCTGAAGCACCTGTCCGTCCATCTCAAAGGTTATGCCGTTTTTGAAATCGCCTGCTATTACCATAAAAAATATACCTCCAAAGTATTACTTGTTTTAATTTCACTCAATATTCTATCTTATTTTTGTGAAAATATCAAGTACTTTTTATCATAAATTTGTATCAAACGCAGATTTCCAGCATATCTTTTCTGCTTTTTGTTATATCCGTGCCGCCGTTTTCGGTAACTATCATCATATCTTCTATACGACAGCCGTATTTTCCCTTAAGATAAATCCCGGGCTCGACCGTGAAAACGTGTCCCTTTGTAAGCGGAGTGAGTCCTGCGGGAGATACTCTCGGATTTTCGTGAATATAAACTCCCACTCCGTGACCGAGTCCGTGACCGAAGCAGCCCTTGTAGCCGGCGTCGTCTATTATGTCGCGCGCGATTTTGTCAAGCTCCTTGCCCGTCATTCCCTCTCTGAAGGAGCTTATTGCGGTCGTCTGTGCGAGAAGAACGGTATTGTAAAGACGCTTCATTTCTTCGTCGGCTTTGCCTATGACGACGGTTCTCGTCATATCCGAGCAGTAACCTCTGTAAACACAGCCGAAATCCATTGTAAGAAAGCCCTTTTCAAGCGTTACGTTTCTCGGAACGCCGTGCGGTCTTGCGGAATTTGTGCCGGAAACGGCTATCGTTTCAAAGCTGGGGCAGATCGCTCCGCGCTTTTTCATCTGATATTCTATCTCGGCGGCGACGTCTATCTCCGTCATATCGGGGCGGATAAGCGAAACGACGGCGGTAAACGCTTCGTCCGTTATCTTCTGTGCCGCTATGATGTTTTCTATTTCGTCCGCGTCCTTATGCTCTGCAACTCCGCGCACAATACTTCCGACGGGGAAAAGCTCACAGCCGGAAAGCTGTTTTTTTATGCTTTCAAGCTCGGAAACCGTCATAAGATCGTCTTCAAAGCCGATTGTTTTTATGCCGTCTGCGGCGATTATACAACGAAGCTCTTCAAAGCGCTTGCCCGTCGATATCTCAAAGCCCTTCGTTTCGGCTTCGGCGGCTTCCGTATAGCGAAAATCCGTAAAAAGATACGCTTTGCTTTTCGTAAGAAAAATCATTCCGTCCGAAAACGCAAATTTTGAAAGATAAAGACAGGTTTTTTCATTTGTCGTGATAAAAGCGTCCACTCCGGTGGGGAGCGCGTTCATAACCTTTTCCGTTCTGTTCATTATTATATCCTCTTTTCAAAATAAATTATAAGCTTCAGAAATCGACAACGTCCGAGCCGGAAAGCGCGGCAAGACCGTATCTCAGCGCCTCCGCCGCGGTTTTGCGCGTCTGCGGATCGTCGCTTTCAAGCCTCGGCAAAAGCTCGCGGAAAAGCGCTCCTTTAAGGGAAAGATCGTCCTTCAGCGCCTCGCTTGAAAACACGGGAAGCGTTTCGTCGCGTAATTCAAGATAAAATACCCCTACATCGCTTTCCGTTATTTTTTCGGTGTAAAGCTGCGCTTCGGGAGATACCGCGCCCGTGAGCGTCACGCGCAAAAGCGTGTCCGAGCCGATGTTTTTCTTTATCATTGCGGCTTTTACCGCATTTATCACCGCGCTCTGACCGTCCGCGCCCGTGACATCGACCGAAAGCTTTTCGTACCGTCTGCGGCAGAAGCGTTTGTAGTTGAAATCGGTTTTTATTATTCCTCCGGACTGACGTTCAAAGGTGCAGATTATCGCGCCCTTTGTTCCGCATTCGTCAAACGAACGTCCCTCGGGACAGCCGCAGTAAGCATAATAAGTGTTTCCGGCGCGCTTTACCTCCGTGCCCGCATGAACGTGACCGAGCGCCGCATAATCGCAGTTGCTGCGCGCGATATCGTCCGTCGTTATCGGGCAACAGTGCGAGCCCTTGGCAAGCATATCGCCGTGACAGGCAAGAATATTTATTCTTTCGGGATTCACCGTGACGTAATGCTCTATCGGGCATTTTTCCATCTGCGGAGAGGTGAACGCCCAGCCGTAAACGTCAACGCCTATGTCGGAAAATTCAAATTTTGAAAGCTCCTCCGATTCAAAAATATAAACGTTCGGAGGAAAGACCGCTTTTTTGTACGGACTTTTCGGGTCGGCGCAGTCGTGATTTCCCGGCGCTATTACAAATTTGCAGTCGGGAGCGGAGGAAAACTGCTCGTTTATATGGAAAAGCGTTTCCTTTGTCACATATCCGTGATCGAAAAAGTCGCCGGAGATTATCACCATATCGGCTTTTTCGGTCTTTGCGTAAACAACTATCGAGGAAAAAACTCCTCTCAGCTCGTTTTTTCTTGCCTGCGCCTTTTGCGGATCGTAAAGCGAAAACGGCGCGTCGAGATGAAGATCGCCCGTGTGGATTATTTTAACCATTTTTTCCTCCTTTTCATTTCATATCGGCGGAAAGCGAATATTCTCCGCTTGCAAGCTCTATGCTGTATTCCTTTTCGGTTTCAAGAAAACTGAAAAGCCTTTCCGCCGGAGCTCCGTCGCAATAAAGCTTCCGCGCATATCTTCTCGGCAGATAAAGCGTGGCATGACACCCCACCGGAATTTTTATGTTGAGCGTCAGCGCGCCTTCTCTGTTTGCCCAATAGCATTTTACCGTGCCGTACATGCTCTCATGCTCGGCGGAGGCGCTTTCCATTCCGCAATCCACGGCGGGGCGGAGAACGGTATGCGCAAATCCCGGCTCGTTTTCATCGGGAGAAATTCCGCCTATATATTTATACATAAACGCCGAAAGATCCGAGAACATATGGTGATTATGCGAGCCCGTGCCGTTCCAGCATTCCCACAGGGTCGTTGCGCCGAGGTCTATCCATCGCTGACAGCCGGGGAACGTCCTCTGCGCTATCATTCTCTGACCCACGTTTCCTTCGCCCGCAGCCCCAAGCGACTGCATAACGAACTTGTTTCCGAGAACGCCGAAATCAAGATGCCAATCTCTTTCTTCTATTTGTGAAATAAGTTTTTTCACAAGCGGCGCATATTCGTCCGGCTCGTAAAGCCCGAAATAAAGCATTGCCCCGGTCGCCGTCTGACAGTTGCCCTTTACGGTGTATGTCGCTTTGTCAAAGAATTTTTCGCGCCATACCTTTCTTATGCGGGCGGCAAGCTCGGAATAATACTCCGCGTCCTCGTCCTTTCCCATGATTTTTGCGATTTTCACAACCGTTTTTGCCGCGTTGTAGAAAAACGCCGTATCGCTGACCTCCACAGGGCATCTGTACGCGCCCATATTTACGGAAAGCGAAGCTCCCTCAAACGGCGGACACCAGTCTCCCGTGCCGTAGTCAAGCGTAAGGTCGTCGGTCATACCCTCCATAAAGTCGCAGTTGCGCTTTATCGCGTCATAATTGATTCTGAGAATATCCGTATCGCCGTTGTAAAGATAAATGTTGTAGGGAACGTTTATCAGCGCGCTCGACCAGTCCGGCCCCATAAGTCCGTAATAGCCCCAGCCGGTCGACGGCACAACGCAAGGGATCTGCCCTGCCGGACGCTGCGAGTCGCGCATATCGGCACTCCATTTGGAAAGGAACGACTGCGCGCC
Organism: Sphaerochaetaceae bacterium; assembly: GCA_963656825.1. Lineage (GTDB taxonomy): Bacteria > Bacillota > Clostridia > Oscillospirales > CAG-272 > CAG-841. The sequence continues at coordinate 39,975 of CAVKJG010000012.1, forward strand.
GAAGTTTATCAGCATCTGCTCGCTCGAAAGGGAGGTGTCGCCCGTCCAGCCGTTTTTCTCGCGGTGAGGGCAATCCGTCGGTATCGAATGCATATTCGACATCGTTGACCAGCGGCAAAGTTGCTGAACCTTGTTCAGAAGCTCGTCGGAGCAGGAAAATCTGCCCGCGTCGCCGACAGCCGTGCATACGGCAAAGGCGGTGACGTCGTCCTTTGAAGGCTCGTAATCTATGCCGGAAATTTCAATATACTGAAAGCCGTGATAAACGAATATCGGATGCCATTTTTCGGGTGCATCACTCTTTTTGATGTATTTGTCCGTCTGAAAGCCGTGACTGCGTGTCATTGCGCCCATCTGCATATCAAGCTCGCCGTCTTCAAAAAGCATATCGGAATGACGGATCGTAATCTCCGTATCCTTTGCTCCATTGAAAACATATTCGCAAAAGCCCGCCATATTCTGACCGAAATCCATTGCGTAGCCGTTTTTCGTCTTCCATATTTTTTTCGGCGAAAACGTTTTGTATATCTTTATCGGCGGAAGCTCCATTGCGCGGAGAGCTCCGCCGGGACTTTTTACAATCTTTGTGCTTTGCCATTTCGAGTCGTCAAAATCCGCGCTTTCCCAGTCGCCGAGCTCAAGACGCGCGTCGTAATGCTCGCCGTTTCTTATGCCGTTGAAAAATATCGGACCCTTGCCGCCCTTCCACGTCGTGTCGGATACTATCTTTTCGGAAGTGCCGTCGTCATATGTCAGCTTAAGCTCACATATCATTTTCGGCCAATGACGCCATGTAGCCGCGCGTGTGTTCCACGGATCTTCGGCAAAGCAGTTGTACCAGCCGTTTCCCAGAATTACGGAAATCGCGTTTTTCCCTTGATTTATCAGCCTTTTGACGTCATACGTCATATACATATCGGTCTTTGAAAAATCGGTGAAGGCGGGGGAAAGAATATCGTCGCCCGTCCTTTCGCCGTTTATGCGGCTTTCAAAATATCCGAGTCCGCAAATGGAAAGATAAGCTTCCTTTACCGGCTTTTCAACACCAACGCTTTTGCGCAGATATACTGCGCCGAAGGCGTCGTTTTCCCTGCGGACATACTGCGCCGTTATCCATTTTCCGCTCCATCTTTCGCAAAGCTTGCCCGTCACAAAGCTGCTCTCGCCTGTAGCCTCGCAGCCGCTTTCCGTTTTTACGGTAACGGAAAAATAATACTTTGTAACGGGAAGAAGCTTTTCTCCCTTGTAGGGAATAAAAAGCTGATTCTTTGTCTTTGTTTCGCCCTCGTCCCAAACGATGTTTTTGTGCTCCGCGTCGGAATAAACACATATCCTGCGCGAGCTTTGACCGTCACCCCGCGCATCCGAGCTGATTTTATACGAAAACCGCGGAAGAGAATCCACCCCGCAGGGCTCGGACATATAATTTACCGTAAGTCCGAAGACGTTTACCTTTGCCATACAATCCTCCGAAAATAATTTTACGGCTACATTATAGCACTATATTTTTCATAAAACAAGCGAAGAATTGCATTTTCCGAAATGTTGTGGTAAAATATTTACAAATAAAGAACAGAAAGCGTGCTCACAAAATGAAAAATTTCAGAATTCTTTTCTTCGGCGACGTCGTCGGACCGAAATCGGCTGAAAGGCTGGCTTCTTCCCTGTGGGGACTCCGCAGAAAATACGACGCCGATTTTGTTATAGTAAACGGAGAAAACTGCGCCGCCGGAAACGGCATAGACAAGGACGGCGCGGATATGCTCCTCTCCGGCGGAGCGGACGTGATAACTACCGGAAATCACGTTTTCAGGCGATTTGAAGCCGACAATCTGCTTGAAGACGAAAAAAGGATAATCAGACCCGCAAACTTTCCTCCGCAGCTTGCAGGAGCGGGATTTTCGCTCTGCGAGGCATCGGGACTTACGGTTCTGACGATAAATCTTCTGGGTATAGTGAATATGGAGCCGCTCTCCTGTCCCTTTGCCGCCGCAGACAAAATACTTTCGGCAAACGCGGGAAATTACGATATTTCGGTAATTGATTTTCACGCGGAAGCCACAAGCGAGAAAAAAGCGCTGCTTTATTATCTTGACGGAAAAGTAACGGCGATAATCGGCACTCACACTCACGTTGAAACGGCGGACGAAACGGTAACCGAGCGCGGCACGGCTTATATTACGGACGCAGGAATGTGCGGTCCCGAAAAATCCGTTCTCGGCATAAAGCCCGAATGTATAATCAGAAAGCTGACAACCCATCACCCCGTGAAATTTGAGGTGGCAGACGGAAAAATCGCTCTGCACGGAGTGCTTGTCGAAATCGACGCTGAAAGCAAAAAAGCCGTTTCGATAGAAAGAATAACGGAATGAGCATATTCTCCGCATAAATATAAAAAATCTATTGAAAACTTTTATTATTTATGTTATAATATATTATATATTAAGGAATGGGGCGTTTTCTGCCCGAAAGGACGTAACAAAATGGATTCATCGTATAATAAAATATGGAAAATTGTCCTCGATTCGCTTTCGCAGGTTTACTCCGAAGTGCTGATGGACCTCTGGCTCAACCGTCTTGAGCTTGTTTCCATAGACGATAAAAACGCCATTCTGGTAATAGACGAAAACGAGGATCTGATAGATATCCTTAACGCCAACTATTCGCAGAAGATATCGGAAGCCTTTTCAAAGGCTCTGAGCCTCAATCTGAACGTAAAAATTTATAAAAAGGGCAAATATTTTTTGCGCGGCTCGGAGGAGGAAAAGGAATATCTTCGTCAGCAGGAGGAAGAAAAAGCAAGGGAAGCCGAGAAAGCCGAAAAAAACGACGAATTTTATTTCGACAAAGGCGAACAGCGTTCCCGCGAAAACGAATATACCTTTGAAAATTTCATTGTGGGAAGCTCGAATAAATTCGCTTATGCGGCAAGCGTTGCGGTTGCAAATCATCCCGCATCGGAATACAATCCTCTGTTTATATACGGCGCGAGCGGACTCGGAAAAACGCATCTTATGCGCGCCATCGTTCACGATGTTTCAAAGCGTTATCCCGATTTCAACATAATTTTCGTTTCGGCTGAAAACTTCACAAACGAATTTCTCGATTGTCTTGTAAAAAAATCAACGGCAAAATTCAAGGAAAAATACCGCGCAGCCGATATGCTTTTCGTTGACGATATTCAGTTCATCGCCGGAAAAGAATCGACGCAGGAGGAATTTTTCCATACCTTCAACGCTCTTTACGACGCCCACAAGCAGATAGTTCTCACCTCCGACCGTCCGCCGAGAGAGCTTCAGAACCTCGAAGAACGCCTTGTAAGCCGTTTTGAAGGCGGAATGGTAGCCGATGTTCAGCCTCCGGACACGGAACTCCGCATAGCGATATTCAAAAGCAAGGCAATGGCTATGAACGTCGATCTTTCAAACGACGTTCTGACCTATATAGCCGAAAACACAAAGAGTAACGTAAGACAGATAGAGGGCATAATCAAAAAGCTCGGAGCGTACAAAACCGTTCTCAACAAAGGCAACGATATAACAATAGAAGACGCAAAAACCCTGCTCTCGGGAATAATTTCCGGAGCCGAGCCTCCGGAGGCGACAGCCGAAAAGGTGATTGCAAACGTAGCAAACCGTTACGGCGTTCCGGCGGAGGACATAAAAGGCACAAGAAGATCGAAGGAAATCGTAGCGGCAAGACAGGTAGCCATATACGTTGTAAATCACGTTACGAATCTCACGCTTAAAAACATAGGAAATATCTTCGGCGGAAAGGACCATTCGACAATTCTTTATTCAATACAGTCGGTATCCGATCAGATGAAAAAGGATATTTCACTTGAGCACGAGGTAAACGAAATTATTAAAGAATTTCAATAAAAATACCAAAAAATTTTCAAGTCAGAAAACGACGATAAAGTTTTCCACACAATGTTGAAAAAATGTTGAAAACCTTTTACGGTCAAGCTTTTTTCTGTATAAAAGCCTGTTGAAAAGCCTATGTAAACATTTTTACGTTTTAACATCGGCGCATAAATACGGCTGAAAGCGCAAGCCTTTTCGGACTTTGCTCACATACGGTGTCTATATTACAGTTTTAGCTTTTATTGGAACGCGTATATTTTTCAAAAGGACGTTTTCCACAAGTTTTAAGTTATAAACAAAAAGTTCTGCTTTGTTTTCAACATTTTGAAAGCACGAAAAAAAGTTATCCGATTTTTCAACAAATCATAAAAAGAGTTTCGACAGACATTTAGAAAATCATTAAAGCGATTTTTCAAGACGTCGCGCGGATGTTCCGGCTTTTCAACAAATTCCGCGCCACTACTTCTACGTCTGCTTTCTTTATTTCTTATCTTTTCT
>CAVKJG010000013.1:0-42456 GCA_963656825.1 Sphaerochaetaceae bacterium
AATATAAACTCCGTCGGTATTTTCGGGATATTGTGGCAATTCTATTTCTTCTCCCGATCCAAACTCTATTTTCGACGAACTGTTGTTGATTACCAAGTAGTTTGAAGAAGATGAATTTTGTTGAAGATTATTTACATAAGAAGACATTCCGTTTGACACGGATAAAATAACCGCTATGCCGATAATTCCTATCGAGCAGGCAAGCGATGTAATAAACGTGCGTTTTTTCTTTGTCAGAAGATTAGACGCAGACAGACAAAGACTCGTCCAAAGGGACATCGATGATTTCTTTTCGGCGCGTTTCTTTTCCCTATCGGTTTGTTGAGTTTCTTTATGCTTGCATTCTTGTAATAGTTTTTCGTGTTCTTCTGCCGTCACGGGGTTGGTGTCTTCCGTTATCATACCGTCAAGCACACGGACGATACGGGTAGAATACTTTTCCGCAAGGTCCGGATTGTGCGTAACCATAACGACAAGCCTTTCCTTTGAAATTTCTTTCAAGATTTCCATAATCTGCACGGACGTTTCCGTATCGAGTGCGCCGGTAGGTTCGTCGGCAAGAATTATATCGGGGTTTGTAACAAGTGCTCTGGCAATAGAAACTCTTTGGCATTGTCCTCCGGAAAGTTGGTTCGGTTTTTTGTTCAGATGGTCTTTCAGTCCGACTTTGATTAGCGCGTCCGTTGCAAGTTTTTTTCGTTCGGTTTTGCTGATACCGCCAATAGACAATGCCAACTCTACGTTTTTCAGAATCGTCTGGTGCGGAATCAGATTATAACTTTGGAAAACGAAACCGATAGAATGGTTTCTGTATGTATCCCAATCTCTGTCTGAATATGTTTTCGTTGATTTCCCGTTGATAATAAGGTCGCCCGACGTGTATTTATCAAGCCCGCCTATAATATTGAGCATTGTTGTTTTCCCGCAACCGCTCGGTCCGAGTATCGAAATAAACTCACTGTTACGAAATGTGAGCGATATTCCTTTCAAGACGGTTGTAGTCGTATCGGCTACAACGTAGTCCTTCGTGATTTTATTGAGTTCAAGCATGAACTTTGCCTCCTGTTCTTGATTTACAGGCACATTTTAGCGGTTTTACGGTTAAGAAAGGGTTGATTTTCGGTTTAGAAAAAGTTAACATCACAAAATTCACCATTTCTTAACCTTAATGTGATATAATATAGGCGTTAAATTAAAAGAAGGAGATAGTAACGATGAATATACTTGTCGTTGATGATGAAAAAAACATCTTAATTTTAATGGATGCTATTTTGTCTTCGGAAGGATACACCGTGATTACGGCGGAAAACGGTTCTGACGCACTCGACATTTTTTTAGATAAGCATATTGATATGGTTATCTGCGACGAAATGATGCCGTTACTTTCCGGAAACGAACTTGTATCCGCCATTCGTGAAGAAGATACCGATATTCCTATTATTATGGTTACAGCCAAAGGCGGTATCGATGATAAGGGAAAGAGTTTTTCACTCGGTATTGACGATTATATGGTAAAACCGATTTCTGCCGACGAACTCTTAATGCGTGTCAAGGCTCTGTTTCGCCGAGCAAAAATCGTAACGGATAAAAAAATAACCGTCGGTAACGTCATTCTGGATTACAACACCAGAACAATTACCGACGATAGTCGCAATTTGTCTTTATCTCTTACGAAAACCGAATTTGAAATTCTGTATAAACTTCTTTCTTACCCGGAAAAGCCTTTTACAAAATGGCAACTGTTCCACGAGTTTTGGGGTATTAACTCTGATACAGACGATTCGATTGTAAAGGTATTTATTTCAAAAATCCGTAAACAAATCGAAGTTTTCCCCGAACTCGGTATCAAAACAATAATGGGTGTCGGTTATCAGGGGGTAAAAAATGAAAAATAAAAAGAAATTTCATTCTTCTCTCGGTTTGTCGTTTATAATTTTCACTTGTTATATTTTTGCAAGTGTTATTACCGCGTTTATAGCCTTTATCCTGACAAAACTGAATGTTAATATAGGTGCATTCGGTCCGTTTGCTCTTGTTATTTGCGTATTGCTTTCGTGTACGTTATTAGCAACGGTGATAACGAGAGTCAGAGTAAAAAGCACGGAAAAAAATATACGAGAAATTAAAGACAGTTTATCAAGAATGGCTGCCGGGGATTTTTCGACGCCGATAAACATAAAAAACAAAAACACGGAATATCAGGAGATTATCGATGCTGTAAATACGGTTATGCGAGAGTTACAATCCGTTACGATTCTGAAAGGCGATTTCGTAAAGAACTTTTCGCATGAGTTCAAGACTCCGATTGCATCGATTAAAGGGTTTTCGGAACTATTATGCCAAAACCGTGATTTGTCGGAAGAAGAAAAATATAAATATTATTGCATCATAAGAGATGAAAGCACTCGTCTTTCCGGGCTTGCAAATACGACGTTGCTGTTGTCTAAACTCGACGCGCAATCTATCGTTATCAACAAAGAAGAGATTTATATCGACGAACAGATAGCGGAATGCGCAATGCAGCTATACGGCGAAGTCGAAAAGAAAAATCTCGACGTACAAATTGACTTAGAACATTTCGCGGTGTCGGCGTCAAAAGAACTGCTTAAAGAACTTTGGTTGAACCTTTTTTCTAACGCAGTGAAATACACAAACGATAACGGAAGAATCAAGATTTTTTCTTATGAAACCACAGACGAATACGCCGTGTGTTTCCAAGATACCGGAATAGGTATTTCCGACGATGCCATAAAGCATATATTCGACGAATATTATCAGGAAGATAACACGAGATTTCATAAAGGCATCGGTTTAGGGCTTGCTATCTGTAAAAGAATTTGCGATTTACACAATTACCAAATTAAAGTTGTATCGACGAAAGGTCAAGGCAGTGCTTTTACGGTTTTAATGCCGAAATAATCCATTTTAATTCTAACAAAACAAACGGATAGGCGGACTTATTTGTCCGTCTTTTCTTTTTGCACGGTATCATTCTTGAAATGTTCTACAACACACATAAGTAGCGTGGAAAAGAACGCTTTTCGTTCGTTCGGACTGAGATCTTCAATGCTCGGACGACCGATAGCGTAAACTTCACGCTCTTTTTTATTGTCGTTTTTCATATTGCTACGCTGCAAGAAATCAAGCTGTGAAGGTGACGGATAAGACAACACAATCTCTTTTTGAATTTATTACTGTAATTCGTCCGCATACGACAACCAATCATTTTTTGAAACAATATGTGGACACCTAATTTCCGTACCATCATCTTGCGAACATCTTTGGTATCGACATAGCAAAGATATTGGCAACCACCACCCGACCCTTTTTCGGTCGGGTGGCGTAGTTTATAATGTCAAATCGACAAACAGGAATTTGCCTCGCAACAAATCACCGGATTTTTAATTGTTCGAAGTGGTAACGAGGTTTCCCAATGCTTTTCTTTCCATACTCGATGGCTTCCGTAGGGCAATAACAGATACAAGCCATGCAGTGTGTGCAATCTTTGCCCCAGATCGGTTTTCTGTTTTCAAGCCGAATATTGTTCATCGGACAGTTCTTAACACACTGCCCGCACCCGATACAGGTATCGTATGCGTAAAATGCCGCAGCTTTCACAAAAAATTGATAAAATATAGGGTTTACCGGACCACTCATCACACGGTCATAGAGATTGTTCCGGGGTATGGGAAATGGCTGCCCCGCACAGATGTGTTGGGTGGCGGCATCAATATCCGGTTCCGCTTTCTCCACGATTTTTCTGGCTTCCTCTACCTTTGGAGCACCAAACATAGCAATATAGTTTTCCGGCATGAGAATTTGCGCTGTGCCCATATATTGTAAATTCTTCTGCTGTGCAAGGCGACGATTGTACTTTGCTGCATTGCCAATCTCTCCGCCGCAGTCCATCAAAAACCATGCCCGTTTCGCGCCAACCAGTGCGGTTTTGGAAATCCATTCAGATACGACACGCGGAATACGCCATGCATACGTTGGCGTAACGACAATGATACGTTGTCCTGTCTGCACCTGCGAATTGTTATTCGCTTTGATTTTTTCATTCAGGTCTATCATTTCTTCCTGCAATGCATCTGCGATACGCCTTGCAATATAACGGCTGTTGCCGGTTCCGGAAAAGCAGAAAATCATATATAAACACCTCCGAAAATTCCGATTTATCGATATCTTATCATATCATAAATCTTCCCATTTTTCAACCGCTTCCGCTCACATCCCGCCCATGCCCTGATCCGTGTCCTGCAGGACATCTTACCTTCTTCCATACAGACAAAGCCGAGACCTTCCACAAATTCGCCGTCATTGTTTTCCTTGTTTGGGCGGATTTCAATTATTTCATTGGTAGATGACCTCACTTATGACGATTTCCTCAGCAACAAACTTGCAAGAATTCATCTGCGCTACCCATTCAATCGGATCGGCAGCTTTCAGTTTTTCATCAATGCCACGGGATTTGGCGATCCGAGCGGTGATCAACCGCACCTGTTCCTTCGCCGTGACGTCGATGTCATGGAGATACGCATCCAACCGGCACTGCGTCAAAAGCGTGGTGTAAGTGCCTTTCCGATGTTCCTTTATAAATGCAAAGCGTAAACTTCCGTATTTGCCGATGGGGTAGCGTGCTTGCTCCGGCAGAACGAAGTCGGGGTAGAGTATACCGTCGTGTTCGGTATAGCTGATCTCAAAGCTATTGTCAATGCCGTCACATCTCTTGCCGTCGTTTCTGAAAATTCCATTTTGAAAGTTTGTGTTTTCGTTGTTATTTTTATTTGTGTTCTTCATTGCAGTAACCTCTTTTTTGAATTTATTTACTGTAATTCGTCCGCATCCGATAACCAACTATTTTGTAATTTTGTTCTTGAAACCGCATGGGGGCACCTGCTTTATCGCAGATGCCCCCACGGGGCGGATTTTTTTGCTTATATTTTTTTCAGCGTTTCCATAACGTATGCGCCGAACTGCTCGCACGTCGCGCCGGTATCTCTTCCCGTGATGACAAGCTTCTTTTCTTCAAAGCAGCAGATGTCGAGCGCCTTTTCGAGCCGGTCGGCTCTGTCCTGCAGGCCGATGTGCGAAAGGAGCATAACGCACGCGCGGAGCATCGAGCAGGGATCGGCATATTTGCCTCTGCCCTCGGCTATCATACGGGGCGCGGAGCCGTGAATCGCTTCGAACATTGCGTATTTCTTGCCGATGTTCGCGCAGCCTGCCGTGCCTACGCCGCCCTGAAACTCAGCCGCTTCGTCGGAGATGATGTCGCCGTAAAGATTGGGCAGGAGAAGAACCTGAAAATCGCGGCGGCGCTTTTTGTCAACGAGCTTTGCCGTCATAATGTCGGCATACCATTCGTCCGTCGTGATTTCGGGATAAAGCTCCGCAACCCTGTGGCAGTCCTCAAGGAAGTTGCCGTCGGTCGTTTTTATGACGTTTGCCTTTGTCACAAGCGATACGCGCGAAAAACCGTTCTTTCTTGCGTAATCGTAGGCAAGACGGGCGATTCTGTCCGAGCCCTGCTTTGTGGTTATGGTAAAGTCCACGGCAAGATCGTCCGTTACGTTGTAGCCGAGCGAGCCTACGGCATAGCCGCCTTCGGTGTTTTCGCGGAAAATAGTCCAGTTGATGCCCTCCTCGGGAACTTTTACGGGGCGGATGTTTGCGAAAAGGTCGAGGGCTTTTCTCATTGCCACGTTCGCCGATTCGATATTCGGCATTCCGCTGCCCTTTTGCGGAGTTGTCGTCGGACCTTTGAGAATTATATCGCACTTTTTGAGCTCTGCCATAACGTCGTCCGGAATACCCTTTCCGGCTTTGATACGGTTTTCAAGCGTCAGTCCTTCGATGTTTATGAATTTCACCTTTCCGCTTGCTTCAAGGTCGGAAAGAATGAATTTAAGCACCTTGCTTGCTTCTGCGGAGATTATCGGACCTATGCCGTCGTCGCCGCAGATGCCGATTTTTATCGTGTCGAGCTTTGAATAGTCGGTAAAATCGCCCTGAGATTTCATATCCTCTATTCTTGCAAGCTGACCTTCGAGTATTTTTTTGAATTTTTCCGCCGCCGCGTCAAGCGCGGCTGCATATGCTTTGTTTTCCATATTGATTTATATCCTTTCCCGATAAATTATCCGTTCTGTTTTGTGTAGTTGAGAAGTCCGCCGGCGGAAAGTATCTTTCTCTGACGCGGAGAAAGCGAAAGCCTGAGCGGTATCTGTGCGCCGTTTGTTTTGTCCGTAAGGGTTACCGTATCGGAGGACGCTATCGCGGAGGCAAAATTATCTATTGCAAGCTCGTCGCCCTCGGAGAGCTTTTCGTAATCCTCGGGATTTTCAAAGGTGAGCGGCACTATACCGAAATTTATAAGGTTTGCAACGTGAATTCTTGCAAAGCTTTTTACTATAACGGCTTTTATTCCGAGATAGAGCGGTACAAGCGCCGCGTGCTCGCGCGACGAGCCCTGACCGTAGTTTGCTCCGCCGACTATAATTCCGCCGCCCTCGCGCTTTGCGCGCCCGGGGAAATCCTTATCGCACACGGTAAAGCAGAATTCCGAAAGCTTCGGCACGTTCGAGCGGTACGGAAGTATCTTTGTTCCTGCGGGCATTATGTGGTCGGTTGTGATATTGTCTCCGACACGGAGAAGGAGCTTTGCCGAAAGGTTTTCATCCGGCGCTTTGCCGACGGGGACAGGCTTTATGTTCGGACCTCTTTCAACGGTTATCGAAGAAGCCTCTTCTTCGGTTGCCGGCATTTCGATAAGGTTATCGTTTATAAGGAAATGCGAGGGTATTTTTATTTCGGGAGCTTTTCCGAGCGAGCGGGGATCGGTCAGCTTTCCGGCTATTGCCGAGGCTGCCGCCGTTTCGGGAGAAACAAGGTAAACCTTTGCGTCCGCCGTTCCGCTGCGCGCTTCAAAATTGCGGTTGAACGTGCGCAGGGATACTCCCGCCGATCTCGGCGAAAAGCCCATACCTATGCACGGACCGCAGGCACATTCGAGAATTCTCGCGCCCGCCGCTATAAGATCGGCAAGCGCGCCGCACTGCGCGAGCATTGTGTACACCTGCTTTGAGCCGGGAGAAATAGACAGGCTTACGTCCGGATGGACGGTTTTGCCTTTAAGCATTGCCGCGACGGTGAGCATATCGAGCATGGACGAGTTTGTGCATGAGCCGATGCATACCTGATCTATCTTCATTCCTTCGAGCTCGGAAACGGGCTTTACGTTGCCGGGACTGTGAGGACAAGCCGCAAGCGGCACGAGCGAGGAAAGATCTATCGTGTATTCGGCGTCGTACTGCGCGTCATCGTCGGGGAAAAGCGGAACGAAATCCTTTTCTCTGTCCTGCGCCGAAAGGAACTTGCGCGTCACCTCGTCCGACGGAAAAAGCGAGCTTGTTGCGCCCAGCTCTGCGCCCATATTCGTTATGGTCGCTCTCTGCGGCACGGAAAGGGTTTTTGCACCATCGCCGCCGTATTCGATTATCGCGCCGACGCCGCCCTTTACGTCAAGCCTGCGGAGAACCTCCAGAATAACGTCCTTTGCGCCGACAAAATCGGGGAGCTTTCCGGTAAGAATTATGTGAATTATCTTCGGCATGGGAATATAGTATGTTCCGCCGCCCATAGCTACCGCAACGTCAAGACCGCCCGCTCCCATTCCGAGCATACCTATGCCGCCTGCCGTGGGGGTGTGACTGTCAGAGCCTATCATGGTCTTGCCCGGAACGCCGAAGCGTTCGAGATGCACCTGATGACATATTCCGTTTCCGGGGCGGGAAAAGCGTATTCCGTGCTTTTTTGTCACCGTCTGAATATATCTGTGGTCGTCGGCGTTTTCAAAGCCTGCCTGAAGCGTGTTGTGATCGACGTAAGCCACGGAAAGCTCGGTTTTTACTCTTTCCGTTCCCATCGCTTCAAACTGCAGATAAGCCATTGTGCCCGTTGCGTCCTGCGTGAGCGTCTGATCTATTCTGAGCCCTATTTCCTCGCCGGCCTTCATTTCGCCCGAAACGAGATGATTTTTTATTATCTTTTGCGCTATCGTATATCCCATTTTCAGTTTTCCTCCGTATCGCCCGATTTTGTTGCTATGAGAAGATTTGCAAGCGCTCTTTCAACGTGAAGCGAGGTCAGCCTGTCGGCTTCCTCCGAATCGGAGCGCATGATCGCCTCCGTTATTTCCCGGTGCTCCTCGACAGACTTTTCAAGTCTGCCGGGAACGGTAAGCGATAATTTTCTGTATGCCTTTATGTTTCTGTGAAGCTCCGAAAGTATTTTGCAGAGAATTCTGCTTCCGCTTGCCCTGTATATTGCGCCGTGAAACGAGGTGTCAAGCTCTTTGAGCTTTTCGGCGTCGTTTTTCCGAATATAAAAGCCTGCAAGCTCAACCGATTCCGCAAGCGAATGTTTTTCTTCTTCCGTCATTTTTTTTGCAGCCATAGCTGCAGCCAAGCCTTCAAGGCGGATTCTTATCTTGTAGATGTCGATAAGGTCCTGCTCTGTAACGCCTATTACGACCGCGCCTCTGTTCGGGGTTATCGCGATGAGTCCTTCCTCGGCAAGACGGTGGATCGCGCTTCTGACGGGGGTGCGGCTTACGCCCAGCCTTTCGGAAAGAGAAAGCTCGGTAAGCGCTTCGCCGCTTTTCAGCTCGCCGGAAAGTATAGCCTCCTCAAGCTCGCCGTAAACGCGCTCCTCAAGGGAGGAGGTATCCTTGCTTATTATCATTTTCCGGACGCCCCCTCTCAGTTGAAGCGACCGGGAGCGAGCCTGTCTATGATGCAGAGCAGCTCCTCCTCGCTCATAACGGTTGTTCTTCCGTCTACATACTGTCTGTCGATTTCTTCCTTCAGAGCCGAAACGAGCGCGTCGTGCTTTGTGACCATATCGTCCGGCTTCAGCGCAAAGTGAGTGTTTATCCAATAAGCGATGCCGGCAAGTCCCGAGGTGTTTGAGATTGCGACCTCGGCAGGACGGTTGAGTATTTTTTCCGTATCGAAAATGTTGTAAATTTCGGCGTCCTTCATAAGACCGTCGGCGTGGATCCCCGCCTTTGTCACGTTGAAATTGTCGCCGGCAAACGGCGTCATCGGCGGAATATCGTAGTGAAGCTCGTTTTTATAATAGTTTACTATTTCGGTTATGACGGTGGGGTTCATACCGTCAAAGCTTCCGCGCAGGGAAGCGTATTCTATAACCATCGCTTCGAGCGGAATGTTGCCTGTTCTTTCGCCTATGCCGAGAAGCGAGCAGTTGACAGCCGACGCACCGTAAAGCCATGCGGACGTCGCATTGACGACGGCTTTGTAAAAATCGTTGTGGCCGTGCCATTCAAGCATTTCCGAGGTAACGTCCGAATAGTGATGCAGACCGTAAACTATCCCGGGTACGCTTCGCGGCAGAGCCACGCCGGGATACGGCACTCCGTAGCCCATTGTATCGCACATTCTTATTTTTATCGGTATTTCAGCCTGACGCGAAAGCTCGGTAAGCTCGTTTACAAACGGAACGACAAAGCCGTAAAAATCCGCTCTTGTGATATCTTCAAGATGACAGCGCGGGCGGATGCCTGCGTCAAAGGCTTCCTTTACCACGCCGAGATAATGGTCGAGCGCCTGAGAACGCGTCATTCCGAGCTTTTTGAAGATGTGATAATCCGAGCAACTGACGAGTATTCCCGTTTCCTTTATACCTATATCGTGAACAAGCTCGAAATCCTCTTTTTTTGCGCGTATCCATGTTGTTATCTCCGGAAATTTCAAGCCGAGAGCCATACATTTTTCAACGGCTTCTCTGTCCTTTTTCGTATATACGAAAAATTCGCTCTGACGGATTATTCCGTTTTCTCCGCCGAGTCTTGAAAGCATTTTGTAAAGCGTGACGATCTGCTCCGGCGTGTACGGCGCGCGCGACTGCTGTCCGTCGCGGAAGGTTGTGTCGGTTATCCATATGTTTTCGGGCATATTAAGCGGAACGCGACGGTGGTTGAACGCTATCTTCGGGATTTCGTCGTAGGGATAGATATCCCTGTAAAGATTGGGATCCTCGACGTCCTGAAGCGAGTATTTGTACTGCGACTGTTCGAGCAGATTGCTTTGCGGATTTTTTGCTATCATATGAAAATATCCTCCCCGGGAGCGAATTTGTATTCTTGTATACAATTTATAGAGGCATTATACATTAAAACAATGCGTTTGTCAAGAAAAAAACAAAAATCCGCAGAAATTTTCTGCGGATTTCAGTCTTGAAAAAATCGGTACGACCGGTCCTGTAAGCCGGGTTCTGTCGGGAGCGATCATCTATCTTTGCTTTGCATTACTGCAAAGCTCATCTGACAAAAGCAGACTGCCGCCTCGCGCCGGACACCTTTCGGCATCGGGCAGAGCATACCTCATCGGCACGGGGCGTTGCTTCGGATAGGGTTTACATGGCACCCCTTGTTACCAAGAGGTCGGTGAGCTCTTACCTCGCCTTTCCATCCTTACCGCGACGGGCGCGGCGGTTTATTTCTGTTGCACTTTCCCGGAAGTCACCTTCGGCGGACGTTATCCGTTATCCTTGCTCTGTGAAGCCCGGACTTTCCTCACGGTAATACCTTTCGGCACCATACCGCGCGATCGCTCGGACCGGTCGCAGCTCCGATTTTACCTGACGTTTATATATTTTATACCATCCGATATATTTCCGTCAAGCTCTTTTTTGTAATTGTAAGGCGCGATTTTTTTTGAAGCTTTATAAATCGTGAGCGCGGTTCCCATCTTACCGCTTTCGGTAAGCGCTTCGTTTTCGTAGTACATTTCAAGTGAAAGCTGTTCTATTGCGCTGTCCGACGTTTTACCGGCGTCCTCGCCCTTGTAAATATAAAGCGGATTATCAACGCTTTGTGTCGGATATAATAAATAAGGAGAAACCGCCTCGCCTTCGAGAAGCCCCGATATTTTGAACGATACCTTTACATACTGATATACATTTTTTGAATACTCAATGCAGGCATAGCTTGAATAAATATTGCCGTCCTCGTCGCGAAGAACAAACACAAACGGACGCTCGCTTATTTTATCAAGCGCCGACTGCTTTTCTTCTTCCGACGCATATTCGCGCGCCGAAATTTTTTCCTTCAGACTTTTTACCGTGCTGTTGTTGTACCGGATTGTGAACTGCAGCTCCTCCGTTTCCGCGATTATTTTTACGTCAAACACGGCGAATTCTCCGCCGCGGGTTATATATTCGTCAAGCTCCTGCGAAAAAACCGTTACGCCGCCTTTTTCCTGCGCCGATTTCAGCTCCGGAGTGCAGATAAGCGACGTTAAGCTTTTGCCGGGCTTGCTTGTTGACATTCTGAACGCAATTATTGCAAACAGCGCAATGATTAAAAGGTAAAAAAACCACTTCAGCACGTTTTTAAGCGTGCGGAAGCTGAAAACCTTGCCCCAGAAGGATTTGTTTCTGTATATTTCTTCTTCGGCATAATTGCCGTAATCGTTCCAATTTTCAGCCATAAAAAAACGACCTCCTCTTACAGCGTCGCTTCAGATTTTATTATATTATACTACGGTTTTTTGCGCCTTACAATACATTTTTACCGAAAAATTTGTAAACAAAAAAGCACCCGTAAGAACATCCGCCGTGTTCTACCGTGCTACATACATTCAAATCTGAATCTTTCTTCCTGCGGCGGCTCCGGTTCCGGTTCTTCCTCCGGTATCAGCCTGCGGAACTCTTTCGTCAGCCCGAGAAGATAATCAGCCGACACATTGTAAAATTTGCATATCGAACGGAGATCCGCAAGACTCGGCTCGCTCTTTCCCGTTTCTATATAAGATAATTTCCGTTGCGTCATACCGAGCTTTCCGGCGATTTCTGTCTGATTCGATCTGCGTAAAAGATCTTCGCGCAGACCGCGTACAATTTCGTAAAATTCCAAATGACTACTCCCCTTTTCATAAATTTACGAAAATATTTTGGCATAGACACAAAATATCTATTGACAAATAGACAGAAATCGTCTATAATCACAGTATAGACAAAAAGTGTCTAAGCGTAACGCCAAATTGTAAAATTTTTTTGACGTTACAAAGAGTCCCGTCAGGGACAAAAAAACAAATTATAGGAGGATCTCACACAATGAAAAACAAAAAAGGCTTTACCCTTGTTGAACTCGTAATCGTAATTGCCGTAATTGCAATTCTTGCAGGCGTTATGATCGGCACGTTCGCAAGCGTGGTAAAGAACGCGAAAGCTTCCGCAGAAGCGCAGGAGCTTGCCGCACAGAGAACAGAACAGACAGCCAACGACGTTATTGAAAAGCTCAACAACAGCAACTGGCTCGGCTGGGAAGACTTCGAAGATAAGCTTGCCGAAAGACTTACAAAGGCTTATCAGGAAGGCAGCAAAACAGAAGTTCCCGTTGACGCAATTCAGGACGCTGTAAAGGGCGCGGTTGCAGCTTATTACGCAAACGCACAGATCGAAAACACCGGTCTTACAGAGGCTCAGGTAAAGAAAATAGTTGAAGACGCTCTTTCCAAAACTTCCTTCACGGGCGTTACGGAATCTCAGGTTAAGACTATTGTAAACAATGCAGTTTCTGGTACATCCACACTTACAAAGGCGCAGGTTCAGGCAATTGTTGACGCCGCACAAGCAAAGAACCTTACGCTCGCTCAGGTTTCCGAAGCAATTGTAAAAGCTACACCTACGGATTACGCTACACTCAAGGATGTTGAAAAAATCAATGAGGCAAACGCAAAGATAGTTGCCGCTGTTGAAGCTCTTAACAAAAAGGTAAGCACGCTTACAGCTGCAGATATTGAACAGATAATGAAATCTGTAACATGGCAGGGCGGCGGCGTTACCACATGGTTTGACGCATCTTCATACGACACAGCAAAAGAATATAAGCTTGAAACAGCCGACGCAGTCGTCGGACTTGCAACGCTTGTAAACGGCGGTTACAGCTTTGAAGGCAAGACGGTTACTCTTGTTGCCACCAGTGAAACAGATAATAGCATTACTCTTCCCAAAAACGAGAACTGGACACCTATCGGCAATACCCGCGGAAGTGAATTCAAGGGTACTATCTCCGGTGGTACAGATACAACAAAACCTCTTGTAATCAAAGGACTTACACTCAACGAACAGTTCAGCGCTGTAAAGAACGGTTATCTTATAAACTGTTCTTCCACAGGCAACATGGATAAGGTTGGCGTAGGCTTTGTTGCTTATCTTGGCGAAGGCGCTACACTTTCAAACATCGTATTTGAAGATGTCAACGTTAATATCAAAGACACTGCGATGGATGGTATATGCTTCGGCGTAGCTGTAGGCTATCTTGACGGCGGCACAATTGAAAACGTTACAATAAGAAAGAGCAATACTGAAGGCGCAGTAAACCAGATAAGCACAGTATATCGTACAGGCGGTCTTGTCGGTGCAGCAGCAAACGGTACAATAAGCAATATAAAAATAAGCGATCTCACGGTTCAGAGCAAAGGATATACAGGCTTGCACGAAAATAAAAAGTCTTATGCTGAGCAGGCATACTGCTCCGCGGCTGCTCTTATCGGTTATGCTCGTAATTTCGCTGAGGGCGGAACAATTAACCTTACGATTAAAGATGTTACTTTCAGGAACGTAACAGTAAAGGCATACAGCGCGGACAATGCACATACAATAATTGGTCAGGCAAATGAACGTACAATCAACGGTACGACTTATGCTCTTAACAAAGACTTTGACAGCGGTATAACAACAACCGGAATTACTGTAAGCGCAGAAACAAAAGACGCTGTTAAGTAATTAAAGAAAAAACACATAAACCAAGCTAAAATTCCCCCGAAAACTCTCAGGGGATACTCCTAAAATAAAAAAATACAAAATGCCGCAGCGTTCGGGGGATGCTGCGGTATTTTGTAAAACATTACAAGGGCTTTTTATGTTAATAATACAAGACTTGAGAAAACAAAAAAATTTAAGTCAGCAGCAGGTATCGGAGCAGCTTGGCATCACCCGCGTAGCACTTTCTCACTACGAAACGGGCAAGCGCGAACCTAATCTTCGCATGCTGCAAAAGCTATCGGCGTTTTACAACGTTTCGATAGATTATATTATCACCGGCAAAGAATTTGAAAAATCCGAGAAATAAAAAAACCGCTCGGTTAAGAGCGGTTTTTTGTCTTTGCGCAAATTTGTATTGACAAAATAAATTTCAGGGTGTATAATAATAACGAAAAGAGAAGCTGTCCGGCAACGGTTGACCTTACTAAAAGGTTAACGAAAAAGATAACCGATTATTGAAGTGGGCGGTTATCTTTTTTTGTTATAGTGAGTAAATATGCAGTCAGCAAAAAACGCACCCGTCGGGTGCGTTTTTTGCTGTTGTCGTCAGCCTTTTTTCACTATATTTTTATAATGCTCTATTCTTGTGTGCATATCGGGGAACATATCCTTTGCCTTTTCGGAGAACATCGCTCTTTCGATGCCCTTTGTCGCGCGGCGTTCATGACCGATGAGCGCATAGGCGGCGTCCGAAAGGTGAGAAAACATTTCGTTTTCCATGGCGTTGCACAGAAAGCTCTGCCGCGGAGAATTTATATCCTCGCCGCTTATCTGGAAGAAGCGGTGCTTTTCGCAAAGCTCCATTACGCGACGGAGCTGTGCCTCTGTATTGCGGCTGGGCATATAGGTGACGGCGTCAAAGCCGATCCTGTCAAGCTCGTAAAAGAGAAGCTCAAGATAATCGTCCTCAAATTTCTGCGCTTTTTTGTCGCCGGTCACTGAATCGCCCACGTCGCCGAGATATGCATATGCAAAGACCGCTCCGCAGGCAGAGCATACCTTTTGCAGCTCGAATATATCGGGACATTCATATGTTGCGGGAATATAGAATTTTTCAACCATATTGCTTTTCAGCGCGCCGA
Organism: Sphaerochaetaceae bacterium; assembly: GCA_963656825.1. Lineage (GTDB taxonomy): Bacteria > Bacillota > Clostridia > Oscillospirales > CAG-272 > CAG-841. The sequence continues at coordinate 14,937 of CAVKJG010000013.1, forward strand.
GAATGTCATATTCGTAAAAATCGGGGGTTTCTCTTCCGGAAAGTATCTGTTTTTTTACTTTCGGGGAGATATCGAGCTTCATTTCTTTTTCAAGGAAGTCGATAACTTTTTCCGGCTCGTCAAAGCGAGCCGTTATTTTTTTTGCAAGCGCGAAAAGTATATGGCGCTCGGTAACCGAGCCTCCCTCGTGCGCCATAGAGATTGGCAGAACGTCATTGTCATAATCAAGGAAAAGGCCGTAATTTCCGACGAGGCTGTTTATGTTGTCGCACATTTTGCGGTTGCGTTCGCCGCGACGGAAACGATAATATGCAAAGTAGTCGTTGAGCAGGTTTATGCTCTGATTCGGTATTCCGTGAAGCGCAACATAAGCTATCGAGCATTGGTCGGGATTGTTTATTTTTTTTCCGTCGAGCGCGGTGTTTTTCATAGATGCACGACATTCCATTCCGACGGTCGCAGGCATACCCACGAGTGCCGCGGCGCGAAGAAATTCTTCGGCTCCGGAAAGCGAATCGTGATCCATTATTCCGGCCGTTGCAAGTCCGCTCTGCCAAGCCATATAAACGGCTTTGGTCGGCGAATACGGCGAAAACGAGTAATTCGTATGAATGTGATTGTTCACAAGCCCCGTTTTTTTCGGCTCGGGAAGAAGTCCCCCGTCGGTAAGCATTTTAAGCTCCGCAAGCACGTCAAGACGGGTGTATTTGTTCGGCGCGTTAAGTAGGGATATCAGTTTGTCGGTATTCACTTCCCGCACCTCCCGTCAGTTGAGCATTGTCTGTCCGCCGGTGACGGGAACAGCCTGCCCCGTTTCGTATTTCTGCTCGACTATATAGAACAGCGCCTTTGCGATATCCTCCGGCAGACAGCCTCTGCCGAGCGGAACCTTGCTTTCGTAATAGCGGCGGACATCTGCCGTCGTTTTCGCGCCGGGAACCTTTCCCGCATTGAGATACTGAACGAAAAGTCCGCGCACGGGATCCGACCACAGCGGTCCGTCAAGATAGTTTCCGGGGCATATGGAATTGCACTTTATTCCGTAGGGCGCAAGCTCGAGCGCAAAGCTCTGCGTAAGACCTATGCCGCCGAATTTTGCGCCGGCATACGCAAAGTTCTTGTTGCTGCCTTCAAGCCCCGATTTTGAATTTATTCCGATGATATCCGACATATAATCCGGCGAATATTTCCTCTGGATTTTCATCGGCACGACGGCATATTTCGTGCAGACGAAGAACGCTGTGTAGTCGATTGACGTTACAAGCTCGAAATTCTGCTTTGTCATTTCTTCAAGCGAGCCCGCGCGCACGATTCCCGCATTGTTTACGAATATGTCAAGACCGCCGTATTCAAGCACGGTCTTTTTGATCATTTCCTTTACGGATTCCTCGTCCGTGACGTTTACATAAACGGGGAAGGCTGTGCCTTTGCCGAATTTTTCGCAAAGGGATTTCGCCATATTTTCCGCGCCTTCAAAATTCATATCCGCGATTGCCACATATGCGCCCTCGCGTATCATAGCTTCTGCGATTCCCGCGCCGAAGCCCTGAGCAGAGCCTGTGACTATTGAAATTTTTCCGGCAAGACGTTTTTCCGCCGCGCCGGAAAGCGCCACCTTTGCACGATAGCTTTCAACCTCCCAGTTTGCGATAAACGAGGTAAGCTCCCCGCTCATATGCTTTGCACCGCCGAAGGACATGGCATAGGTTGCTATCTTTACTGCGTCCTCGAACACGACGGAGGCGGTGTCGGCTTCCTTTTTCGTTTTTCCGCAGGCGAACATACCAACGCCCTGAACGAAAATTATCTTGGGCATAAAGCCGTTTTTTACGGTATATTCGCGGAAAGCCTTTTCAAGCTCGCAGGCGGTTTCTTCGCCCTTGTTTTCGACATACAGCGGATGCGCCTTGCAGTAAACTATGTGGTCAGGAGAGAAGCTGTCCGCAAGCGGAGCAAACGCCGCTCTGTCGCGCGAAAAAGCTATTATATCGTGGTACGCCGTATATTTTACGACGGATTTTCCCTCCGCCGAATAAAGCATACGTATTTCGGGGGCGAGCGCCTGAGCGAGCGCTTTGTCGCATTCAACCTCGTCTTTGCACGGGAAGAACAGTATTTTTTTCTTTATTTTTTCGGAAACTTCGGCTGTAAGGGCGTCTATTTCCCCGATTGTGTCGGCGGCATAGAAAATGCCGTGATTTTCAAGGAATATTACCTGCGGAGCTTTTCCGTGTGCTTTTTTGTATTCGCCGAGCTTTTCACGGCAGAGCGACGCGAGAATGTATCCCGGCTTGGTTGACGGTACCCATACGGCGTCCGGAAAAAGCTCTTCTGCGACCTTTTCGCCATTAACAGAGCATGTAATTCCGTTTACGAGCGCGGGATGAACGTGAAGCACGAATTTCTGCGGCAGAAGGTCGTGCAGGAGCGTTTCCACGCTGGGACGCTTGCCCTCCTCGCCCTTTCTGCGCGAAGCCATCATCATCGAAAGCACCTGCGCTTCTCTTTCGGCTTCGATATCGGAAAATTCCGCGTTCCATATTTTTTCAAGCTCGGCGCGGTCGATTTTCACAAAGCCTTCCTCGGTTATCGTCGCAAGCGATGTGCCCGAGCCTTTTATATAAAGCGTATCGTCGGTTTTATAGGAGGTGTTTCCTCCGCCGGCGAGAACAAATTCCGCGTCCGCGCCGTATTTGTTCGACATTGCGACAAGCGATTTAATATCTTTTTCAATGCTCATTTTCCGTTCCCTCCGCAATTATATTTTATCCGAATGCGAGAGCAGATATTTTTCCGCTTCCGCGCACCAAAGTCCGTTGTGACGGCTGACTATTTCCGCAAGAGCGGCAAATTTTGCGTCCGCTTTTCCGAGCTCGGCAAAATCGGCTATCGCCGTCATAGGCATTGCTATATTTGTATAAACAAGCTTTTTGCCGCCCGGAATTTTGTGAAGATTTATCGTTGTGTCGATAACGCTGTCAAGTCCGCCGACGTGCGTTATCATAACGGCGGGATTCATTTTTCCGCAGGACATCATCGCTATGGCTTCCTTCATATCGTCAACGTTTCCGCCCGATGTTCCGACGATGTGAGTCGAAGCGTAATGCACGTTATAGAAATTAAAGCTTGCGGAAAACGCGGAATTCGTAGGGCCTGCAAAGAAGTTGAGACAGCCGTCGCGTCCGAGGACGGCGTCGCCCTGCTCGACCACCGGCTTTACGGGGGCGAAAACGAAAACATCGTCGTAGCCGTCGCCGCCGGAAAGCTCGCGGAGAGCCTTTACGGGATCTTCACAGTCTGCCGTGTTGAGATATATGAGCTTTACGCCGTTTTTTGCGGCTTCCTCCGGCGTGAGTATTCTTTCGGCGCGTGCAAGACGCGCGGCGTCTATATCCGTAACGACGAGAAGCGACGGCTTTCTGTCGCAGTGAACGGCATAATCTATCGCGCCGAGTCCCATAGGGCCGACGCCTGCGAGAATGGCGGTCTTTCCGCCCTCTTTTATTCCCATTTCGTGAACATAGCTTCCGGCTTTGGTATGGTAGTTTGCGTGAAATCCGCCGATGATGCACGAAACCGGCTCGGAAAGAGAACCGTAAAAATAAGCGTCGCTGTCGTAGGGGAGCAGGCAGTCAAGCTCCATTACCTCGTGCGGGATAACGATATAAGTGGCGTCGCCGCCGATATATCTGTACGAATATCCCGGCGCTGCAAGACTGCCCTTGTAGTTGAGCGCCGGCTGAATGACGAATTTGTCTCCGGCTTTATATTTGCTTTGCCATTTTGCGCCGACTTTTACTATTTCGCCGCAGAATTCGTGACCTACGATAACGGGATTTTCGGCGATATCGTCCGGAACGCGCTTGTGCGCCGTCCCCTGATCCGTCGCCTTGTGAGTGGACATACAGATACTGTCCGATATGATGTGGGCGAGTATTTCGTCGTCCTTTATTTCGGGAAGCTCGAATTCCTCAAGCCTTAAATCGTTCACTCCGTAAAGTCTTACAGCCTTTGTTTTCATTGCGTTCTCTTTCCCGACGGTTTTTTATTTTTTGTCGCCGCGCATACCGCCGAATGCGTCGGACGATTGTTTTTTTCAGTTTTTGCGGAATTTGTTTCTCAGCCTGTCCATAACGCTTTTCGCGCGCAGACGCTGCGCTTCCGTTTCCTCCGCGAGAAAGCGGGCATCCGTTACCCTGCCGCCCGAAAGCGTTATATCGAGAATATCGCATTCGTTTACTTCAAACGGGATATCGCCCTCGGGTACGTTTATGACCTCTCCTCCGTCGCTTATGCAGACCAGAAAGCCTTCTTCCTTTCTGTCGACAGTAACTTTCACAAAATACCTCCTCTTACAGCGCTTTCATTTAAGCATTTTGACAAATATCATTATATTATATATTGAAAAAATATTCAACATAAATTTCAAAATAAATCTGTTAAATAAAAAAGTTTTGTGATATACTTGAAAATGTGAAAATATGCCTTTGAAAAAAGGAGAAAGGTTTTGCTTATGGAAAACAGAGACGCCGTAAGAGAAAGAATGAAATATCTTGCGGATCAGATAGAATACAACTCAAAGCTGTATTATGTGGACGACGCACCCATAATTTCCGACTACGAATACGATATGATGTTCCGCGAGCTTACGGAGCTTGAAGAAAAATATCCGGAGCTTGCGCCGGAAAATTCTCCGACGAAAAGAGTGGGCGGAGAGGCGCTTTCAAAATTCGAAAAGGTGACTCACACCGTGAGGATGGGCTCTCTTGCCGACGTTTTTTCATACGACGAGGTGCGCGATTACCTTGCGAAAACCGAGGAGACGCTCGGACGCAGAGTGTGCTGGTCGGTAGAGCCGAAGATAGACGGTCTTTCGGTTTCGCTTATGTATGTTGACGGCAGACTGACCGTCGGCTCTACGCGCGGCGACGGCATAACGGGGGAGGACGTCACTTCAAATATAAAAACCATAAAAACAATTCCGCTTTCTCTGCCGGACAGGCTTCCTCTGCTTGAAGTAAGAGGCGAGGTCTATATGCCGAAAAAAAGCTTTCTCCGCCTGAACGAAAGGTGCGAGGAGGACGGCAAAGCCCCGTTTGCAAATCCGAGAAACGCGGCGGCAGGCTCGCTCCGCCAGCTTGATCCGAAAATTACGGCGTCGCGCAATCTTGATATTTTCGTTTTCAACATTCAGCAGATAGAGGGCAGGCACTTCGATTCGCACACGGAGGGGCTTGAATATCTGCGCTCGCAGGGCTTTCATATAATCGACGGCATATCGCGCGAAAGCGATCCCGATAAGATAACAGAAAAAATAGCAGCAATAGGAGAAAAGCGCGCGTCGCTTTCGTATGATATCGACGGCGCGGTGATAAAGGCGGATCTGCTTTCCGAAAGAGCCGCGATAGGCGAAAATACAAGCACGCCGAAATGGGCGGTGGCGTTCAAATTTCCGCCGGAAAGAAAGCCGACAAAGCTTCTTGACATAACAATTCAGGTCGGCAGAACGGGGGTGCTTACACCGAACGCGCGCTTTGAACCCGTACGTCTTGCCGGAACAACGGTTTCAAAGGCGACGCTGCACAATATTGATTTTATCCGCGAACGTGATATAATGATAGGCGATACCGTTTTCGTGCAGAAGGCGGGAGATATAATTCCCGAGGTTGTTTCGGTCGATAAATCAAAGCGCACGGGAAATGAAAAGGCTTTCGATATGCCGGCTGTATGTCCGTCGTGCGGAGAGCCCGTGACAAGGGACGAGGGCGAGGCGGCTTACAGATGCACAAATCCGTCGTGTCCTGCACAGCTGCGCCGCTCGGTAGAGCATTTTGCCTCCCGTCACGCGATGAACATCGACGGAATGGGACCCGCGATAATCGGTGCGCTGATAGAAAAAGGCTTTATTTGTCGCGTTTCGGATATATATTATCTGCAAAAGGAGCAGATAGCCTCCCTTGACGGAATGGGCGAAAAATCGGCGCAGAATCTGTGCGACGCGATAGAAAATTCAAAATCGGCAAGACTTGCGAGAGTGATTTTTTCTCTCGGGATACGCAATATCGGCGAAAAAGCGGCGAAAACGCTTGCGGCTTTCGCCGGAAACATAGACGCGCTTTACAGCGCCAAAGCCGAGGATATTTCATCGCTTGCCGATTTCGGCGGCATTATGGCGGAATCGGTTGTGAATTTCTTTTCGCATCCGCAGACAAAGGAAATAACGGACGCGCTGGACGCGGCCGGCGTCGTTATGACGGAAGAAAAGACCGTTAAGGGCGACAGATTTGCCGGAAAGACCTTTGTCCTGACGGGAACTCTGCCGACAATGAAGCGCGACGAAGCCGAAAGGCTCATAGAGGAAAACGGCGGAAAAGCGTCGTCGTCCGTATCGAAAAAGACGGATTACGTTCTTGCCGGCGAGGACGCCGGCTCAAAGCTTACCAAAGCTCAGTCGCTCGGAGTAAAAATAATAGACGAAGAAGAATTTCTGAAAATGCTTGACAGCTGAACGGCAGAAAGGATAAACATATGGCAGATTTTTATGATCATGTGAAGATATACGTCAAAGCCGGAAACGGCGGAAACGGCTGTATTTCTTTTCACAGGGAAAAATATATTTCGCACGGAGGTCCGGACGGCGGCGACGGCGGATGCGGCGGCAACATAGTTCTTGTTATAGAAAAGGGCAAAAACACCCTGCTTGACTTCCGCAACAGAAAAAAATACGTCGCGGAAAACGGCGGCGACGGTATGAAGTCGAAATTTCACGGAGCTAACGCTCCGGATCTGATAATTCCCGTTCCGGAGGGGACGGTCGTTAAAGACGCGAAAACCGGAAAAATAATAAAGGATATGAGCTGCTGTGAGCCGTTTGTGCTTTGCAGAGGCGGACGCGGCGGCTGGGGAAACCGTCATTTTGCCACGCCCACCCGTCAGGCTCCGCGCTTTGCGAAAACGGGGCGCGAGGGCGAGGAGCGCGAGGTTCTGCTTGAGCTTAAAATGCTCGCTGACGTCGGCTTTGTCGGACTTCCCAGCGTGGGAAAATCGACCTTGCTTTCGGTTATCAGCGCGGCAAGACCGAAGATTGCGGCGTATCATTTCACAACGCTTTCTCCCATGCTCGGGGTTGTTTCCGTCGGCGAAGGGAAAGGCTTTGTTGCGGCGGATATCCCGGGACTTATAGAGGGCGCGTCGGAAGGGCTCGGGCTCGGCTTTGATTTTCTCCGCCATGTCGACAGATGCCGTCTGCTCGTTCACGTCGTCGATATTTCCGCTTCCGAGGGGCGCGACCCGACAGGCGACCTTATAACGATAAACACCGAGCTTGAAAAATACAGCGCGGAGCTTGCCTCCCGTCCGCAGATAATCGCGGCAAACAAATGCGATATTCTCAATCGCGAGCTTGTCGATATTGCAAGGTTTGAAAAATTCTGTGCCGATCACGGCTATGAGATAGTTTACATCAGCGCGGCGACGGGCGAGGGTATAACCGAGCTCCTGCACAAAATTTATGACAGATTGCAGACGCTTCCACCCGTTACGGTCTATGAGCCGGAATATGAGGAAGAGCTTGCGACCGAGCTTGTCCCGACGGACATCACCGCCCGCAAGGAGGACGGGGTATGGTTTGTCGAGGGCGCGTGGCTCCGCAGGCTTATGGAGGGCGTAAATCTTGACGACCGCGAGTCGATGAATTATTTTGACAGGACGCTCCGTCAGAACGGCATTTACGACAAAATGCGCGGGCTCGGTATTTCCGACGGCGATGTAGTCAATCTCTACGATCTCGAATTCGATTTCGTTGACTGACCTGCTTTTCTTTGGAAAAGAAAAGCAGGCAAAAGAAACTTCAGTTATCGGGTATGATATGCAGATTTTTTAATACCCTCTCACCCGACTGCGTCGGGAGCTCTCCCAAAGGGCGAGCCTGAAAAGAGTAAAAGCCTCTCCTTACGGGAGATTTGCTTGGTTTGCGCAGAAAACCGAGCAGGCTTCGCCGAGAAGAGGGCGGTGGCGCACGAAGTGCGACGGAGAGGGCAAAACGCAAAAGAAGCTTCGGTAAATCCGTTTGTGTGCTTGCATTTATGAAACAATCTTCATTTCGGAGGTTTTTATGGAAAAGAAATATGCCGTTGTTACGGGCGGATCGCGCGGGATAGGCGCGGAAATCGTGCGCGTGCTATGTCGCGCCGGATGCGACGTTATAGTAAATTACAGGTCGTCTTCTGAAAAAGCCGAAGCGCTTTGTCGGGAAACAGAGGCTGAGGGCTATGGCAGAGCGATACCCTTCTGCGCCGATATTTCACAATCTTCGGAGGCAAGGCGGCTTATCTCAAAGGCGATAATGGAATTCGGCAGGATAGACATACTTGTAAACAATGCCGGAGTTTCAAGCCCGAAAACTCTGCTCGATACGGACGACGGCGAGCTTGAAAGAGTTATGAAAACGAATTTTTACGGCACGTTTTTCTGCATCAGAGAGGCGGCTCGCGAAATGATAAATTCCGGCTGCGGCGGGGCGATTGTCAATATTTCTTCCATGTGGGGAATATGCGGTGCGTCGGGCGAAGCCGTATATTCGGCGTCGAAAGCGGCTGTGATAAACCTTACAAAATCGCTTGCAAAGGAGCTTGCTCCGGAAAAAATACTTGTAAATTGCATAGCTCCGGGCGTTATAAACACTGATATGAACTCCTGCTATGACGCGCAGACAATGGATGAGCTGAAAAAAAGAACGCCGCTCGGAAGACTCGGCGAGCCTTGCGATGTGGCGCGTGCTGTAAGATTTTTATCGCTTGAAAATACATTTATCACGGGGCAGACGCTCTGCGTCGACGGCGGATTTATTCTCTGATTTATCTGTAATAGACGTAATAGCAGATTATGGTGCGGACTTTTCCTCCGCTTTCGATATCGGGGGCGGTGATTATAACGCCTTCGAGCGACATAAGCTCGGACACAGACATCTCTTCTATATTGCAGCGGAAGATAACGCGGTTGTCCGCGGAAACTATAAGCTGACCGTCGCGGACGTTGAAGCCGCCGTTTTTTCCTATCACGGAATCGGTGTCTCCGTCGCGCTCGGTGGCGTAACGCAATCGGTTGCGAACCATTTTTTCAGCCATTTCAAGCTTGAAGGAAAGCTTCTCCTCCGTTTTTTTGCGTTTGAAAAGGGACATAATTTTCACCTCTCTTTGCTTTATGATATCATAAATTTTATATAAAAACAAAGAAAAATTCAAAAAAATCGGTCGATTTTCAAAAATACTCTTTATTATTTACGAAACTGATGGTAAAATATCAGTACATCCGTGAGATTTTATAGCATTGAATTCGACTAACATGTAATAAATTGTTTTTGCGAGGTAAAAAATGAGCATTGAACAGAATACCATCAAAGAAAATAAGAATTTCTTTGTGCGAATGTGGCTGCGCATAAAGACAAGCGAGTACACATATCTTGCCGCGGCATTTCTTCTTCCGTTTGTTATAATGGCGGGAGTTTTTGCCTGTATGGAATTTCATCCGTTCGGCAACAGCTCGATACTTACGCTTGATTTTCAGGCGCAGTACATTTATTACTATGAGGAAATACGCAATCTGCTTGTTCACGGCGGAAGCTGGCTTTATTCGTGGAAACGCACGCTCGGCGGCGAGTTTATGGGAATTGTGGCGTATTACATGGGCAGTCCGTTCAATCTGCTTCTGGCACTCTTCCCCAAGAAGAACATTGTTGACGCCGTAACGTTCATTCAGCTTTGCAAAATAGGCACGATGGGACTCAACTTTGGAATCTATCTGCACAAGACGCGCAGGCTCGGACAGATGAGAACGCTTGCGCTTTCCATGATGTATGCGCTCTGCGCCTATTCCGTTGTTCAGACGATAGACCCGATGTGGCTTGACGCGCTTGTTTTCCTGCCGCTTCTTATTCTCGGCACGGAGGCGCTTGTCCGCAAAAAGAAAGTCGTCCTTTATATAATTTCGCTTTCGCTCATATTCATTTCAAACTACTACATGGGCTATATGTGCGGAATTTTTACATTCCTTTATTTCTGCTACTATTACTGCACAATCCGTCCCGAAATATATAAGGGTGAAAAAAGATTTTTCCGCACGGTCGGCTTCAAGACCTTTATGCGTTTTGCATTCAGCACGGCGCTTGCGCTCGGAATATCGGCGTTTATGCTTTACGGAGCGTGGTATTCGCTGGGCTTCGGTAAGATAGGCTTTGCCTCGACCGACTTTTCGCTCTCGCTCAGATTTGATTATCTCGACCTTGTGATAAAGCTTTTGCCCGGCACTTACGATTCGGTGAACCGCGCCGGCGAACCTATGATATACTGCGGCGCGCTCGCGCTTATGTGTCTGCCGCTGTTTTACCTTTCCAAATCCATACCCAAGCGTCAGAAAATAGCGGCGACCGCTATGCTCGCGGTGCTTGTCGCAAGCTTTACCGTGAATACTCTTGACCTTGTATGGCACGGCTTTTCAACTCCGAACTGGCTCAATTACAGATATTCCTATGTTTTTTCGTTCTTTATACTCACCATGGCTGCCGACGCCATAAAGGGACTCGGAAAGATAAAGCTTTCTCACATTGTGGCAACCGGAGTTTCGTTTGCCGCGCTCGTTCTTATAATTCAGAAGCTGAACATAAACTTCCAGCAGGGCGACAAGAGCGTTCCGCTTTCGTCCGCGGGCTGTATAATGTTCTCGCTAATAGTCATAGCGCTTTACACGGTGATACTCAAATTTATCCGCGACAAAAAAACCACGGAAGCTGCGGCGTTCGTGCTTGCTGCCGTCGTATGCGTGGAAATGTTCGTGGCGTCGCTTCTCAGCGTTGTCGGCGTTCAGAACGAGGTCGGCGTTACGAAATACAACAACTATCTTGACTCAAACGGTCAGGAGATTTACAGCTCCTATAATGGCAGTGTACAGAGAATTCAGAGCGTTGTGGACAAAATTCTCGAAAGCGACAAGAGCTTTTATCGTATGGAAAGCACCGTTTACCGCAAAAACGGCGGCGTAAACGAGCCCATGGCATACGGCTTCAACGGAATTTCACATTCTACTTCAACTCTCAATGCAAATATTATAAGAATGATGGCGAGAATGGGCTATTCGTCCGAATCGCACTGGACAAAATATCTCGGCGGAACGCCCGTTTCGGATGCGCTCCTCGGAATAAAATACGTTATAACAAAGAACGATACGCTTGACGGAAACATTTTCAAAATAGCGGCTCAGGGCGAGGAGGGCTATCAGATAGTCAAATCGGACAATATCATTTACGCAATGCAGAACACAAAGGCGCTTTCCGTAGCCTACGGCGTAAGCGAAAACGTCATAAGCGATATGAACGAGCTTACCTATCCGCCTTATATTTCCGGAATAGATTATCAGGACAGGCTTCTTAAATCAATGCTTTCCGAAAGCGGCGTTTCGGGCGAGGTTTTCAAGGGAATAACCGCTTCGATGAGCTCGGAAAACTGCACGCGCTCGACCTTCAATCAGACGCACAAATATACGGTTGACGGCGAGGAAAAGGAGGTTCAGAACCCTTATTACTGCTTTGAGAAAAAGCAGGACGGCGGAAAGGCTCTGCTCGACTTTACAATGCCTGCGGACGGTCCGGTATATTTCCACTTCACTGCGGCAAATTTCGGCAAGACCTTCAAGGTATATGTAAAGAAGAACAGCGAATCCGCAACGTTTGTTTCGGATTATTTCGGGCTTGAAACCTCCTGCATAATGAAGCTCGGCGATTTCAAAAAGGGCGATACCGTAACGGTTGAACTCAGGCTCAATGACGACGCGCTTTACATTTCAAAAGAGTCAAAATATTTCTTCTATTATATAGACTACACGGCATTGACAGAGGTATTCGATCAGCTTTCATCCGCCGAAATGCTTATAGAGGATTACGGAAACGATTATCTCAAAGGCACGATAGATCAGCCCACAGGTCAGGAGCTTATCTTTACTTCCATTCCTTACGACGCCGGCTGGAACGTATATATCGACGGAGAAAAAGCCGAAACGCTTATGGTCTGCGATTCGCTCCTTGCCGTAAAGTCAACTGCCGGATATCACGAAATAGAGTTCAGATATATGCCCAAGGGCTATGTTGCGGCTATAATTCTTACCGTTGTTTCGGTACTGCTGATGATATGCTTTATCATATTTGTAAAGGTTGAAAAAGTAAGACGCTTTGTTTATGCCAAGCTCGGAAAGAAATATGTTCCTTACGGAGTTTCCGGCGATATGATTTTCCCGACGGAAAACGTTCCCGACGAGCCGGACGTTTCGGAGGAACAAGCTCCGCTTGCCGAAATGACAGAAGAGCCTGCCGAAACCGACAGCACGGCTGTCGAAACGGAAGAGACTGCGGTTGAAAATTCCGACGATACGGAAGAAAACAAATAAAAAATCAAACAGATCGGGGGAGGAAACTTTCCCGATTCGTTTTTGATGAAAGAGGACAAAATGGCGTTTGACGTTATATTTGCGACGGCTGTCGCGCACGAGCTTGACGCCGCCCTGCGCGGAGTAAGGGTGGAGAAGGTCTATCAGCCGTCAAAGGAGGAAATACTGCTTTTCTGCCGCGTGGGCAGGGAAACGAAAAAGCTGATAATTTCGGCGTCACCCTCGTCCGCAAGGGTGTGCTTTACCGATTCTCAGGCGGAAAATCCGGCTGCGCCGCCGATGCTGTGTATGCTTTTGCGAAAGCATCTTTCGGGCGCGCAGATAGAAGAAGTCGGCACGGTCGGCTTCGAGCGCGCGATAAAAATAAGCTTTTCCTGTCACGACGAGCTCGGCTTTGAGTGCAGAAGATATATCATAGCGGAGATAATGGGTAAGTACAGCAACATTGTTTTTGCCGGCGACGACGGCGGAAAAATGAAAATCCTCGGCGTGACAAAGCCCGTAGATTTTACGACAAGCCGCGTGCGTCAGGTGCTGCCCGGAATGCTTTACGAGGCTCCGCCTCCGCAGGAAAAGCAAAATCCGCTGGGCGAAACCCATGAAGGCTTTGTTTCGCGGTATGAAAACTATCCGAAAGAAAAGGACGCGGACAGATTTTTTATCGATACCTATCTCGGCTTTTCGCCCGTTGTTGCGCGCGAGCTTGTTCACAGAGCGGGCGCTTCCGGCAAAAGCGTATCCGAAACGGATTCCGAAAGATTTTACCGTGCGTTTTCCGCGCTGACGGAGAACGTGAAAAGCGGAAGCTTCGTGCCTTATATGGTGCTGGGAAACGGCGGCGAGCCGGAGGAATTTTCGTATACGGAGATAACGTATCTGTCGGGAGTGGGCAAAAGATACGAAAGCTTTTCGGAGCTTCTGTCGGCGTTTTACGGCAAAAAGGCGGAAGCCGAAGCTCTGAAAAACCGTATCGGCGCGACGGAAGCGCTTTTGCAGACGGCAAAAAAACGTCTTACAAAAAAGCTTGACGTTCTTTCCGAAGAACTTGCGGAGTGCGGGGACGCGGATAAATTCAGGCTGTGGGGCGAGCTTATAACGGGATCGCTTTACAGGCTTTCGGGCAAAGCAAAGCTTGCGGAGGTTGAAAATTACTATTCCGATCCTCCGGAAAAGGTAAAAATTCCGCTCGACGAAAAGCTTACGGCGTCGCAGAACGCCGCAAAATATTATAAAAAATACAACAAGCTGAAAACCGCAAAGACAATCGCCTCCGAGCAGGCGGAAAAGGCGCGTGCCGAGCTTGAATATCTGAAAACGGTCGAAGCGTCGCTTTCGCTTTGCGAATGTGCCGCCGACGTTTCCGAAATAAGAGAAGAGCTGATGAAAACGGGATATCTGCGCCGTCCTGCGCAGGCAAAAGGACAGAAGCCGAAAAAAACCGAGCCGATGTATTTTCACACCTCGCTCGGCAGGGAGATAATCTGCGGCAAAAACAACACCCAGAACGATTTTCTTTCCACAAAGCTTGCCGAAAAGAGCGACTGGTGGTTTCACGTAAAGGGCGGCGCGGGATCGCACGTTATAATGCGCTGCGAAGCGGACGAAGATCCCGACGCAAAGGATTTTACCGAGGCTGCCGCGGCGGCGGCATATTTTTCCGACGAAAGAGCCTCATCAAACGTCGCCGTCGATTACACGAGAGCAAAGTTCGTGAAAAAACCGTCGGGCTCTGCGCCCGGGCACGTTCTTTATACCGATTATTACACGGCGTATGTAAATCCCGCAAAACCGAAAGGATGAAAATATGACAGATCTTTATATAAAACAGCGCGTTTTCACGATAGGCGAAAAATTCACCGTTTACGGCGGGGACGGAAGCGAGCGCTTTTATGTCAGAGGCGAGGCGTTTTCCGTGCCGAAAACGTTTCATATAAGCGACGCCGGCGGAAACGAAACGGCGGTGATATCGAAAAGGCTTTTCTCCGTGCCCGCAAAATATGACGTTTCGGCAGACGGCAGGGACGTGACGGTAGCGAAAAAACTGACGTTTTTCCGTCCGGTTTATACGGTGGATGAGCTCGGCTGGAGTATAGACGGCGAATTTATGAGCCACGAATACGAAATCACAGATGAAGACGGCGTAGTCGCAACGGTATCAAAGGAGTGGTTTACCTTCGGCGACGCCTACCGTCTGCGCGTGATGCGCGACAGCGACACGCTTATGGCGCTTTGCGCGCTTATTGTTATCGACGCGTACCTTGCGTCAACCAGATGAAAAACAAAAAATTTATTTTAAGAATATTTTTTACAATAAATTTGTTTACTTTTCAAAACAAACGTGCTATTATAATAGCTAATGCGAAATATATATAATTTTTATTATATGCAAATAAAAAACGGAGGAAAAAACATGGCAAGAAAAATGATTTCCATGGACGGTAACACCGCTGCCGCACACGTTTCGTATGCGTTTACGGAGGTTGCCGCAATCTATCCCATCACGCCCTCAAGCCCTATGGCTGAAAACACGGACACATGGTCTGCGGGCGGACTCAAAAACATTTTTGGAGACAAGGTAAAGGTTGTTGAAATGCAGTCCGAGGCGGGCGCTGCCGGCGCAGTACACGGCTCGCTTGCGGCAGGCGCTCTCACAACGACCTACACGGCTTCACAGGGACTTCTCCTTATGATTCCCAACATGTACAAGATCGCCGGAGAGCTTCTCCCCTGCGTTATCCATGTTTCCGCGCGTTGCGTTGCTTCTCACGCGCTCAACATTTTCGGAGATCACTCCGACGTGTATGCGTGCCGTCAGACAGGCTTTGCAATGCTCGCCGAATCCAACCCTCAGGAAATAATGGATCTCGGCGCGGTCGCTCACCTTTCCACAATCAAGGGCAGAGTACCGTTCATCAACTTCTTCGACGGCTTCAGAACTTCTCACGAAATTCAGAAGATCGAAGCATGGGATTATGACGATCTCAAATCAATGATAGACAAGGACGCGCTTGCGGCATTCCGCGCACGCGCTCTCAACCCCGAGCATCCCGTTCTCCGCGGCTCGGCTGAAAACGGCGATATATTCTTCCAGCACAGAGAAGCCTGCAACGAATATTACAACGCTCTCCCCGCCATTGTTGAAGAATATATGGGCAAGGTAAACGAAAAGCTCGGTACAAATTATCAGCTCTTCAACTACTACGGCGCTCCGGACGCTGACAGAGTTATCATAGCTATGGGCTCCGTGTGCGACGTTGCCGAGGAAGTTATAGACTATATGAACGCTCACGGCGAAAAGGTAGGTCTTGTAAAGGTTCGTCTTTACCGTCCTTTCCGTGCGGACAAGCTCATTGCGGCTATCCCCGAAACGTGCAAGAAGATTGCCGTTCTCGACAGAACAAAAGAGCCCGGCTCTCTCGGCGAGCCGCTTTATCTTGACGTTGTTACAGCCCTTGCTCAGGCAGGAAAGACTGTAAAGGTTGTCGGCGGACGTTACGGACTCGGCTCAAAGGATACGCCTCCCGCATCTATCTTTGCGGTTTATGAAAATCTCGCCAAAGACGCTCCCAAAAACGGCTTTACAATCGGCATCACCGACGACGTTACGGGACTTTCTCTTGAAGAGAAGCCCGCTCCCGACACGGCTCCCGCAGGCACTATCGCATGCAAGTTCTGGGGACTCGGCGGCGACGGCACGGTCGGTGCAAACAAGAACTCGATAAAGATTATCGGCGACCACACCGACAAATACATTCAGGCATACTTCCAGTACGACTCAAAAAAGACCGGCGGCTTTACGGTTTCTCACCTCCGCTTCGGCGATACTCCCATAAAGAGTCCGTACTATATAACAAAGGCTGACTTTGTTGCCTGCCACAATCACGCTTATCTTGAGCAGTACGATATGGTGTCCGACGTAAAGCCGGGCGGCGTATTCCTTCTTGACTGCCCTTGGACAGAAGCCGAGCTTAACGAAAAGCTTCCCGGCTCCGTTAAGTCCTATATCGCAAACAACAACGTAAACTTCTACGTTATCGACGCTACCGGCACGGCTATGAAGCTCGGTAACGTCAAGGTCAAGAACACCGTTCTTCAGTCCGCATTCTTCTCTCTTGCAAAGGTTCTTCCCGCAGAGGAAGCTATCGAATATATGAAAAAGATGGCATACAAGTCCTACTCAAAGAAGGGCGAAGCCATTGTAAACCTCAACTATGCAGCTATCGACGCAGGTGCGGGCGCGGCTGTAAAGGTAAACGTTCCCGACAGCTGGAAGACGGCTGAAAAGGAAGCCGCAAAAGCTCCCGCGCAGGGCAACAGAGCAGACCTTGTAGACTTTGTAAACAAGATCGCGCGTCCCGTAAACGCAATGAAGGGCGACTCTCTCCCCGTTTCCGCGTTCAGGGACTGTGCAGACGGCACATATCCGCAGGGCGCGTCCGCTTACGACAAGCGCGGCGTTGCGGTTAAGGTTCCCGTATGGCACGCCGAAAACTGTATTCAGTGCAACCAGTGCTCTTATGTATGTCCTCACGCCGCTATCCGTCCCTTCGCTATGAGCACGGACGAAGCCGCAAAAGCTCCCGCCTGCACAAAGTTCACGGCTAAGATGATGGGCAAGGGCTGTGAAGATTATAAATTCACAATCGCCGTTTCTCCTCTCGACTGTATGGGCTGCTCGCTCTGCGTGAACGTATGTCCCACAAAGCCTGAGAAGAGAGCGCTTGAAATGGTTCTTACCGAAACTCAGCTCGATCAGCAGCCCGCTTTCGATTACGCAGTAAACAACGTAACAAAGAAAGCCACTCCTTTTGCCGACACAACGGTCAAGGGAAGTCAGTTCAATCAGCCGCTGCTCCAGTTCTCGGGCTCTTGCGCAGGCTGTGCCGAAACAACCTATGCACGTCTTATCACACAGCTCTTCGGCGAGAAGATGTATATCTCCAACGCTACGGGTTGTTCTTCCATCTGGGGCGGTTCAGCTCCTTCAACGCCTTACACGGTAAACAACGAGAGCGGCCACGGTCCGGCATGGGCAAACTCTCTCTTTGAAGATAACGCAGAGCACGGTCTCGGTATGCTCACAGCAGTCAAGCATCGTCGCGCACACCTTGCAGACGTTGTAAAGGCGCTTATCGCCGTTGAATACTGCGACGCCGATATCAAGGCGGCAGGCGCACAATGGCTTGAAAAGATGGATACCGACGAATCCGCAGAAGCAGGCAAGAAGCTTGTCGCAGCCTGCAAGGAAGCTGTAGATCCCGATCTTACGGGAACGCAGTGGGAAGAGGCTTGGCTTGCAAACGGAAAGAAATGTCCGTGCGAAGCCTGCACCCTCGCAAGAGAGGTTATCGAAAGCGCCGATATGCTCGCAAAGAAGTCCGTATGGATCTTCGGCGGAGACGGCTGGGCTTACGATATAGGCTTCGGCGGTCTTGACCATGTTCTTGCTTCCGGCGAAAACGTAAACGTTATGGTATTCGATACCGAGGTTTACTCCAACACCGGCGGTCAGGCATCGAAGGCAAGTCAGGTAGGTCAGGTTGCGCAGTTCGCGGCAGCCGGCAAGGCTATAAAGAAAAAGAATCTTGCGGAAATAGCTATGAGCTACGGCTATGTTTACGTTGCACAGGTTGCTATGGGCGCGGATATGAACCAGACTGTAAAGGCTATTTCGGAAGCCGAAGCTTACAATGGTCCTTCGCTCATCATCGGTTACGCTCCCTGCGAAATGCACGGCCTCAAGGGCGGCATGAGCAACTGCCAGTCCGAAATGAAGAAGGCTGTTGACGCAGGCTATTGGCAGATGTTCCGCTTCAATCCCGCAAACGTTGCCGAGGGCAAGAATCCTCTTACGATAGACTCCAAAGAGCCTACAACCGACTACATTGAGTTCATCAAGAGCGAAACGCGTTACAGCAGACTTGTTCAGGCATTCCCCGAAAGAGCGGAGAAGCTCTTTGCCGAGGCGAGCGAGCTTGCAAAAGAGAAGTATCGTCATCTTGTCGATCTTAAAAACATGTACGAAACGGAAGTAAAAGAATAATCTGTTGAAAAAATGCTCCGGCGAAAATATTGCCGGAGCATTTTTATATGCAAAATGCCCCGTTTGATGTTGACAAAGCGATTTTGCCGTGATATGATACAGTGAATTTATTAAAAACGGAAACGAAAAAGAGAGGAACCTTATATGGATTTTATCTTACCGTTGGAAAATAAAAAATCGGGCGACGAAAAGCTTCTGACCTCGCTTACCGAAAAGCTTGCCGAAGGAGAGCGCGAGCTTTTCAGAATTGTGACCGACCTTTCTCCCGACGGAAACTACAGAGATTCCGTTGTGGAATTCACGGATAAAAAGATTATCTCTGTCTGGCAGGACGGCGAGGGCGGTATCGAATCGCTGTCGGTTTCGTATGACGAAATCGACGGACTTTCGATAAAGCGTATGTACGGGAACGCTTTTCTGCTTGCGATGATGAAAAACGGCAAAAAGGCGGAGCTTGCAAGAGCCACATATGCGGTAACGGCGCTTTTCAATGCGGCGGCGCTTTTTACAGATAAGCTTTTAGCCGGAATACCGACGGACGAAGCTATCGAAGGTGTTGAAATAGCTTATCACAGCTTTTGCACCGTTTGCCCCAAATGCGGAAGAAAGCTTGTCCGTCCGGGCGCGGACTGCCTTAACTGCGCGTCAAAGGGAAGGCTTGTTTCAAAGCTTGCGAAGTATGTAAAGCCCGAAATGAAGACGATAATCCTTTCGGTGATAATGTCCGTCGTTATAACGGCGCTGAGCCTTGTCCCGCCTTATGTGACAAAAATGCTGGTTGACGACATCATTCCGAATAAAAATAAAAAAATGCTGTATATTATAGTTGCGTTCCTGTTCGGAACGTATCTTATGCAGTATCTGATAGGCGCGATAAGAGGTGCGCTTTTGCGTCGTGCGGGCGACAGCATAGTTGCCGACCTGCGAAACGACGTTTTTGAAAAGGCGCAGCATCTGCCTATGAAGTTTTACGATAAAACCTCGACAGGCTCTGTAATAAACCGTATAAGCAACGACACAAGCAACCTTCAGACGTTTATACTCCGTATAACGCAGGAGGTTATCACTCAGCTGTTTCTGCTTGTCGGCATTATTATAATAATGATAACGATGAACTGGAAGCTTTCGCTTCTTTCGCTTATTCCCGTACCGTTTGTGGTATATGCGTCAAAAAGGTTCGGACAGAAGATACGTCCGTTTTACCGCCGCATTTGGCGCAAATGGACGGCTGTCTCCTCCGTTCTTACGGATTCGATACCGTGTATAAGAGTAGTAAAATCCTTTTCGGGAGAAAAGCGCGCTTCCCAGAGGCTTGAAAAACAAAACCGCGAATGGCTGAAGGTCAGCGTCAGAGCCGGAAAAATGTCAAGCATTTTCACCTCGGCTGTATCGTTTGTCGTTGTCTGCGGCTCGCTTATAATATGGAACATCGGCGGACTTGAGGTCATCGAAGGCAAAAGCGGAATATCGCTCGGTCTTCTTGTATCGTTCATATCGTATACTTCAATGTTCTATGGTCCGGTAAACTTTTTTGCGGGACTCAACGATTCGTATCAGAGCGCGCTTACGTCGGCTGAACGCGTTATGGATATTCTCGACGCGGAGCCGGAGCGCAACGACGGCAAGGGCAATATGCCCGAGCGCATAAACGGCAAGGTCGAATTCCGCCACGTAAGCTTTTCCTTTGACAAAACGAAAAACGTGCTTTCCGATATAAACCTTACAATAGAGCCGGGAGAGGCGGTCGGCATTGTCGGCACGACGGGCGCGGGCAAAACGACGCTTGTAAACCTTTTCCTGCGGTTTTATGACAATTACGACGGGCAGATACTGCTCGACGGAAGAGATATAAAATCAATTGATATGAGCTGGTTCCGTTCGAAGATAGGATATGTTCAGCAGGAAGCGATGATGTTTTCCGATACGATATTCAACAACATAGCCTACGGCAAGCCCGACGCAGGCATAGAAGAAGTGCTTAAGGCTGCGGATATAGCAAACGCTCACGAATTTATACTTCGCCATCCGGACGCATACGACACGGTGCTCGGTGAGCGCGGCGTCGGACTTTCCGGCGGCGAAAGACAGAGAATATCAATCGCAAGAGCGATACTGAATAATCCCGCCGTGCTTATTTTCGACGAGGCGACGAGCGCCGTGGACTCCGAAACCGAAAAGCTTATTCAGGACGCGATAAACAATCTTGTAAAAGGAAGAACGACGCTGATGATAGCTCACAGGCTTTCAACGCTCAAGCAAGCTGACAAGATAGTTGTCATAGACAAGGGGCGCGTGCTTGAATTCGGCACGCCCGACGAGCTTATGGCAAAGAAGGGCAAGTATTATAAGCTTGTAAAGATACAGTCCATGGCGGAGAGCGTAAAGCTTGATAAAGAAAGAGAACATTTTGAATAACGGAGAGGAAGGATAAAGATGATAGGATTTTTTATCAGCGGCGACGAAGCCCGCATAACAAGAACCGCAAATACTCTTGTCAGGCTTGAAATGTATGACGGCAAATGCTTTGAAAATCTTGAGCCTATAAGACTTTTTCCCGTGTCCGGTATTACAAAATACATAGCTCTTACGGATGAAAACGGAAAAGAGGTTGCGATAATCCGCGATCTTGACCATCTTATGCCCGATTCCGCGGAGGCGGTAAAAAAATGCCTTGAATCGTATTATATCGTTCCGAAGATAAAGAAAATACTTTCCAGAGTGGAAAAGTACGGCAACATAACATGGACGGTGGATACAGACAGAGGCAAGCACAGCTTTTCGATACTCAACACAAGCATAGACATAAAAACGCTGTATGACGGTAGAATACTTGTCCGCGACTCAAACGACAACCGTTATGAGATAGAGGATGTACACAAGCTTGACAAGGACAGCCTGAATCTTTTGAAATTCGATATGTAGGAGGAAAAAAATGAAACTTGTAATTGCGGTGATCAACAACGACGACAGCAGAACAGCCATAACGGCGCTGACGGGAAGAGACTTTTTTGTGACTCAGCTTTCGACGACGGGCGGATTTCTCATGGTCGGAAACACAACATTGCTTATCGGCACGGAAAAGGAACGACTGCCCGAGCTTAAAGAAATACTGAAAAAATACTGCGTGACGCGCGAAAAGATAAATCCTTCCGTCGAAGCGCTCGGACGCGGCATGCTCAATCATTCCGTTGAAGAAAAAGTGAAAATCGGCGGCGCTGTAATGTTCACGCTTTCGGTGGACGAATTTGAAAAAATTTAATTGCTAAAAAAACAAAAACGGCAAAAGCGTTTTCAGCGCTTTTGCCGTTTTGCTTTGAAAAAATTATTGCTCCGGTTTGTTTTCGTTCATACGGCGCTCGACTTCTTCCGTCAAAACGCTCATTTTTACGTCAAGTGCGGAGCAGATGAATTTTAAGGTCGCCTTTGAAGGCGTCCTCAATCCGCGTTCGATCTGGACTATCTGCTGTCTGCCCACTGCGGCAAAGCCGCTCAGAACTTCCATTGACATATTCTTCTTTTTACGATACTCGCAAATCACTTCGCCTAAAATTTTAGGATCGAGAGTCTGCTCTGACATTGGGTGTACCTCCTTGTTTTTTTACGTCTTTTTTATTTTTCCTCGGCAAAGCCGATATGCAAAACGATCCCCGCCTGCGCGGGGACCGTAATTTATCCCGTCATCTGTTGCAGCAGCAGAGAACCACGCAAGCTATGACAATAACCCACAGACATGTGTTGTTGCCATCAAAAAGATTGCAAAGACAGTTGTTCATAAAATATCCTCCCTTCGCCGCTTTGCGTGCGGCAAATATGAATAATAATCCTGTGCGACAGGTTGCTTTTAAGTATTTCCCCCGTCTGATATTATTCTATGAGGCTACTGTCGAAACGTGCCGGATTATTTACTTTTCTTTTTTTCCGTTCCTATGGAATAGCCTATTATAAACGCTCCGAGCATTACGACGGTATCGACAACCGCTTCCATAACGTTTACAGCCACTACCTGATAAATAACGCTGCCGACTATATTGAATACGCCGAAGCCCAGCGCAAATACGACGGCAAAATCTCCCGCCGCGTCGCCTCCGCCGAAAGCGGTGACAAGCTTGAGCACCGTATATGCGACAAGCGATATCAAGGGTATTGCGTGCGCCGCGAGCGTTACGCTGAACATTCCCGCGCGATGCCTTGCGGCAAAAGCTCCGCAGGCTCCCCACGCGTACAGCGCGCCGGCAACTATAAGAGCGCTGAGCACGGAAAGCTCGCTTACGTTCTGCTGACCTATCGGGCTCCATATCGGTACAGGACCGAGCTTTATGAACTTGTCCGGCAGCAAAAGCAGCGCGATATATATCGCCGTCGATATCAGCGGCACAAGCGCCGTAAGATAGGCAACGTTGAATTTCTTTTCTTTTTTCATTTTGTTTCCTTTCATATTTCGACCGTTCCGTCGAGCGCAAAAGAGTATATATATGTGTGATCGGGAAGCTTTCCGAAAAGCTCGCGGCAGGCGTACCTGTAATAGCCGAGCTGACGGCTGTGGCGCTCTTTAAGCGCTTTTTTTATTTCGTCCGCTTCCGTTCCGGCAGGGAAGAAATCCGTTTTGTAGTCTATGAGTATCAGCTCTCCGCTTTTGGTTTTCGCCGCGCAGTCGATAACGCCCTGAACCATAAGACGTTCGCCTTTCAGCGCCTCTTTTGTTTTTTCGTCCTGTGAAAAGCTTTCGGCAGGATAAAAAATTATAAAGCGTTTTTCTCTGTAAAGCGTCTCGGCATCGCGCATAAGAGCTGCCAGAGGCGATGAAAAGAACCTTTCGAGCTTTCGCACGTTCAGCTTTTCGCTGTCGCCGGAAAACAGGAATTTGTTTTCGGTAAGCCGCTTTATCTCGGCTCTTACGCCGAATTTATCGACATAGCCGAAATCAAAGAACTGCATAAACGTATGCATCGCCGTGCCGCGCGAAGCGCCGCTGTCGCTTTCTCCCGCGATAAAAACGGGAACGGCAGGCTCGGACAAAGCGGGTGCGGAATCCATTGCCGCCGAGTCGTCCTTTTCGTCGAGAACATCGGGGAACAGCCTTGAAACCGAAAGCTTTGAGGGTATTTTGCTCAGAAGCTCGTGCGGATAGACAAAATCAAGTCTTTTCTCGGCGAGATAACGTCCTTCGGCATATGTGCCGGCGTTTTTTTCTTCTGTCTTTGTCTGCGGTTTTTCCGATTTGTCAAGGTCTGTTATAAAGTCAATCGAACAAAGCCCGGGATTTGCCGAAAGTCCCGTGCAGAGCAGATCGAGCATTGAATTGCATTTTTTTCTCGCATACGAGGAGAAAACACTTCTGCGGAGATTACATTCCGAGGAAGAATCCGTAAAATCGTATTTTTTGGCGTTTTTTTCGTCGCAGCTGCCGGTTATCACAAGACGTCGCTTTGCGCGCGTGAGCGCAACGTAAAGCAGTCTGCATTTTTCTTCGCTCTGGCGAAACGCCTGAATTTCCGTCGCCGCGCGGCGCATAGGAGTGTCGATACGCTTTGCGTCCTCGTATATTTTCGGCGCGAGCGGCATTCCGCGGACAGCTGCGGCGTTTGCCTTTGATGAGTCGCGGTTGAAGCCATGCGCCGTATCGCAGAAGAACACCGTGTCGAATTCAAGACCCTTCGAGCCGTGGACGGTCATTATCCTTACGGCGTCCGCTCCTCCGCCGAAACCCGACATATCGACCTTTGAGTCGGTGTCTATAAGCTCGTCGATAAACGATATGAACGCATAAAGTCCGCGGCTGCCTCCGCTTTCAAAGCTGCGCGCATAGTCGTAAAGTCGTCGCAGATTTGCGCTTACGCTTGCCTTGTCGCCTCCGCACAGAGCCATGATTTTGGTTTTTGAATAAACCTCGCGGACAAGCTCCCCGCAGGTGCATATTTTGGCACGACTGCGGAACTGCTCGTGGTCGGAGAGAAATCTTTTGCCCTTTGCAAAGCCCGTTTCCTTTGTAAATGCTTTCAGCGCGGAGTAAAGCGAGCCTGTTTTTTTGTACCGTCTTATATATATCAGCTCGTCAAGGGTCACGCCGTAGAGCGGACTTTTGAGAGTCGCGGCAAGATAAACGTCGCGCGAGGGATTGTCTATCGTATTGAGAAGCGAGAGCGCGAGCAGCACCTCGGGACTTCTGAAAAATTCCTTTGCCGCTTTGTTGCTGCAGGGAACGCCGCGCTTTTCCAGCTCGGCGGCTATGTCCGAGGCGCACGCTCCCGTGGGAATAAGCACGGCGATATCGCCGGCTTTCGCCTCTCCGGACGAAATCAGTGCCGATATTTTTTCGGCTGTGACGGAAGCTTCCGTAAGCAAGGGCTTTTCATCGGACTTACACACTATATACATTTCGGGAAGAGGGGCTGACAGCTCCGTTTTTCCGCAGACAAGCTTTTCGTCCTTGCCGTATAAAATTTTGCCGTCCGTATTCATAATCGTCGAAAAAACGGCGTTTGTAAGGTTTATCACTTTATCTGCCGAACGGAAATTTTCCGAAAGGAAAAGCTTTGCGGCTTTATCGCCCTGTTGCTTTCCGTATTTTTTACGGCTTTCAAGCTGCGATGTGAATATCGAAGGCTCGGCGCCGCGGAAATCGTAAATGCTCTGCTTTATGTCGCCCACGGTGAAGAGGTTGTCCTCCCTTGCGATAAGCGTGAATATCTTGTTCTGAAGCTCGTTTGTGTCCTGATATTCGTCTATGTAAACCTCGTCGAAGCGCGACGATATTTCTTTTGCCGCGGCTGTGGGGCGGTCGTTTTCGGCGTCGTACAGCAGATTGAGCGCAATGCGTTCGATATCCGAAAAGCCGAGCATATGCCGCCGCTTTTTTTCGTCCGAAAGGCGACGGTCGTATTCTCTGAAAAATTTTATAAGGTCGCTCTGAATGCTTTCCGTTCCGGAGATTGCCTTTTTCAGCGCGTCGTCCGTGCAGGAAAAATAGTTTTTGCGAAGCTCAGCAAGCTCCTTTTTGAATTTGCCGCGGATGCTTTTGAAATATTCAAGCTCCGGAGTTTTGAACTGCGCCTTTACCTGTCCGCATTTTAGAAGGTGCGATTCAAAATCGGAAAGATATTCTTTTATGTCCTCATACGGCGCGCTTAAAAAAAGCTTGTTGTAGAGAACTCTG
Source organism: Sphaerochaetaceae bacterium (assembly GCA_963656825.1). Classification (GTDB taxonomy): domain Bacteria; phylum Bacillota; class Clostridia; order Oscillospirales; family CAG-272; genus CAG-841. The sequence continues at coordinate 40,565 of CAVKJG010000013.1, forward strand.
CACAGGCCATAGTCGGCTTCAAAGGCGGCTTCCCAGCCCGAAGCGCCTTCGCTTGCGCGGATGGTTTTCAGCGCGGTATCGAAAAAGCGCATATAATATCCGACAAGTTCCGCGGCGATACCGTATATTGCTTTTCCCCAGAAGGAAAGATGAAATTCCGTGTTTTCGGGCGGATTTTTAATCGCTTTTTCTCTGTTTACACAGCCGGAATAAAAATCGTGAAGCTTTACCACTGCGGGCGCAAGGGCGCTGTCCGACGACGGCGAGCCGAGCGTATCCGAAAATTTCGGAAAGTCGGATATTTCGTTTTCCTTTGAAACGTTTCCGTCAAAATAATCGGAGATAAGCTCGTCCGCTATATCGAGCTTCATTATTTTTTCGGCGTCGGCGTCAAGCACGCCGAAGCCCGATATCCCCGTATCCTGAAAGTTTTCGCGGATAAGGTCAAGACAAAAACCGTCTATCGTGCTTATTTTTGCGGACGGAAGAAGCAGCATCTGTCGGATAAGCCGCTTGTCGGACGGATTTTTTACGCTTTCGTCACTGAGCGCCTTTTCCGTTCTCGATACAAGCTCTGCCGCGGCGGCGCGCGTAAAGGTCACGACGAGCATGCGCGAGATGTCCGCCTTTCCCGAGCATACGCGCTCGGCTATGCGCCTTGTGAGAACGGCGGTTTTTCCGCTTCCGGCGGCGGCGCTCACGGCAAGAGAAATACCGTCTGCTTCTATCGCATTTCTTTGCGGCGTCGTCCAGTTGATTTCACCCATGCCGGTATTCCTCCTTTGCCCGAAAAATTTTCTTATAATAATTATATAATCTTTGTGCGGCGATGTCAATAAAAATGTTGACGGGCGTTCCGATGATAAAACGGCGAAAGCAAATTTTGCTTCCGCCGCTTTTACGTGTTTGTTTACGCTTTGCCATTCGAGCCGAGAACATCGACTATCTTGTGCTTGACCATCTTCTTTACTTCGTCTCTGCCTACGGAAAGATAGGTTCTGGGGTCGAATACCTCGGGCTGATTTGCAAGCACTCTGCGGATGCCTGCCGTCATTGCAAGACGGATATCGGAGTCGATATTGATCTTGCAGACAGCCATCTTTGCAGCCTGACGGAGCTCGTCCTCGGGAATGCCGATAGCGTCGGGCATATGACCGCCGAGAGAATTGATTTCCTTTACGCAGTCCTGAGCGACGCTGGAAGCGCCGTGAAGAACAATCGGGAATTCGGGAAGTCTTTTTTCGATTTCTTCGAGAATATCGAAACGGAGCGGAGGCGGAACAAGGATGCCGTCCGCATTGCGCGTGCACTGTGCGGGTGTGAACTTATATGCGCCGTGAGAAGTGCCGATAGCGATAGCGAGAGAGTCAACGCCGGTACGCGAAACGAATTCTTCAACTTCCTCGGGACGTGTATAGGAGGAATCCTCAGCTGCGACGTGAACGTCGTCTTCGATTCCCGCAAGCTTGCCGATTTCGCCCTCGACAACCACGCCGTGAGCGTGAGCATAATCAACAACCTTTTTTGTAAGAGCGATATTTTCTTCAAAAGAATATTTTGAGCCGTCTATCATAACGGAGGTAAAGCCGCCGTCAATGCAGGATTTGCAGATATCGAAATCCGCGCCGTGATCGAGGTGAAGAGCGAAATCAACGCCTGTATCTTCAACCGCTGCCTGTGCAAGAGCCATAAGATATGCGGGCTTTGCATACTTTCTTTCGCCTGCAGATACCTGAAGAATAACGGGCGATTTTTCTTCGGCGGCAGCCTCGGTTATAGCCTGAATTATCTCCATATTGTTGATGTTGAAGGCGCCTACGGCATATCCGCCGGCATAAGCCTTTTTGAACATTTCCTTTGTTGTTACAAGTGCCATTTATAAAATCCTTTCC
>CAVKJG010000014.1:0-3962 GCA_963656825.1 Sphaerochaetaceae bacterium
GAGCCTCAAATTATAGACAAGCCTCTCACTCTGGGAGAGGTGGCGCACGAAGTGCGACGGAGAGGGCAAAAACCAAAAGCTGCTTCGGTTATCGGGAATGATATGCAGATTTTATAAAGCCTTCTCTGAAAAGCAAAAATGACAAAATCCCCGCTCACGCGGGGATTTTGTCATTTTTCATATACTTCTCTTTTCAGTATTGCGACATAAGGAAGCGCTCTGTACATTTCGTTGTAATCGAGCCCGTAGCCGACGACAAATTCATCGGGTATCTGCTTACCCACATAATCGGGAACAAATTCGACCTCGCGGCGCGACGGTTTATCAAGCATTGTGCAGGTCTTCACGCTTCTTGCGCCTTTATCGCGCAGATACTTGGCAAGATACGAAAGCGTTCTTCCCGAGTCTATTATATCTTCAACGATAAGGATATCGCAATCGGCAAGATCCTTTCTTCTTATATCGAGAATAATGTCAACGTGTCCGGACGATACCGTTCCGCCGCCGTATGACGAAACCTTCATAAAATCTATCTGCACTGGGACGGAAAGTCTTTTCATAAGATCGCCCATAAAAACCACCGAGCCCTTGAGAATTCCCAGAAGCACAAGGTTTTTACCCTTGTAATCGCGGCTTATCTCCTCTGCCATGCGGCGCACCGTTTTATCTATATCCTCCTCTGTCACAAGTATCTGTGAAAAATCGTTCTGCATATTGCTTTACCTCATTTATCTGCTTTGTAATATTTTATTTTTATCTTTTCCTCTCCGGCGATTTCCTCGCTCGGAAAGCCCGGAAGCCATATGACCTTTTCGTCGGCGCATATGACCGGCCTGTATTTTTTCGCCTCCGCGTCAAGACTGCCCGTCATTTTTTTCAGCGTGCGCGTCATCCTCCAGAAGCGGTATTTATCCGACGCTCTGCGGCTTCTCGCCGTAAGCTTTGCTTTTGACGGCGCATAGCCCTCACCCACAAGCACATAGCCCTCGGGCGCAACGCAACCGTCGCCCACCGCTATGCAAAAGCCGTAACGGGAAAAATTAAGTCCTTTTGAAAGCGTCATTTCATATTCGGGGCGGATGTCGTTTTCTCCGTCCGAAAAGAAAAAGCTTTTTCCGTCGCTTTCGGCATATTTCCCCTCGGGAACGGATATTTTTCCGCTGCCGCGCGAATTTATCATCGCAAGAATTTTCTGCTGATGTTCAAAGTCAAGCGTTACGGGCGAAAGCAGCGAAACGGCTCTTAAGGCAAGCGCCGGATGGCACTCCGCAAGCAAAGACACCGGCATTTTTCCGTCTTTTGCTTTTTCAAGCAGCTTTTTTGCCTCGCGCGTGATGAAATCATAATCGAGCGCGGCGGAAAAATTCATATTTCCTATGGCTTTTTCGGTTTGCGGAAATATTTTTTTCAGCTCCGGCACGATATTCGCGCGGATAAAATTGCGCGTATAATGCGTATCGAAATTTGTTTTGTCCGTAACAAACGACAGTCCGTTTTCACGGGCAAAGCCTTCTATATCCTCTCTTGTGCAGTCGATAAGCGGTCTGATTATCGTCGCTTTTCCGCACGGACGCGAAAAAGGAATTCCTCTCATTCCCGCCGTGCCGCTTCCCCTGCAAAGATTGAAAATCACGGTTTCCGTGTTGTCGCTTGCCGTATGTGCAAGCGCTATATATTTTGCGCCCGCCAGCTCCGCTTCCGAGGAAAGCGCATCGTACCGTGCGTTTCTTGCCGTTTCTTCGACAGCGCTGTCGCCGCACATCGCGCGGACGTCTATCCTGCGGCAAACAAATTCCACGCCGTGAGCCTTTGCAAATTCACGGCAGAAGCTCTCGTCCGCGTCCGCGTCGTCGCCGCGAAGCATATGATTTACATGCACGGCGGTAAGCCTGTCCGCCCCGAGCAGCTTTATCAACACGGTCACAAGCACCGTCGAATCCGCTCCGCCGGAAAAGCCGACAACCGTTTTTCCTTCGACGGCTTTAAGTCTTTCCGATGCGCGCGATATTACTTTTTCCGTATAGCTCATAATCAGTTTCCGCCGACATCTTCCCTTGCGGCTGTAACGAATTTTGTGTACTGACCTATCCAGCCGAGCTTTATCGTCCCTGCCGAGCCGTGACGGTTTTTCGCTATGATAAGCTCCGCCTCCGTCGTTGCGGAATCAGCCTTTGCGTAATCGCCGTGAAGAAACATAACTATATCGGCGTCCTGCTCTATCTGTCCCGATTCGCGAAGGTCGGAAAGTCCCGGCTTTGCGTTTTCGCCCGTTCTCGATGTGGGCGCGCGCGAAAGCTGCGCGCAGCAGATAACGGGAATTCCGAGATCCTTTGCAAGAAGCTTGAGTCCTCTCGATATTTCGCCGACCTCGTTTACGCGGTTTTCGGCTTTTTTGTCGCCCTGCATAAGCTGAAGATAATCTATTACCACAAGTCCGAGATTTTTCATTCTGCGGAGCTTGGCTTTTATCTGCGTCACGGTTATCGCCGCGGTGTCGTCTATCTGTATATCGCACGACGAAAGCTCGGCTGCCGCCTTTGCAAGATGATCGTAATCCGAGCCTGAAATTTTTCCCGAACGGATAGCGTAGCTGTCAACGAACGCCTCGCTCGAAAGCATTCTCGCGGCAAGCTGAGCCGTCGTCATTTCAAGCGAAAACACGCACACCGTCTTTTTTGTGGATTTTGCGACGTTTGTCGCTATGTTCATCGCAAACGAGGTTTTACCCATACCCGGTCTTGCGCCTATTATGACCATATCGCCCGGGGTGAGTCCGACAACGCACCTGTCAAGATCCGGATAGCCCGTCTTTATGCCGGCGGCGGCTTCGGGATCCTTTCTCACCCGGTCAAGCTGATTGAAGGCTTCGACGAGCGCTTCCTTTATCGAAACAAAGTTCTTTATATCCGACGTGCGCGAAAGATTGAATATCTTCTGCTCGGCATCGTCAAGAATGTATTTTACCTCGCCTCTTGCGGCGTAGGCGTTATCCGTTATCTCCTCGGAAGCGTCTATGAGCGCGCGGAGGACAGCCTTGTCGTGAACTATCCGCGCATAATCCTTTACGTTTGACGCGGAGGGAACGACGTCCGCTATGACGCCGACGTATTTTTTACATTCGTCCGCAGAATAAACGCCGCGCTCGGTAAGAATATTTATAAGCGTCACTATATCTATGTTGCGGTTCTTGTTGAAAAGCTCGCACATGGAATCGAATATCTCGCCGTGCTCGGGAATATAGAAATCCGCCGCGGATATTATGTCTATCAGCCCCGTTATACATTCGGGATCTATAAGCACCGAGCCGAGAACCGACTGCTCCGCCTCAACCGAAAAGGGTTTTGTTTTCTGAATGTCCGCCAAAACCGACACCTCCGTGATTTTTTATTTGCCCGACTGAGTAACCACTACGTTTATTTTTCCCGTTATTTCGGGGAAAAGCTTTATTTCAGGAGTGTAGCTTCCGAAAGCCTTTATCGCGTCCATTGAGATTTTTCTCTTGTCCACTTCTATCCCGTGCTGAGAAAGCAGCGCGTCGGCTACGTCCTTTGCGGTTACCGCACCGTAAAGGCGGTCGCCCTCTCCTGCCGATACCTTTATTATTACCTGTACGCTTTCAAGCCTTGCCTTTGTTTCAAGGGCAGCCGCTTTTTCAAGCTCTATCTGGCGAAGTCTTTTTTCTTCCTTGCCTTTTATTTCGTTCATAACTTTATTGTCCGCAACAATGGCGAGCTTCCTCGGAAAAAGGAAGTTGCGCGCATATCCCTCGGAAACGTCTATCACCTGATCCTTTTTTCCCTGACCTTTTACGTCGGATAAAAGAACTACTTTCATATTTTTACCTCCTGCCGCGCCGCAGCGCCGTTGATTTTTATAAGTATTCCGGTAAATTAAATGGTATCATATATTTTACTTCAAGTCAATAATTTTAGGCTGATATTTACAAACGCAAAGGAAAATAT
>CAVKJG010000014.1:3972-40932 GCA_963656825.1 Sphaerochaetaceae bacterium
ATATTCGTCATATGAGCGGGTTGAATTGCGCTTTTGTTTGTGCTATACTTTATTCTGCAAAGAAATTTTGAAATATCGGATGGGAAAGCGTCGTCTTAATAGGCGAAACACTTTTTTCCGAAAGGAGTCAAATGATGATGAAAAAATTTCTGTGTCTGCTTCTGGCGTTTACAGTCTTCTTTGCCGTTACCGCCTGTTCCACAAATACCGGAAAGGAAACAACGGCGGATACAAAAACGACCGAATCGACAACAAATCCCGACGTTCTGCCCGAGCCTTCGGACGAGGCGGGAGAAAACAAAATAATTACGCAAAAAATCGGAAGCTATATTTCCGTCGTTTACAATCCGTCGTACTGCTCCGTTGCGGCGAAAATAAAAAAGGGCGTCGGCTCAAAGGAAGAAGTAACTCTGCAAATAAAAATGTTTTCCGGCTATACCTTTGACGGCTGGTCGCAGATATCTGCGCTCCCGAACGAAAACGCCGCGGTCTACGTCAGCGACGCCGCAGGAAAACGAACCGCAAAAAAGCTTGCGGAGCTTGTCGGCGGAACGCTCCTGCTTTCAAAGGAAACGGTGTATACCTTCACCGCGTCGGAGGATATCACCGTGTATGCAAATTACAGCGTGTCGGTGATATATAACGCCAACGGCGGCACGGTAAAGGGCGGGGGAGAAACATACACGCAAAAATATTCCGTTGTTATGTATAAATGTCCAAACACACTTCCCGATAAGGACTATTTTGTCCGCGACGGATATACTCTTATCGAATACAATACGAAAGCCGACGGCAGCGGCACCGCCGTAGGACTCGGTTCAAGAATCGCACCGGACGGCGAAAGCTCGATCGAGCTTTACTGCATATGGAAAAAACAATCGCCATCCTCCGATTTTGAATATACCTCAGACGACGGCAAAATAAGCATTTCAAAATACAAGGGAAGCGACAAAAGCATAGCGATTCCCGAGGTTATAGACGGCAAAAGCGTTTATAAAATAGAAAAGGGCGCGTTTGCAGGCTCGGATATCGAATACGTCGTTATACCGAAAACCGTGACAAAAATCGAAGACGGCGCTTTCTCTGGCTGCGGCTCGCTTGAAACGCTCGTCATTTTCGATACGCTGACAAACGTCACCGACGAAAGCTTTGAAAGCTGCGGAAAGCTAAAAAATCTCCGCATAAACGCCGCACTCGACCATTATGCCGCGGTGACCGACGGAAACAACAAAATCGACCGCGTTATCTGGGCAAAGACCACAGGCAAAAAGCTTATAGTCATTGTCGGAGGCTCAGGCTCGATAAACGGCTTTGACAGCGCGGCGATAGCCGAAAAATACGGAAACGAATACGTTATAATCAATCTCGGCACAAACGCAAACATATCGGCAACGATATATTTTGAATATCTGTCCTCCGTGCTTGATAAGGACGATATCATACTGTGGGCGCCGGAAGCCGGAGAATACGTTCTCGGCTATACGGCGATGCATATAAGAGCGTGGGAATTTCAGTCCGGACATTACGATATTTTCAGAAGCGTGGATATTTCAAAATACACAAAGGTCTTTTCGTCCTTTGCGACCTACGCAAGAGCGCACAAAACGTCGGAAGAGCCGTTCGACGCATTTATGCTCTCCTCTTCGGACTATAAAATCCCGTATTACAACGAATACGGCGACGCGATCGAACCGAGATCGCATCAGGAAAAATCCTATGACGGCGAATACAGCTATTCGTTTGAAAGATGCCACTCCGGCTTTGAAAAGGGCGCATACGACTATATGGCGTCCGTCATTGAGAAAATGACGTCGCGCGGCGTGAAGGTATTGCTGATATATGCGGCGATGGACAAGGACGCCGAAAAATCGTTTGATGCTTTTATGGATAAATTCACAGCCGCAGTAAAGGAAAAATACAAAGGCACGGAGGTCATCTCCGATTATCATAACATCCTTATGGATGACAAATACATGTCGGATTCGGCATGGCATATGACGCTCGAAGGCGCGGCAAAGCGCACGGAAACCGTCATTTCGGACTTGAACAAAAAACTCGGGAAATAAGGGGGAAAATATGTTTCCGGAAAATGACATAATTTATACATCGGTCTTGCCGTGGATACTGATAGCGGTATCGGTCGGACTTACGGTGCTTGAAGCGTTTGTGAAAAAACGCGCGTTTTTTGCGCTCGTTTCCGCCGTATTCACGGCGGCGTCGGCTGTGGTGCTGCTCCTTCTCGGCGGAAGCCTTTGCGATATGCTTTTGCTGGTGGTTGCAACGCTTGCCGTGCGTCTGCTTTTTGAAATAGTCGAAAGGAGACGCGCCAGATGACCTTCAACTCGTGGGAATTTCTTATATTTTATCCGATAACGCTCCTTTTATATTTTCTTCTGCCGAAGAAATGGAGCAGAATAAGTCTGCTCTTTATGAGCGCAATATTCTATCTTGCGTGGAACTACAAGCTGATAGTGCTTATAATGTTCACGACAGCGGTTTCGTACTTCTGCGCGAGAATAATTGATAAAACAAACAAGCAATCCGTCAAAAAGCTGTGTATCGTGGTCACGCTGATAGCGTGCCTCGGCGTGCTTTTCTTCTTCAAATATTATAATTTCATAGCGGAAACGCTCGGATGGGCAATTCAGGCGGCAGGCGGCGGAACATACGATTTCACGCTCAACCTTGTTCTGCCCGTGGGCATTTCGTTCTACACCTTCCAGACGCTTTCCTACGCGATAGACGTTTACAGAGGCACGGAAAAGGTTGAAAAGGACTTTGCGCTTTACTGTCTTTTCGTCACGTTCTTCCCTCAGCTCGTCGCAGGACCTATCGAACGTCCCGGAAATCTTATTCCGCAGCTTCGCGAGAAAAACAGGCTGACGGCGGACAACGCCCGTGCGGGACTCTGGAAAATGGGCGTCGGCTTCTTCAAAAAGATTGTCGTTGCCGACCTTATCGCCGAATACGTCAACGCCGTGTTCAACTCTCCCGAAAATGCGACGGGCTTCGGCGTGGCAATAGGCTCGATGCTTTTCGCCGCGCAGATCTACTGCGATTTTTCCGGCTATACGGATATCGCCATAGGCTGTTCGCGCGTTATGGGCATACGCCTTATGAAAAACTTTGACCGTCCCTACACGTCGCAGACGATAAAGGAATTCTGGAACAGATGGCATCTGAGCCTTTCAACATGGCTCCGCGACTATCTCTACTTCCCTCTGGGCGGAAGCAGATGCTCGAAGCCCCGCCATATGTTCAATATATTCGTTGTATTTCTCGTAAGCGGACTCTGGCACGGCGCAAACTGGACGTTTGTCCTCTGGGGAATACTGCACGGAGTTTACAGAATAGTGGGCGAGCTTACATATCCCGTGCGCGAAAAGCTGTGGGCAAAGCTCGGAGTAAACACAAAATCCGCGCCGATGGTAATTCTTCGCCGCATAAACACCTTTGTTCTCGTGTGCTTTGCATGGATTTTCTTCCGCGCAAATTCGCTTGCCGATCTTAAAATTCTTCTTACAAAGCTCTTCACCTCGTGGGGCAGTCTGCCCGAAACCCTGTCCGCAATGGGACTCGGCATCGCGGCGATAATCGTAACGGCGCTTTCGCTTGTCGTGCTTGACGAATTCGATATTCTCACCTCATACGAAAGCGACGAGCTTGCCGTATGCAATCGCGGCAAGACAAGCGTCGTATGGTGCGTGTGGGCTGTCGCCGTAGCATGGATAATGCTTCTTTCCGTAGGCGGAGCAAGCTCCTTTATCTATTTCCAATTCTGAACGGAGGTAATATTATATGAAAAAAGCATGGATATGTTTTATCTGCCTTTTGCTTTGCGTATTGATTCCGTTCGGAACGGTCGCGGCAATAGGCTTCGGCTTGCCGTCGCAATTCGGAAACACCTTCCTCGGCGAGCTTGAAAACAAAATAAACCGTCTTTACTCGATAGACAAACCCAAAATAATAGTAATCGGCGGAAGCAGCGTTCCGTTCGGCGTGGATTCAAAGCTTATGGAAAAAGCGCTCGGAATGCCGTGCGTAAACTTCGGTCTTTACGCCACGCTCGGAACAAAGCTGATGCTCGACCTTTCAAAAGGCGCGATAAAAGAAGGCGATATTATAATCATCGCGCCGGAAGCCGACGCCCAGCCCTATTCTCTTTTCTTCAATGCGGAATCGGCATGGCAGGCGTGCGACAGCGACTTTTCGATCCTTACGAAAATGTCGCGCTCGGATTTTGCCGCAATGCTCGGCGGCTTCTGGAAATATTCCGCGCAGAAGCTCAAATATTATCGCGCGGATTCACCGCTCGATCCTTCGGGAGTTTACAACAAAAAATCCTTTGACGAATACGGAGATATCGTTTTCAAGCGCGAATACAACATTATGACAGACGGTCACGACAGCTCCTCTGTGATAAAATTTTCAAAGGATATAATCAGCTCCGACTTTATTGACTATGTAAACGATTACACCGCTTACGCAAAGAAAAAGGGCGCGACGGTATATTTTTCGTTCGCTCCTGCAAATGAGGACGCGATAGATCCCGACACGACGCTTGAAGGTCTTGAAGAGTTCACAAAATTCATAAGCGACAATTTCGACTGTCAGGTGATAAGCGATCCCAACAACTATATTTATCGCAGCGGATATTTTTATGACAGCAACTTTCATATGAATGACGCCGGAATGATACTTCATACGGCGACTCTCGCAGGCGATATAGCAAAGGCAACGGGAAAAGAGCTTCTCTGTGAGATTGAAATCCCCGACGTTCCCGTAAAGCCCGACGATGACGATAACTACGATTACAGCTATGACGAAAATTCAAAATACTTCACATACGAAGAAAGCAAAGCCGGATATATAATCACCGGCACGACGGACGAGGCAAAGGGTATGAGCTCGCTCACCACGCCGAGAGCCTATAACGGAAAGCGCGTGTTCTCGATAGCGCGCGGCGCATTTGACGGCTGCTCAAATCTTACGGATATCTACGTCACGACGGGAATATCTCAGATAGGCGACGGAGCGTTCTCCGGCGCGCCTGCTCTGAAAAAGGTTCACATTCTGAATACCGATCCCGACAAGACGACCGTGAACAACGTAACGCAGGGGCTTACCGACGGTATGGCAAAGGGAGCAATGTTCTATGTTCCCACAGGCTGCTCGGGAGAATTCTCCGCAAACTATTTCTGGGGTCCGTATGCGGATTATATAACGGAAGAATAACACAACAAAAAAAACAGCCGCACTCAAAAAGTGCGGCTGATTTTTTTGTTATTTTATAAACGGCGAAAGCGCCTCGCAAAGCTTTCTGTAATCGTCCACGCAGACAAAATCGAAATCCGAAAGATAAACACATTCGTCGTTTCCGCCGGTGCCGTAGTCGTCGCCGAAGAAAACAACCTCGTCGTGCGGTATTTTGTTTTCGCGGCAGTAGCGGTCAAGCGCAAAAAACTTGTTGTAGGGCTTTGGCGCCATATCAAATGACGACGAGCCGCCGACAAACACGTTGTAATCGGGAAAAGCCTCGACCACCTCACCGTAAAACGCGCGACGTTTTTTCCTGTCGGGATCGAATTTCAGCTTGTCCTCGATATCGGCGTCCGCGCCGAGAAGCGCTATCGTAACTGCGCCCGAAGCGTGAAAGCATACAAGCTCGCCCTTCTGATCGGTATAGCCGTGACGCTCGCATATGGCTTTTGCCCTTGCGCAGACCGATTCCCTGTCACATTCCTTATACTCGGAATAAACGGTTTTAAGTCCGCCCGATGTTTTATCGTATTCGCAAAGCTGCATACCGTAGCAGCCGATTATATCCACGGGAAATTCCCTCAGCTGATGAAATATCCTGTCGCACATTCCCGCTCCGACCATAAGAATTTTATATTTTTCAGCCATTTTTGTGAGCAACGCGAGATGCTCGTCGGACACGGGTGTGCGATGCTGTGTTATCGTGCCGTCAAGATCAAAGGCGGCGATTTTTTTCTTTTTTATATCCATATTTTCCGCTCCGGATCACTTTTTGCAGTCGAAGAACGCGGCAAGCGGTCTTGCGTCGCTGAATTTCATATCCGTAACATTGATATTCTTCATTTCGATGCCCTTTACGAAACGCAGAGTAAACGCGTAGCCTGCGGAAAGACCGTGACGGTCGTATTCCGGATATCTATCGTCTATCGGCGCGGGCGCGGGACGCGAGGACTCTCTTGCTCCGCCCATAACCTCGATGCTCCAGTTTTCTATCGAAAGATTGTCTATGCTCTGCTCCTCCGACTGACCGACTATCATTGTTTCATATATCGGAAGCGGATGACCGTGAACTCTCGGCGAGCGGAAATTGAAGTCCGCAAAGGTTACTCCGTTTATTTTGCTCTTTCTTATCTCGGTCACGTTCTTCGGCAGACGGTTTCTTCTGCCCGTGACCACATATGCCGGAGCCGACGCGTCGGTTATATCGAAGCGCAGGAAAAGCACGTCGGATATTTCCGCTCCGTCAACCGTTTCAAGCGATACGCCGCAACGGTTCACATTCTTTATAAAGCAATCGGCAAAGCGCGCGTTTTTAAGGCAGTAATATGTGTCCGTGCCGAACTTCACAGCCGACGCAAGCGAGCATATCATCATATCGCGCACGTCTATATTGCGGCAGCCGACCGTATCCGAGCTTTTGAAGCACAGTCCGTCGTCGCCGGCCATAATGTTGCAGTTGTAAATGCTTATATTCTGGCAGTCCACGGGATCTATACCGTCGCGGTTCGGAGTGTTCATACAGTTTAGGCGAAGATTCTTTATCGTTATGTTTCTGCTCGAAAGCGGAACGACCGTCCAGAACGCGCTTCTGCGCATATTCAGGTTTTCGATATTTATTTCGCTTGAATATGTGATATAGATTATATCGGGACGCGCGTCCTCGTTGCGTCTATCGCCGACGGGATCGTTCATTTTGAAACGGTATTTGCCGTTGCCGTCAAGCATACCGCCGCCGGTAACCGTGACGTTGCGGAGTCCTTCGCCGTAGATAAGTGCCCTTCCGAGCTGACGATGAGCGCAGAGCGATTTTCCCGGCTCGCGAAGCGGGTATGCAAAATGACTCTGCGTGCTGAGGATTGTCGCTTCGGGAGAAACGAACAGCGTCATATCGGAGGCAAGCTTTATTTCGCCCGTAAGGTAAACGCCCTCCGGAACATAGACCGTTCCGCCCGTATATGCGGCGTCGGCAACAGCGCGCGAAAACGCTTCCGTATCGTCTGCTCTGCCGTTTCCTCTTGCTCCGTAGCGACGGACGTCGAATATTTCGCCTCTTGTCATTCCTCTGCAAAGATCCGCGCCGTCATACGCTCTTATTCTGTTTATATGAAGCTCGCCTTCGCCGTCGTGGGAAAATTCAATTCTCGAAAGGCTTTTTGCCCTGTCGGTGAATTTCAGCTTTTCCGCACGTCTGGCACCGTCCACCCATACGTCGTAAAGTCCCTTTTCGGTGTTGACGGTAAATTTTATTTCATACCAGTTCCCCGCAGGATAATAGCAGTACGGTGTGATTTTATCCGCAACGCAGCACCATTCGCCCGAAACGGTGGCATAAAGACAGTTTTTGAAAAACGCCGCCGCGCCGAGCTCCTCGCCCGCCGGACTCTTGACACGGAAAGCCGTGCATCTGTCGTCGGAAACGAAAACTCTCGCCTCAACGCTCGCCGTACCGGTCATTACGGGAAAATCGTATCCGCAGGCAAAGCCGTCGGAGGAGGATAACTTAAGACTTCTGTTCTTTTCAAACGGGAACGGAGCGATCTCCGCAAGCGCGCCTTCCGTAAGTGCAAGACGCGGTATCGTCGTAAATTCTTCGTTTGCCGCAAAAAGCTCGGTTTCGTCGGTCACCGTAACGTAATCGACGAAAAGCTCGCCCTCGTCGCAGCTGAAATACGCAGGCTCGCAGCCCTCGACGGGAATACATTTTCCCGCGGTGAGATGGTTTATCTCAACGTCGGCGGTCATATCTCTGTAATCGTATCTTATCGTTACCGAGGTGGGAACGCCTATCTTGGCGGGGCAAAGCTCCTTGCCGCCGCATCTGAACATTCCGCCCTCCATTTTGACCGCACCGAAGCGGAAACGCGCGTTTTCCGAAGCGGTGGTAAGGGTGGTGCTTGCCACGACCCTGCTCGACGTGGCAAACGACTTGTTCATCGAAGAGCCTGCGGAAAGCTTTACGGAATTGTATTTTTTATCGGAATATATGTTTGCGGAAAGCACCTCTCCCGTAGTTTCAAAATCGGCGGGAACGCCGTCCTTGAACGCTTCGGAAAGATAGCAGACGTAGCCTCTCTTCGGATATGCCGGATAAGGCGCGGCGTGCGGCGCAAAGGGAAGTCTGCTTTTCATCGGCTCCGGCTCGTCCGACGGAACGGCAAGAACAAAATAGTTTGCGTATTCGCCCTCAAAGCCCGGAATAACTATATGCTCGCCTGCTTCAAAGCTTTTTTCAAAAACGCCGTAGTGCTTTTTTTCGTTTGTTATTATTTCGGTTTCGGTGTCGGTAAAATCGGCTATCCACTCGGGCATTGAATCTGTTTCCGCGGCGCTTTTATCGAAGGCGACGGCTATCGTGCAGTTGCGCTCGACGTAAAAATCGCATTCCTGATGATCGTCCTTGCCCTCTCTTACCGAATCGAACGTGACGATAAAATCCGCGCCCCTGTATTTCTGCGTGTTGAATTTTACGGGGTAGACCTCCGCGTTTGAATATATCTTCGACCTTTTGCTGAAATTGCGGCATACATAGTACCAGCCGTCTGCGTCCCACGGGGGAGAAAATCTGCTGATTACCGGAAGAAACGGTGTATAAGCTGAATTTTTCATTTTTATCTGCATCCTTTCGGAAAATATTTTCTTACTTATTGATTTTATCATATATATTTGCGATTTTCAACACGAAATGATATTTTTATTGACATTTTCTTTGCAAGGTGTTAAAATGATATAAACTTAAAAGTTTGATTGAGGGAGTAGTTGGCGCGCGAAAAGCGTGTGGCAAGCCGTCATCACGATCCGGAAGGGTTCGGCTTTTGTCTTAATCAACAAGACTCATTTTTCCCGAAACGGGACAAAATGCGTCTTTTCATACGTTTTTTGTGAGACGCAAATCAATTGCGGCTCTTTTTTTGCCGCAAAATTTCTTAAGGAGATTTTTATGAAACACTACCTGCAAAGCCAAAGCGAAGTTCTCTCCGCGCTCCGCTCTTCGGAAAACGGACTCACCTCCTCCGAAGCGGAAGCACGCCTTGCCGAACACGGCAAGAACCGCCTTGCCGAAGGCAAAAAAGACGGCATCGTAAAGAAGTTCCTGCTTCAGCTCGCCGATCCGATGATTATAGTCCTCATCGTGGCGGCTGTGATATCGGCTGTTATTGCCGTTATCGAAAAGGAAACTCCCACCGACGTTTTCATTATTATGTTCGTCGTGATACTCAACGCCGTGCTCGGCGTCATTCAGGAATCGAAAGCCGAAAAAGCCATAGAAGCCTTAAAAGAAATGACAGCCGCCACCTCGAAAGTGCTTCGCGACGGAAAAATGATAAGCGTAAAAAGCGAAGATCTTGTTCCGGGCGACGTTATAATTCTCGAAGCTGGCGACGCCGTTCCGGCAGACGCAAGAATAATCGAATCAAACTCTCTCAAATGCGAGGAGGCGGCGCTCACGGGCGAATCCGTTCCTTCAGAAAAGCATGAAACGGTTCTCCGCGCCGGAGAAAACGGCGACGTTCCGCTCGGCGACAGAGCCAATATGATATATATGGGCAGCACCGTCGTTTACGGCAGAGGCAAAGCCGTTATAACGGCTACCGGCATGGATACCGAAATGGGTAAGATCGCCACCGCCCTTGCAAACGTTGCGGAAGAAAAAACTCCGCTTCAAATGAAGCTCGCGCAGCTTTCAAAGATACTCACAAGGCTCGTCCTCGGAATATGCGTGTTCATATTTGCGTTCAACATTATCCGCGAGGGACATTTTGCCTTCACAATGGATTATCTCAGATCGGTTGTACTTCCTACCTTCATAGTAGCCGTATCGCTTGCGGTTGCCGCAATACCTGAGGGTCTTGCCGCGGTCGTTACGATAGTGCTTTCAATGGGCGTTACGAAAATGTCAAAGCGCTCGGCGGTAATCAGAAAGCTGACAGCCGTCGAAACGCTCGGCTGCACGGAGGTAATATGCTCGGATAAGACGGGCACTCTCACGCAGAACAAGATGACCGTCACCGATTTCCGCTCCGCAAGCAAAGAGCTTCTTGCCACGGCAATGACGCTCTGCTCAGACGCAAAGCCGGACGAAAACGGCAACGCCGTCGGCGAACCGACGGAATGTGCGCTTGTGAACTTTGCCACGGCAAGCGGCGTCACAAAGCCCGAAACGGAGGCAAAGCAGCCCCGAATAGGCGAAGTGCCGTTCGATTCGATGCGCAAAATGATGACAACCGTCCACAAAACCACGGACGGAAAATACGTTCAGTACACCAAGGGCGCTCCCGACGAGCTTCTCCGCCGCTGTACGAAGATACTCACCGAAAAAGGCGCAGAACCTCTGACCGATGAAAAACGCAACGAGGTGCTCCGTCAGAACAAGGAAATGGCTGACAAGGCGCTCCGCGTTCTTGCGGCAGCCTGCAAGCCGCTCGACTCCGAGCCTGCCGAATATTCTTCGGATGCACTCGAACATGACCTTATATTCGTAGGTCTGTGCGGAATGATAGATCCCGTCCGCCCCGAAGTGCTTGACGCGATAAAAGCCTGCCGCACGGCAGGAATCCGCCCGATAATGATAACGGGCGACCACAAGGACACCGCCGTTGCCATAGCTCTGGAGCTGGGCATAATTTCCGATCATTCTCAGGCGATAACGGGCGCAGAGCTTGACAGCCTTTCCGACGAAGAGTTCGAGCGCGCGGTGGATTATTATTCCGTTTACGCAAGAGTTCAGCCCGAACACAAGGTAAAGATAGTTTCCGCATGGAAAAAGCGCGGAAAAATAACCGCCATGACAGGCGACGGCGTAAACGACGCTCCTTCGATAAAGACAGCCGACATCGGCATAGGAATGGGCATAACGGGTACAGACGTAACAAAGAACGTTGCGGATATGATCCTTGCCGACGACAACTTCGCAACGATAGTTTACGCTGTCGAAGAAGGCAGAAAGATATATTCGAACATCAGAAAAGCAATTCAGTTCCTGCTTTCGTCGAACATGAGCGAGGTCATAACGATATTCACGGCTTCAGTTATGGGCTTTACGATACTCAAAGCTCCGCACCTGCTCTGGATAAACCTTATAACCGACTGCTTCCCCGCTCTTGCGCTCGGCGTTGAGCCCGGCGAAAAAGACGTAATGCAGCAAAAGCCGCGTTCAAAAAGCGAAGGCGTTTTCGCCGGCGGTCTCGGATTTGACCTTGTATATCAGGGAATACTCGTTACGCTCCTTACGCTTGCCGCATACTTTATAGGCTATGTTACAAGCGGCGGCGAGCTGACCTTTGCGGCTCTCCGTGACGAAGCACTTTTTGTCGATGCGAAGATGTGCGGAATCACAATGGCGTTCCTTACGATGTCGATGGCTGAAATATTCCATTCGTACAATATGCGTTCGCAGCGCCATTCGATTTTCACGCTCGGCACGCACAACTTCTTCCTTTTCGGAGCGATGTTAGCGGCTCTGGCGCTGACAACCGCGGTTATCGAGATTCCGTTCCTTGCCGATATGTTCGATTTCTCGGAGCTTGACCTTGAGCATTATCTTATCGCGCTCGGACTTTCCGTTCTCGTTATTCCGATAGTTGAGCTCGTAAAGCTCATTCAGAGAGCGGTCGCAAAGAAAAAAGAAAACTGAAAATAAAAATCCCTCCGTCCGATGCCGCACAGCGTCGGGCGGAGCTGTGTAAAAGAGGTAAAAATGATACGCAAAATAAACTCAAATGACAGAAATCTTTTTGTCACGCTTTCAAAGGAATTCTATTCAACCGACGCCGTCGCGCATACCATACCGCAGGAATATCATGAAAAAAGCTTTGACGAGCTTATGCGCTCGGACGAATACATAGAGTGCTTCATTTTCGAGCAGGACGGAGAGGCGGCAGGCTATGCGCTAATAGCAAAAACCTTTTCCGCCGAAGCCGGCGGAATCGCCGTATGGCTTGACGAGCTTTACGTTCGCCCGCAGTTCAGAGGGCACGGACTCGGAAAGGCGTTTTTTAAGTACATGGAGGAAAACTGTCCGGCGGCGCGCTACCGTCTTGAAATAGAGCCGGATAATGTCCGCGCAAAAAAGCTTTACTCCTCGCTCGGATATAAGGATCTTCCCTACGCGCAGATGATAAAGGGCGTATGATACAAACGGCTTTTGCCTGTCGGATGGCAAAGCCGTTTTTTATTTTTTGACAGCGGAAAAACATAATTTTTCACTTGACTTTTCCCTTTAATTTGGATATAGTATATTTATTGTTCAATTACAAAACGCAATCGGAGGCGACAGGGTGTGGACACGGTAAAAGAAAACGCAACACTTTATACATACGAAAAAGAGGATGGACTTCTTGCTTACTGGGCATTCGACAGCATCGAGGACGGCGTCATACGGGACGTTTCGGGAAACGGTCACGACGGTGAGGTTCTCGGCGAGCCGGAGATCTGTCCCGGATATATATACAACGGCATACGGTTTTCAAAATCGGATCAGGGCGTTATTGTAAAGAATACGAAAGGTCTTGATTTCACAGAAAAGGACAGCTTTACGATAGAGGCATGCTTTGACTGGGACGGCGTTATAAGCAGCTCCGGCTGGCCGTGCATAATGCAGAAAGGGCTTGACGCCGCGAAAAAAGCCTTCAACTATGTGGGCTTCTGGATAAACAGCTCCTGCCGCAGAGCCGCGCTCGGCATCACGGGCGGAGGCGGAACTACAACCTTCAATCTCGTAGCGCAGGTGAACAATACTTCCGGCTGGCACAAGCTCGTCGCCGTTCAGGACGGCAAAGCCGGAACGCTTTCGTTTTTTATTGACGGCGTGCCGCAAAGACAGAGCGGCGCGATAAATGCGTCGTCCGTCGGAATGCCGCTTACAATTGGCTTTTGCGACGCTTCGAGCATATTCCTCGGCGCGATAGACGAAATAAAAATATACAACTACGCAAAGCCCGTGGATTTCAAGGTCACAGGCGTTGACGTTATGGAATACAAAAGCTTTTCATATACCGACGCCGAAAGCGGAGAAAGCATCACCCTGCCTTACAGACTGTATCTGCCCGAAGGCTGCAAAAAAGCCGACGGCAAAAAGCTTCCGCTTCTGTTTTTCCTTCACGGCTACGGCGAATGCGGAACGGACAATATGCAGCAGATACGCGTTCTCGGCGGTCCGAACCTGCTTCTTGACAGAGTTCTCGAAAGAGGCGACTGCATAATCGTAGCGCCGCAGTGTCAGGCGTCGCCCGCGGAATACAATTGGGTTCCGATAAACAAGCAGTGGAGCACAGGCTCGCGCGAGCTTACCGAAAAACCCACAATATCGCTTGCCGCCGCAACAGAGCTTCTGAAAACGTGGCTCTCCGACGAAAAAGTCGATAAAAGCCGCGTTTACGCCGCCGGAATATCAATGGGCGGCTACGGAACGTGGGAGCTTATAACCCGTCACCCCGAATGGTTTGCCGCGGCTGTGCCCGTGTGCGGCTCGGGAATTCCGTCGCTTGCGGAAAGACTTAAAGACATCGCCATATGGGCAATGCACGGCGAGGCGGACACAACCGTTCCTCCGCAGGGCACGCGCGATATGGAAAACGCGATAAAAGCCGCCGGCGGAAAAAAGATAAAAACCTCGTTCTATGCCGGCGTCGGACACAATTCGTGGCCGCAGGCGTATTCCGAAAAGGAGCTTATCGATTGGCTTTTCGCACAGAAAAAAGACCTCTGACAAATAATATTTTTCGCCGCGCGTCTGCGCGGCGGAATTCGTTTTTTGAGGGAATTTTTCCCCTTCAAAAAAAATTAACAATTTTGTGCTTGTGTTTGACGGCTAACAATAGTATAATGCAAAAAAACAAAAAAGAAAAACCGCTTGCGGAGCGTTCCGCAAGAAAGAAAGGAATCACTTCTCTATGATAAAAAGACTTTTCAGGAGCATTCGCGAATATAAGCTTCCGTCAATTCTCACGTTTATATTCATTTTCGGTGAAGCGGCAATAGAATGTGTTATTCCGTTTATCACGGCAAAGCTGATAAACAGAATTCAGGACGGCGCGGAGATGAGCGACCTTATAAAAACGGGCGTGCTTCTCGTTGTGATGGCAATGGCTTCGCTCGCCTGCGGAGGCATAGCCGGAATAACCTGCTCGAAGGCGTCCTCGGGATTTGCAAAAAATCTCCGTCACGATCTTTTCTCGAAGGTTCAGACCTATTCGTTTGAAAACATCGACAAATTTTCTTCATCGTCGCTCGTTACAAGACTTACGACAGACGTAAGCAACGTTCAGAATGCTTACATGATGATAATCCGCACGGCGATCCGCGCGCCGCTTATGCTGATATTTTCCGTAATAATGGCATATATAATGGGCGGCAAGCTTGCGACACTTTTCGTTATTATAATTCCCGTGCTTGCCGTGGGACTTTTGATAATATCGAAAAAAGCAATGCCCGCATTCCGCAGCGTATTCAAAAAATATGACCGCCTCAACGAATCCATTGAGGAAAACGTCCGCGGAATGAGAGTTGTAAAGGGCTTTGCAAGAGAAGATTACGAAAAGAAAAAATTCGGCACGGCGGCAGGCGATATCTGCAAGGATTTCACCAAAGCGGAAAGAATCGTCGCGCTCAACTCTCCTCTTATGCAGATATGCGTGTATTTCAATATGGCGTTCATTCTTATAGTCGGCTCAAAGCTTATAATTACAAGCGCGGGAAGCTCTCTCGGCGTGGGCGAAATGTCCTCGATGCTGACCTACGGCTTCCAGATACTTATGCAGCTTATGATGCTTGCGATGATATACGTTATGCTCACAATGTCGGGCGAATCGATGGTTCGTATAGTCGAAGTGCTTGACGAAGAGTCCGCGCTTACAAACCGCCCCGCAAAAACCGTTACTCTTCCGGACGGAAGCACGGTAAATTATCCCCTTACGGAGATAAAGGACGGTTCGATAGATTTTGACGACGTAAGCTTCAAATATTCAAAAACGGCAAAGAAAAACGCCCTTTCGGATATAAATCTTCATATAAAATCGGGAATGACGGTAGGTATCCTCGGCGGAACGGGTACGGGAAAATCGTCGCTCGTTCAGCTTATTCCCCGTCTTTACGACGTCACCGAGGGCTCGGTAAAGGTTGCCGGAAACGACGTGCGCGATTATGATCTTGTCGCGCTCCGCGATTCCGTCGCGTTCGTGCTTCAGAAAAATCTGCTGTTCTCCGGAACGATAAAGGATAATCTCCGTTGGGGCAACGAAAACGCAACCGACGAGGAAATGATCGAAGCCTGCAAACTCGCTCAGGCAGACGAATTCATATCCGCCTTCCCCGACGGGTACGACACGAAAATAGAACAGGGCGGCTCAAACGTATCGGGCGGACAAAAGCAGCGTCTGTGCATTGCAAGAGCGCTTCTAAAAAAGCCGAAGATACTTATTCTTGACGACTCGACAAGCGCCGTCGATATGAAAACCGACGCGCTCATAAGAGCAGGCTTCAAGAGCTTTATCCCCGAAACAACAAAGATAATAATCGCACAGCGTATAGCCTCCGTCATGGACGCCGATCTTATAGTAGTTATGGAAAACGGCAGGATCGCCGAAAGCGGCACTCATGACGAGCTTATGAAATCGAGCGAGGTCTATCGCGAAACATATATTCAGCAGATGAGCGGAGGTGAGGACAATGAATAAAGGAATGAAGGGTATGCCTCCGAAAGCAATGGGAGGCAAGCGTCCGAAAATGGACAAGGGCCTTATGAAGCGCATTCTCGGTCTTCTGATAAAATCCTATCCCGTGCTTATACCCATAGTTATAGTATGCATAGTGCTTTCGGCTGTCGTTTCGTCGATACCTTCGATCTTTATGCAAAAGGTTTTCGCCGACGTGACAAAGTACACCGACGCAATAAAAGAAGCCGCCGGAGTAAGCGGTCTGCAAACAGTTTCAAAGGAATGGATATCGGCAAATTCAGCTTATCTTTCAGAGCAATGGGCGGCGGCAAAGGCGGAAATTCTGCCCAAGATCGCAGTGCTTATCGGGCTTTATGCGCTTTCGATAGCATTTATAACGGTGCAGTCGCAGCTTATGGCAAAGATAACGCAGGGCTTTCTTGACAAGATGCGCTGCAAAATGTTCGACGGAATGCAGAATCTGCCCATAAAATATTTCGATACGCACAAGCACGGCGATATAATGAGCTACTATACAAACGATATAGACACTCTCCGTCAGCTTGTTTCACAATCGCTTCCCAGCCTTATTCAGTCGGCGATAATAGTCGTTACGGTATTCTTTATAATGCTTTGGTACAGCGTACCGATGACGCTTGTAATTCTTCTCGGCATAAGCCTTATGATTCTTGTTTCAAAGAAGATAGGCGGCGGCTCGGCAAAATACTTTATCCGCCAGCAGCGCTCCGTCGCAGGCTTTGAAGGCTACATCCAGGAAACGATGAACGGTCAGAAAGTGGTTAAGGTTTTCAACCACGAGAAAAAAGCCGAAGAAGAATTCGACAGAATAAACAATGAACTGTTTGAAGACAGCCACAAAGCTAACGCCTATGCAAACTGTCTCGGCCCGATAATAATGAACATAGGTAACATTCTTTACGTTATCTGCGCGATAGTCGGCGGACTTTTCATAACGCTTTCGGCAACCAACGTAAGCTTTCGCGGTCTTATCACGGCGGGAAGCTTTATAGCGCTTCCCTTCTCAATAGATATAATCGTGCCGTTTCTCAACATGACAAAGCAGTTCACGGGAAACATAAATCAGGTTTCTCAGCAGATAAACTCGGTTATTATGGGTATGGCAGGCGCAGGACGTGTGTTCGATCTCATGGACGAAAAGCCCGAAACCGACGACGGCTATGTTACGCTTGTCAATTGCAGAATCGATGAAAACGGCAACATAACCGAAACAAAAGAGCGCACCGGCAAATGGGCGTGGAAGCATCCTCACGGCGACGGAACGCTCACCTATACGGAGCTGCGCGGCGATGTGCGTATGGTAAACGTTGATTTTGAATACGTTCCCGGAAAGCCCGTGCTTCACGATGTTTCCGTCTATGCCGAGCCCGGTCAGAAGGTGGCGTTCGTAGGCGCGACGGGTGCGGGAAAGACGACCATCACAAACCTTATCAACCGTTTTTACGATATCGCCGACGGCAAAATACGCTACGACGGCATAAACGTAAACAAAATAAAGAAAGCCGATCTTCGCCGTTCGCTCGGAATAGTGCTTCAGGATACGAACCTCTTCACAGGCTCTGTAATGGATAATATACGCTACGGACGTCTTGATGCTACGGATGAAGAATGTATAGCGGCTGCAAAGCTTGCCGGCGCGGACGATTTCATAACCCGTCTGCCGAAAGGCTACGATACGGAGCTTTCAAACAACGGTGCAAACCTTTCGCAGGGACAGCGTCAGCTTATCGCAATAGCGCGCGCCGCCGTTGCCGATCCGCCCGTTATGATTCTTGACGAAGCGACCTCCTCGATAGATACGAGAACGGAAGCCATCGTTCAGAAGGGCATGGATAAGCTTATGGAGGGCAGAACGGTATTTGTCATTGCTCACAGACTTTCGACGGTACGCAACTCCGATGTTATCATGGTCCTTGATCACGGCAGGATAATCGAACGCGGAAATCACGAAAAGCTTATTGCCGAAAAAGGCGTTTATTATCAGCTTTATACCGGCGCCTTCGAACTTGAATAACCGTACTTTTCTTTGGAAAAGAAAAGTAGGCAAAAGAAACTTCGGTAAAATTGCTTTGTGCAGATTTTTCAGTATCTGCACAGACGGGGTTTATTAAAAAAATAAAAGAAGTTGCTGTAAATTTAGTTCCTTATTAGCCTCTCCTTACGGGAGAGGTGGCGCACGAAGTGCGACGGAGAGGGCAAAAAGCAAAAGAAACTTCGGTTATCGGGGACGATATGCAGAGTTCTATAAAGCCTTCTCCCATTGGAGAGATTTGCAAATGCGCAAGCGTTTGCAGGCTTCGCCGAGAATACAAGGCAAAACCCTTTCAATAATCTACGCAAAAATCCGCCCGTGTGGGCGGATTTTTGGGTTTATCCGGTCTTATACCGTGCCGCTGACGACAAGCTCCGCCGTGCCGGGCGTCACAGTCCACGCGCCTGTTGTCGTATCCTGCGTAAAGGTTGCCGCCGGAACGGTTATCCTTCCGGGCGTTGTTGCAAAAACGCCGGTTGCCGTATCATAGGTGTAATCGGTGTCGGCGGTAAGAGTCGTGCCGTCCAGTCTGACCGTTATGGGATTCAATATCGGAGCGAACGTGTCGCTTATCGCGATGTTTGCCGAAGCGTCAGCTGCTGTGTTGCCCGTATTTTCAATAACAAAGGTATACGTCAGCGTTCCGTTTTCGGTTACGGTTGTCGGCGTCACCGCCTTCGATATCGAAAGCGTCGGGTCTCCGCTTGCCGTCACGGTTTCCGTAACGGTTATCGGCGTGTTTATTCCGCCGCCGGATATTGTCGCCGTATTGACTATCGTTCCGCCCGATTCAAGCGGCGCATATTCGGTCACATCGGCTTTGTAAACAATGGTTGAATTTCCTCCTGCAGGGACGGCTATCCCCGTAAACACAAGGTTGCTGCCGGATGTGACGGCGGGAGCAGCCTGCAAAACGCCGCCGATAAAATAAGTGGCGGAGCCTGTTGCATATTTCAGCGGAAGAACCGTTCCCTCTCCGAAGGTGTACGCACCGAGATTGTCGGTAACGGTGATGTCCGTAAGCGCCGTTGTGCCCGAATTTACAAGGTTTATCACATAGGTAACCTCGCCGCCTTCGGCATACGTTTTGGGAACAGCTGTTTTTGTGGCGGAAAGAACGTCTACGATTTCTCCCGTAACGGTATTCGACGCCACCGATATACCGTTGTATGAAAGTCTTGCCTGATTCTGAAATGCCGGCATTGTATATTTCCTCCGAAACTGTAATGAATTTTTCGGGGCTTTGCCCCGATACCATAATATGCGCGCCCGCCGTTTTCCGACACCCCTCGCGCGATGCGGATATAAAATGTTAAAATTTCTTCAATTACTTGAAAAAATCCTGTACAAGCGTTGTAAAATATGATAGTATTTATATCAGAGCGATCATTTTTGATCGATTATTTATTCGGAGAAAGGCTATGGCAAGACAACTGACCGACAAAAACGATATAAAAATATTTATTTTGTATCTGCTTAAAAATATAGAACGCCCCGTGGATATGATAACATTGAACGACATCGTCGTTCAGGACGGTTTTGTAAATCAGTTCGATTTTATGGATTGCTTTTTTGAGCTGTGCGAAACAAGCGCCGTAAGAAAATTCGAAAAAGACGGCACGGAAATGTACGAAATTACAGACGAGGGCGCAGTCGCGGCGGAAACAATGCAGAGCAATATCATCGTTGCGATACGCGAGCGCAGTCTGCGCTCGGCTCTGCGACTTCTTTCGTTCCGCGGAAGAGGGGCAAAAGCCTCGTTTGCGCTGAGTGATGAGGCTGACGGAAGATGCCGCCTCGGTTGCAGCTTTACGGATAAAACAGGCGAGTTTTTTTCGCTTTCGCTTCTGCTCGACACACGTCATCAGGCGGAGCTTATGCGCTATAACTGCAGCGAAAATCCCGAGCTTCTGTATCGCGGAGTGCTGAGCATACTTTCGGGCGATATAAATTATCTTGCCGACGCATGGGCAGACGACGGCGACGACGGGGAGGAAGAAAAAGAATAAATGGAAGATAAAGATAAAAAACAGAAAAAACCGAATTTTATCTGGCGCGGAATACTTAAAGACGGCAAGGGCGCAAAAAAGGAAGACGTTATAAAGGGCTACAGCCTTAAAAACTTCTTTCGCCTTTATTTCCGCAGAATAACCGATATTATAACAATAAATCTGTTCTATATTTTCGGAAACTTTCCCGTGCTGTTTTTGTTTCTCGCCATAAGCGGATATTTCGGTCATACCTCCTCCGAGCCGGTGAGCCCTTTGTTTTCCGTAATTTACGGAATAAAAACCGCTGGCTGTGAAAGTCCCGCGCTTACGGCGCTTTTCGGCATTTTCGGAAAAATGGGCGAGGTTGCCGCGCCTACCGTCGCAACCTATGTTCTTCTCGGCACAGGAGCGCTGTTTATTGTCACGTTCGGACTTGTAAACGTCGGCTGCAGCTATCTTCTCCGCGAAACCGTGCGGGGCGAGCATATCTTTATATTCGACGATTTCTTTTCAGCCATAAAAAACAATTTCGGAAAAGGACTTCTTTTCGGAATTATCGACTGTGTTCTGCTTTTCGCCTGCGGATATTCGGTAGTATGGTATTACGCAAACTACAAGGTTTATTATATACTGTTTTTCTGCGCGCTGTTCATGACGGCTGTCTACCTTTTCTTCCGCGTATATATGTACATTATGATAGTCACATTCGATATAAAATTCACGAAGATGATAAAAAACTCTTTTATATTCTCAATACTCAATCTCGGCAAAAACCTTCTTGCGCTGCTTGCGTGCCTTGCGCTGTGCTTTATTGCGTTTATGGCGTCCACTCTGTTTATGCCGATAGGCATCATATTCGCAATGCTGCTTCTCTTTTCCACAATGACTTACATCGCAATATATGCAGGCTATCCGAAGGTCGAAAAGCTGATGATAGAGCCTTATTACAAAGAAAATCCGGATAAAGATCCGAACATATCGGGCGAAGGTCACGCCTTCGACGATGACAATTGAACAAGGAGGTCGTTATGAGCAATAACGCAAAGGTCGCCGCCGAGCAGCATAATATTATCGGCTACAAAAGCTCGGAAACAAATTTCCCGCGCACGCGCGACGCGGGAGCAAAGTGGTTTTATGAAAAAACCAATCTCGGACTTTTCATTCATTTCGGAATATCCGCCGCAGGCGACGATATAGATATTTCGTGGGGAATGATGGACAATCCCGACCGCAGAGCAAAGGGCAACGGAATACTTACCCCCAGAGAATACTGGGCGCTTGCGGAAAAATTCAATCCGAAGCATTTCGAGCCGCAGAAATGGCTTTCCGCCGCAAAGGACGCAGGCTTTACCTACGCCGTTTTCACAACAAAGCATCACGACGGATTTGCCATGTGGCCGTCGGAGGTCGGCGGCTTTTCAACGAAAAATTATATGGGCGGAAGAGATCTTGTGGGCGAATTTGTCACAGCCTGCCGCGCCGTCGGACTTAAGGTCGGACTTTATTATTCTCCTCCGGATTGGCGTTTCGATCAGAAATATATGTCGTTTATGTCCGGCTCACATTCGGAAAAATATCCCGACAGACCGTATAAGGATATCGACCACAAGCCGATAGATTCTCTTCCCGAAATGCCCGAAGAGCATAAAAAGGCGCACGCCGAATATTTCAACGCTCAGATGCGCGAGCTTCTCACCCGTTACGGACAGGTAGATCTTCTGTGGTTTGACGGAGCGCTTCCGAGCCTTGACGGCACAATGACGATAGACGAAATCCGCGCGCTTCAGCCGCACATTATCGTAAACGACAGACTCTGGGGCGTCGGCGACTACTGCTCGCGCTTCGAGTGCAGACTTCCGACCGAAAAGCCCGATATGCCGTGGGAAACCTCGCAGATATGGCACGTCGGCGGAGGCTGGTCGTATGTCAAAAACGCGGACAAATACCGCGCGCCCGAAATC
This sequence comes from Sphaerochaetaceae bacterium, assembly GCA_963656825.1. Lineage (GTDB taxonomy): Bacteria > Bacillota > Clostridia > Oscillospirales > CAG-272 > CAG-841. The sequence goes on from CAVKJG010000014.1 coordinate 25,904, forward strand.
ACTCTTCATCAGTACGAGGTGGCAAAGGAATTCGGCGGAAATCTTCTTCTCAATATCGCGCCGGACGGCGACGGCGTTGTTCCGCAGGCGTATTATTCCGCCCTGCAAAGACTTAAAGACGATATCGCCGCGCTCGGAAAATAATTGTTTCCGATATTGACAATCGTGCCGAAATTTGCTATAATGATGTTACAGCAAAAGAAAGGAGCTACATCGCTATGAAAAAAATTATCGCACTTACACTTGTACTCGCAATGGTCGCTCTCGTTTTCACGTCGTGCGGCACAATGCTCTCCGGTGAATACAGCGGCAATGCAAGCATTTTCGGTATTGTCGGAGGTGAAGTAACCTACAAATTCACGGGAAGCAAGGTTACCGTTACGACAAAGGCAACCGTTCTCGGCTTTGAAAAGGAAACCTCCTACACCGGCACATACAAAATAGCAACCGGCGACGACGGCAAACAGACCATAACCTTCACCTACGAAGGCGACGGTTCAAGCTACAGCGGTTCGCAGTCCTTCTCTCAGGACAAGAGCGCTAAGACCATAACCATAGGCGGCATAACCTACAACAAAAAGTAATGCTTAAAAATCGGAGCGACGGAAACGGCTTTGTTTCCGTCGCTTTTTTTGATTTTTTCTTTGCCGGCTCTTGATTTTCCGAAAAAAAGGGCGTAGAATATAAAATATTTTTTATTATCCTTAAATCATGAGGCGCACTATGGCAGATACATTTTATACCGTACCGGATATTTATCCCGAATTCAGATGCAAAATATCGTCGTGCCGTCAGACCTGCTGCTACGGCTGGGAAATAACGCTTTCAATGGAGGAATATTTTCGCCTTGTCGGAATGAACTGTCCGCACGCACTGCGACGCAGACTTGACGGCGCGGTATATGTTCTCGACCATCCCACAAAGGAACGCTATGCGGCGTTTGCAAAGCGTTACGACGGCGAATGTCCCATGCACGATCCCGACGGCTACTGTGCGCTTCAGCGCGGCTGCGGAGAAAAAGCGCTTACGTCGGTGTGCAGATTTTATCCGAGAAGTCCGCGCACGCATCACGCGGCGGAATGTTCGGTTGCCGCCTCGTGCGAGGGTGCGTGCGAGCTTTTGTTTGCAAAAAAAGAGCCGCTTTCGTTTATAAAAATGCCGCTCTGCTTTGACGGCGTTTTCACTCCTCCGCAGGACGACGACATCGAAACCCGATTTTACGTTCCCGTAAGAAAAAGGGTCGTCGCGCTTCTTCAACGCAGAGAAAAACCGCTTGAAAGCAGGCTCGGCGACGTAATTCTGCTTTGCGGAAAACTGTCAGCCGTATTTCCGTCCGGCACGGATGAAGATATCAACGCCGTTTTAAGCGCCGATATAAGCTCAGAAAGCCCTGCCCCCGAAGTTGACAAAAAAGCACTGAGCGCCGCCGCAGAGCTGCTTTCCGGCTTTGATTTCAGACATTCTGTCTATCCGTTTGTGCAGAAGGCTGCGGAAAATCTTGCCTTCGGCACGGAGAATTTTTATGATAATTACAGAAAAGCAAAAGCGTCGTTTTCCCGCGCCTTTCCCGAATGGGAAAGAATGTTCGAGCAGGTGCTTGTAAATCACGTTTTTTACGAAGGCTTTCCGTTTTCCGACGACGGTTGTACAATGCACGACGACGCAAAATCGCTCTGCGCGATATACGGTCTGTGGCGGCTTGTCGCCGTCGGATATACGCTTTCGTCACCCGAAATAAATTCGCTTGTCGATGTCACGGCTGCTTTTTTCCGTCTTGCGGAAAATTCGCGCCTTCCGGAAAGTCTGGCAAAAGCGATGCAGGCAGGCGGCGATCTTGCGACGCTCGATTTTGCCTCAATATAAACAAAACGCCCGAAAGCACGAATTTTTCTTCGTGCTTTTTGTTATTTTATAACGCGTGTTTGCTTATTTTTCTTGATTTATTAATAAATTAGGTGTAAAATATATTCTGTATATATAACATCTGCCGAAAAGGAGGAAAACACCTTGAACGAAAAACTGCTTCTGGCGATAAACCCGAACTCGGGCGACGGAATCGCAAAGCACTGGATTTATGAAATGGTATCGCTTCTGTCGGACAAATACAAATTTATAACCGTTTATCTTTCAAAAGCGCGGGGGGATATAATAAACACGGTTTCAGCCTGTGCAAAGGATTATGACGCGGTCATCTGCTGCGGCGGCGACGGCACGCTCAACGAAACCTTAAACGGCGTCTGCAAAAGCGGAAAGGATATTCCGGTGGGATATATCCCGACGGGAACGACAAACGACTTTGCCTCTTCTCACGGAATTCCGAAAAACATAAAAGCCGCGCTCGGTCAGCTTGCGCAGGCAGAGCCTCACCCCTACGATATGGGCAGGCTCGGCGACAGAATATTTTCATATGTTGCGGCATTCGGCGCGGTAATCGAGGTCTGCTACAAAACTCCGCAGGCGGACAAGGCGTCCTTCGGAAGAATGGCTTATCTTGCCGAGGGCGCGAAAAAGCTTCAGGACTTAAAGCCTCTCAACATGAAAATCACCTGCGGAGAACGCATAATCTACGGTGACTTCGTGTTCGGAATGGTGACAAATTCACTCTCTGCGGGGGGCTTCAAAATGTTTCCCGACGGAACGACGGATATGCTTAAAGACGGCAAATTCGAGGTAACGCTTGTAAGCTATCCGCAGAATATAGCCGAATTTCAGCAGGCGGTGAAGGCACTGCTTGCGCCGTCCGTCGAATCGAAGCTTGTGACAAGGCTTACGGCGGAAAAGGTGACGATGGAATTTTTGTGCGATCCTCCCGAATGGACGGTTGACGGAGAATTCGGCGGAAAATACGAAAAAATCGACGCCGAAATACTTCCCGGCAGGCTTTTGCTGCTTGAATAAAAGAGAAAAAATATCATCCGGAGAAAAATAAAATGATAAAAATCGAACATCTTACAAAAAAATACGGCGAAAGATACGCCATAAACGACGTAAGCTTTGAGGTCGCCGACGGTGAAATAGTCGGATTTCTAGGTCCGAACGGCGCCGGAAAATCCACTACGATGAGCATAATCACAGGCTATCTTTCGTCCACGTCGGGCAAAGCCATGGTCGACGGGCTTGACATTCTCGAGCATCCGATGGCGGTAAAAAAGAAGATAGGCTATCTTCCCGAAAATCCGCCGCTTTATCTTGAAATGACGGTCGGAGAATATCTGAATTTCATTTACGATCTAAAAAAATGCACTCTCAACCGCAAGGAACACATCGCCGAAATCTGCCGCGTGACGAAAATCGAGGAAGAATACAAACGTATGATTAAAAACCTTTCAAAGGGCTACCGTCAGCGTGTCGGAATTGCAGGCGCTCTTGTCGGAAGTCCGAAGGTCATTATCTTCGACGAGCCGACAAACGGTCTTGACCCGAAGCAGATAATAGATATCCGTAACCTGATACGCGAGCTCGGCAAGGATCACACCGTTATTTTAAGCACACATATCCTTTCGGAAGTAAAAGCCATCTGCGACAGGATAATTATTATAAACGAAGGCAGAATAATCGCCGACGAAAAAACCGAAAACATCGAGCAGACGCTCAGCGGAAAGAAAAAGCTTTCCGTCTGCGTTTCGGGTCCCGCTCCGTCCGTGCTTTCGGCAATAAAGAGGATAAACGGCATAACATATGCCGCCTGCTCCGTTTCCTACGGCGACGGCTCTTCCCTGTTCGTTGTTGAAAGTCAGAACGACGTCGATATCCGCAAGCCGCTTTTCTATGCGATGGCGCAAAGCGGCTGGCCGATAATTTCAATGGATTATCTCGGCGCGAATATAGAGGATATTTTCATATCGGTGGTCGATGAAGCCGAAAAAGAACTCGAAGGAGGGAACAGAAGATGACGGCAATCTACAAACGCGAAATGCGTTCATACTTCACATCTCCCGTGGGATATATATTCGTTGCGATTTTTCTTGCGGTAAGCGCGTTCTTCTTTATGGACAGCACCGTTCAGGCGGGCGACGACAGCAGCGTTTCCTCATATTTTATGTATATTCTTTACATCTTTATAATCATAATTCCGCTTATAACGATGAAGCTGATAAGTGAAGAACGGAAAATGCGCACAGATCAGCTCATTCTCACAAGTCCCGTATCGCTTTTCGGAATAGTTTTCGCTAAATTCCTCGCTGCGTTTACGCTTTTCGGCGGAACATTCATCATCTCCTCTGTAATCTACTACATTCCGCTCTCACTTTACGGAACTCCCAACGTAGCAAGTTATATTTGCAGCGTTATAGCGATACTCCTTTCGGGCTCTGCATTTATCGCAATAGGCATATTTATTTCATCGCTTACGGAAAATCAGTTTATTGCCGCGCTCGGAACGATAGCCGCAATAATTCTGCTGCTCACGATAAGCGCCCTCAACGACTACATCAACGTTGAGTTTATCCGCGTTATACTTTCCGCGATATCGTTTACCTCCCGTTACGGAAGGTTCGCTTACGGAATTCTCGATTATTCCGCAATCGTTTATTTCGGTTCAATAACGGCGCTGTTCCTTTTCCTTACGGTCAGAGCCTTTGAAAAACGCCGCTGGTCGTAATATAGGCAAGGGAGGCTTGAAAAATATGAAAAATTCAGTTCTTAAAAGCAAGAAATTCAAATACGGCGGAAGTGCTGTCGCGCTCACGGTTATAGTTGTTGCGCTCACGCTTCTGCTCAATGTTGTGGTGACGTCGCTTTCTTCTACAAATTCATGGTATACCGACCTTACAGGAGCAAGCATTTATTCGATCTCCGATAAATTTGAAGAAGAGCTTGACAAAATTGTAAATCCCGAAGGCGGAGAAAAGAAATATATCAACATCGTCATTATGATGGACGAGGACAAATTCTCCGAATATTCGTCATACACAAACTACGTTTATCACACGATAAAACAGATAGAGAAAAAATTTGACAACGTAAAGCTTGTTTCAAAGGATATAATAAAAAATCCGGAAGAAAAAGAACGTTATCAGCTCAACGAAGCAGACACCATATACACAACCGACGTTGCGATAGAGCTTGCCGACTCTAACCACAATCCCATAGTTGACAAAACCCCGAAGAGATATTCGCTCGACAGCTTCTTTACATGGATGTCAAGCACAAGCGAAACCACCGGACAGACGACAAGATCCATCTACGCTTACAACGCCGAGGTAGCTTTTCTTTCGGCGATATCGCGCCTTGTAAACTATGCCGAGCGTCCCACAGCCTTTTATCTTCAGGGTCACGGCGAGCCTACGCTCGAACAGGCAAGCGAATGGACGGAGCTGCTTGAACAGATAGGCTATAAGGTTCAGGCAATAAACCTTGCTTATGAGGATTTCCCCTACGAAGCTTCGTCGAAGCACAACTCCGACGTGCTTATAATAAACAGCCCGATCTATGACCTTCTCGCCCCGACAAGCGAGGACAGCAGCATAGTTTCCGAAGTAAAGAAAATCCGCGGATTTCTTCAGACAAACTACGGAAATCTTATAGTTATGGAAAATTCGTCAACACCTCAGCTTCACGCCCTTGAAGAGCTGCTCTCCGAATGGAATCTGGGCTTCGGCTCTTCCGTTGTCGATAATTCACATTCCGTTTCCGGCTCAAACGGCGTAAGAATTTTTGCCGATTACACCGAGCTTGACGCCAACAACGCCATGGCACGCGGACTTCTCAGCAGAATAATAGATACCGACACAAGCGAAAGCTATCCGGACGCGATATTTGACAGCGCCAAGTCCGTAATAATCAAAAACGACGAAAACGGCGACGGCATGAGCGACACGCGCTCGCTCAACAACACCGACGGTCAGCTTGTCGCAATGTCAAGCGGCGATCACGGAACGTATGAGCTTCTTCCCTCCTACAAAACCGCGGAATGCGGCGGAGAAAAGGGTTCTGTCGCGCTTGCGGGCTTCTCGCGCGTCGTATGGGACAGAAACGATAAAAACGGAACGTACAGCTGTGTGTTCTGCTTCGGTTCAAGCTCGTTTGTGGATCCCGAAATTCCTATAAACAACAGCATTATGAATATGGTATTCTCATATATCAACCGCAACGAAAGCGTAAGCTATGAGGGTATCAGCATGAAAAAATTCGACTCCGAAGGTCTTTCGGGCGTATCCACATCGGCTGCGACCGCGTGGACCGTGGTCTGCGTAATCGTAATACCGGTGCTGGTGCTTGCGCTCGGCACATTTGTCTGGATAAGGAGACGCCATTCATGAAAAGCTTTTTCTCAACGGTCAAAGCCTTCTTTGTAAAAAAGAACGGAGAGGACCGCTCCGTGCTGACAAAGCAGTCGATAGCGATTATCGCCGGAGTGCTTATTCTGGCAATAGTGCTTGCGGCATATTTTATATGGATAAAGCCCGCGGAAAACGTACAGATCCGCCCCGACGTCGTATATGACGGCGAATATTTTGAGGAAGCCTCGTCTATTCTCTATATGTTCCCGACAAAAAGCAGAAACGACGTCGAAGCCGTTCACATAAAAACGGCAGACGAAGAATATACTATCCGTTCCTACGTTCAGGACGGCTATTCAAAATATTCCTTCGGCGGCAGTAACCTTTATCTTGTAAACGACGATCTGCGCGACATCGCAGCTGGCAAGGAGGAAAGCACGACGGCAAAACTTGTTGACGGAAGCGTTTCCGCATCCTCGCTTTCAAGCTACGGAATAGATCTTTCCTCGCAAAACAATATACAGACCGAAATCGACGGCAAAAAGCTGACGTTTGTGTTCGGCTCGTCAAAATCGGTCGGCACGGCTGACAGATACTACGTCACCGTCGCCGAAAACGGCGGAGAAACGTATGCGGTTTATTCCGTAAACGCACTCTCGTCCTCCACGCAGTTCAGACTCGTCGGCAGCGAAAAATACACTCTCGATCAGTCGGCTGTGGCGTCGGTAATCGTCCAGACGACCGTAATGTCGGTAACTCCCGTAACAAAGGGCGCTTCGGACGGCTTCCGCGTGACCGACAGCGCGACCGCAGACGACCTTTCAAAATACGGTCTTGACGAAGCGTCCTCTCCCGCCGAAATAACGGTCGAACTCGTAACCGGCGAAGAATATACCTTTTATATAGGAAAAGAGCTTCCCTCGAAAGCCGGCTATTACGCAATGGCAAAGGGCAGACTCAACGGCGACAGATATATAGTATACATTATAAGCAACAACTCGACGTCATATCTTGACGGCAGCGCCTCGCTTCTTTCGACTCTCGTCATGACGCCCCTCGGCGACGACGCGGATTCGCTCGGAAGATTTGAGCTTTACCGCAAGGGAGAAGACGGCAAGAGAAATCTTATAACAAGCATCGGTCTTGCCGACGAAACCACAACGACAGCAGGCACGGGAACCTTCAAAATAATTTATCCTTCGGCATATACGCTCGACGAAAGCACCTATGCTGACAGCGTAACCTACAATCTTGCGTATATCTACGCGACGGAGGTTGTGGCTTTCGGAGATAAGATACACACCGAAAGCGAATATTCGAAATACGGACTCGATCTCGATTCCGAGCGGCTGAAAAACGACACCGACGGCTGCTATGTCAAGCTTAAATTATCCGCGTCGGAAAATCCCGGGGAAGACGATTACGCCGTTATATATTTCAGCAATCTTATGACCGCCGATGACGGAACATCCTTCTACTACGCTTATTCTCCGGAATTCGACGCTGTATATAAGCTCAGCTCCGACACGTTCGGCTTTATCGAATGGTCGCTTGCAAAGTTCACGCAGGGAACGCTGTATTTCAACTATATCAACTGCACCGATTATTTTGAAATAATCAGCAAGAGGGCGGGAATTTCGCTCAGATTCACGCTTACGGGCAACGAAAATACCTTCAAGGCCGTGGCAACCGAAGCGGGCGAAAACGGCAAGCTTCTTACGAAGATAGACGAAAACGGCGTAAAGACCGACGCGATATTCAACCTCAAATACACGCTTGAAACAATAGGACTTTACACCACCAGAGAAAAATACGGCGATTTTGAAAACTTCCGTTCGCTGTTCTATGTTCTCATAACAAGAAGGCTCGCGCTCGAAGGCAGCACCGAGGGACTTGAAATATCGAAAGAGCCATACGCGCAGATAAACGTCGCCGAAACTCCGAACGATCAGCCCATAACATATATCCGCTACGACGAAAACGGCAACAAGATATATTACACGGACGAAAACGGCAACCGCCGTCTTGCGCAGGTCCGTTACGTCGGCGGAAATATCGTCTGCACGAATGTCAGGGTTACCGCCTCCGACGGCACGGAGCTGGATTACGCAACCGCTTATTATGACGAAGCCGCGGGAAGATTCTTCCTCAAGGAAGTCAGCACGATAGACGGAAACTTAAAGCCCAAGTACACCTACAACGAAGAAAACGACCTTGTCGTATCGCAGTATCTGCCGCAGAACACAACGGGCGAATACACACAGACCTTCTACACCTACAACATTTACGATATCTACAACACCGTAACGGATTCAAGCGGCAAAGAAGTAAAGCAGATAAACCAGACCTTCAAGCTTTCCGTTCCGTCGTCTTATACAAAGACGTACAGAATAGAAGCGGACGGAACGCGCACTCTTATCGGCGAAACCTCAAGCGAAGCCTCCACCGGTATGCTTATAAGAACGCAGATGCTTGAAAAGCTCTTTACCGACTCGGAAAAGCTTCTCTCCGGTATAGAAATCGACAGAGATGCCGTAAACTGAAAAACAAAAAACACAAGCCCGACGGAAAATTTCCGTCGGGCTTGTGCCTTTTGGGGATTGTTATGAATGGAGGGATTGGGTATCAATCAAACATTCCGCCGCGTTTCCAGTCGTTTTCTCTGTCAAGGCGGGTGACCTCACACGCGGAAAGCTCGGAAACGGCTTTATATACGGCTTCGCATATTGAAGAATCGGATATTGTGAATATCATGTAGTCGCCAGTAAGCGCGCCCACCCACGCTTCGGGGGTAAGGCATCCGCAGCGGTCGGCTATGCTCTTTGTTCTTATTGTTTCGGCGGCGGCTGCTGCGTCAACGCCGTCCTTGAATTTTATAACGATAACAGAGTGCGTATACCACGAACCGTCGGGCTGAGATTCTATTGCGGAATCTATAAGCTTTGCGAATTCTTCATCGTCTATGCCGAGGATATCGACCGCTATATCGGCTGTTATTTCTCTGTGATGGCAAGCCATTGAGCTGATGCCGTATTCGCTTGTATCTATTTCCTTTGCTTTTGCCACGATTTTGTCAAGTATGTCGCCGATGTCGCCTTCAAACGCTTTTTTCACCGTGGGCGTGACCGGCTCTTTCTTTTCGGTTGTCGTTTCGGTCGTCGTTTGTGCGGTTGTCGTTTTTTTGGTTGTGGTTGTCTGTTTTGCGGTTGTTGTGGTCTGTGCGGTTGTAGTGTCTTTTGTTGTTTCCTTGCCATTGTTCTGCGTGCAACCCGCAATTACGACGCAGAGCATCATTACGGCAAGCACGAGTGCTATGATCTGTCTCATTTTGTTTCACCTTTCAGAATATAAATAATTTTTTCTGTTACGGAATATACGTCGCTTTCAGCCGTATTAAGCTCTCCTGCCGCGTTCTTTTCCGCAGAGGTCGAATAGCAGTAAGAATATCCGCCGACGCTCCATACGGAATAAACGGTGCAATCAAAGCTGTAATAATGCACGGTCACGCCGCTTATATTTATGTCGCCGAGCAGCTTGCCGCCGAAAATGCCGCTTATATCGCCGCTTCCGCGCATAACCTTGAGCGAGCTTCCGTCGGTATATCCGACTCTGCCGCTTTCGACCTTGCCGTCGCTTGAAAATATAATATAGCTTTCGGGCGTTTTTTCCTTCAGCACCGGAACGGAATAGCCGAGATACTTTTCCATTTCGTCATAGGAATCGACGTATGTCACCGGATTTGACACCATGACGTTTCCCGGAATGTTATGTTCCCCGTTCGGATCGCGCATCATTGCAGCCGAGGTGAACGCTATACATATGCACGCCGCTACCGCCGCGACTATTTTGACGCATCCGCGGAGCCTGCGCATTTTTTCCGCACGGACAAGCCTTTCAAGCTTTTCGGCGGAATCCGTGGTTATTGCCTGCGCTACGATATTTTCATCAATGCCTCCGAGCGCATCCGTAAATTTATCGGCTTTCAACGTCATACCCCCTTTTTTCAAGATATTTTCTGAGTTTTTCCCGTGTTCTGAAAAGCTTCAAGGAAATGTAGTTTTCCGTTTTTCCGAACCGCTCCGCAAGGGAGCTTATGCTCTCCGCAAGAAAATATCTTCTTGTGAAGATCGTTCTCGATTCGACGTCCGCATTTTTGAGAAACGCGCTGATCTCGTCCGAAAGAGATGAGATATCCTCGTCATACGTTCCTATGTTGAACGCGCCGTTTTCGTCCTCAAGCTCGGAAAAAAGCACCTCGCCTCCGCCGCTCCGCTTTCCGCGCGACTCATAGCGATATTTGTCTATCGCGGCGTTGCGCGCTATCTTGCAGACGAAAGCCCCCAGATGCTTCGGCCTGTACGGAGGAATTACGCTCCACACCTTTACATAGGCGTCGCTCACACATTCTTCGGCGTCTTCGTTGCAGTGAAGAATTCCGCTCGTCACCGACATAAGCAGTTTTCTGTATTTACCGTCAAGCTCGGAAAGTCCCTGCTCGCTCCGGTCATATATAAGGTCAATTATCTGAGCGTCTTCCATTCTTTCGCCTTCCTTTCGCTTTGTCCTTTCGGGACACTCGTATATAATAACGACGCCCGACATCAGAATATTTCAACAAAATAAAAAAATTTTTATAAAACGCCGAAAAAGCGGCTCCGTATCGAAGTCGCTTTTCCTTTTATAATACTTTTGAAAGAAATTCCTTTGTTCTTTCGTTTTCCGGCGCACCGAAAATCTGCTCCGGCGTTCCCTCTTCAAGAATGTTGCCCTTATCCATAAACAGAACTCTTGTCGCAACCTCGCGCGCAAAGCCCATCTCGTGCGTGACGATAACCATCGTCATTCCGGTTTCGGCAACCTGCTTTATAAGGTCAAGCACCTCGCCAACCATTTCGGGATCGAGAGCAGAGGTCGGTTCGTCGAAAAGCATGACCTTCGGATTCATTGCAAGCGCGCGGACTATGGCAATTCTCTGCTTCTGTCCGCCCGAAAGCGTTGAAGGGTATGCGTCAGCCTTGTCCGCAAGTCCTATGCGTTCGAGAAGCACAAGCGCTTTTTCATTTGCTTCCGATTTTATCTGCGCTTTTGTTTTGTCTGCCGTGGGAACGGGCTTTTTTTCTTTTCTGAAAAAGTTTCCGAGCTTTGTGAAAAACGCCTTGCGTTTTGTCTTTTTGAGATCAGAAATGCCTATCGTAACCGGCGCAAGCATAATATTCTGAAGCACGGTCTTGTTTGCGAAAAGGTTGAACTGCTGGAATACCATTCCCATATGACGACGGTGAATATTTATATCCACGCTCATATCGGCAATATCGACGCCGTCAAAAATTATCGAACCGGAGGTTGCGTCCTCCATACAGTTGAGACAGCGCAGAAACGTGCTTTTTCCGCTTCCCGAAGGACCGATAACAACCACCTTTTCGCCGTCCTTTATGTCGGTAGTGATGCCTTTGAGCACCTCTGAATCGCCGAAGCTTTTTTTCAGGTCAATGACGCTTATCACTTCTGCGCAGCCTCCTTTCCATAGCTTTTACTCCGATAGAAATTATTGCGACGATGACAATATACATCAGCGCCATTACAAGATACGGCACCATATATTCGTAGGTTCCCGTGCCGATTTCGTTGAAGGTTTTGTAAAGATCGACCGCCGCGACAAAGCTGACAACCGACGTATCCTTTACAAGCGCGATAAGCTCGTTCCCGAGCGTCGGCAATATGTTTTTTGTCGCCTGCGGAATAACTATTTTCAGCATCGTAACCCAATAGCTGAGTCCGAGCGCCCGTCCCGCCTCCATCTGTCCGATATCGACGGAAAGAATTCCGCCTCTCATTATTTCGGAAACATACGCGCCCGAGTTCAGCCCGAAAACGAGAATACAGGTGTTCAGCGAGCCGAGATCTATATTCAGCAGCGGACAAAGAATATAATACGCGATGAGAAGCTGGGCAACTATCGGCGTTCCGCGGAAAAATCCGACGTAAACCGTACATATCCTGTCAAGCACGCGCGGAAGTCTTTTGTACTTCGGCATGACTCTGACCGCGGCAATAAGCGTGCCTATCACTATGCCGATCGCAAGACCGGACAACGCTATTATAAGAGTGTTTTTCAGTCCCACGCCGAGAACGCGCTTCCATGCACCGCCCGTCCCGAACTTATTCCAGAATTTTAACCATTTATTTGCGAAATCCATCTTTGTCCTTTCACAGCGACGACCTCGTCGCAATAATTACGGCGAGGTCTTTTTGTTTAACCGTTTTATTTTACTTAACCGTTTACAGCCTTTGCAATTGCCTTTGCGGGAGCGTTATCGACTATAACGTAGTTTACCTGACCGTTTATCATTGCCGTAACGGCAAGACCGGCGTAGTCGTAAGCCATCTTTGTGACGGGCAGACCGGCAAAGCCGTAGCCGTCCGGATCGTCCGCGTCGCCTGTTATGTATACACCGCCCGTTGTGCCCTCCTGACAACCGATCTTTGTAGCCGTTGTCTTTTTGTTGAGGATTGCAACAACTTCGTCTGCCGTTTTGCAGCTGTCGAATTCCGTATTGCTTGCGGGAACGATGAGAACCTGGCTTGCGTTGTAATATGTATCGGAGAAAACAACCTGCTCCTTACGTGCGGGAGTTACCGTAAGTCCTGCCATTGCGATATCGCATATGCCCTGCTGAACGGAGGTTACAACCGATGCAAACTGCATATCCTTTATAACAAGCTCTTTGCCGAGGTACTCTGCAAGTCCTGCCGCGATTTCAAGGTCGATGCCGTAATATTCGCCGTTGCCGTCAACCATTTCAAAGGGCTCAAAGCCTGTGCTTGTCGCAACCACGAGCTGATCCTTTGAGGAATCCTCGGTCGCGCTCTTTACCTTTGTGGGCGTGCCGTCTGAGAAGTATTTATCGCAGATGGCGTCGAACGTGCCGTCGGCTTTTATCTTTGCAAGGTATTCGTTTGTCTTTGCGAGAAGCTCGCTGTCGCCTGAATTTACGCCGAAGGCGTATTCTTCTTCGGAAAGGGCGATATCAATTACCTTTACCTTTGCCGTTGTGTCTTCTGTTTTGCTTCCGCAGGATACAAACGCAAGCGCGCAGAGCAGCATTGCGGCGGAAAGTACGATGGAAATAATCTTTTTCATTTTTATATTCTCCTTGATAATTTGCTACGGTTTTGTGCCGTGTTTTTTGTATGAACACATAATATACCGCTTTTATGCATTTGTCAAGGGGTTTTATGAAAAAATATTCGTGTTTTTTGAATATTTTTTATTTAATATTCATTTTTCGGAGTTTTATGCAATAATATCGGCTATTTTATACACCGTTCCCGCGCCGAGAACGAGAATTATTCCGCCGTCCTCCGCCATTCCGCGTGCCATGGCTGCTGCGCTGTCATACGAAGGCGCATACCACGCGCCCGGAATTTTATCGGCAAGCTGCTCCGAGCTTACGCCGCTTTCGTTTTTCTCGCGCGCCGCATAAATATCCACAAGTATCGCCGTATCGGCTTTTGAAAGCGCACGGACAAATCCGTCAAAGTGATCCTTTGTCCGCGAATATGTATGAGGCTCGAACACCGCAACAACCTTTTGCCCCTTTGCCATGCCGCGCGCGGTCGATATCGCCGCTTCGATTTCCGCCGGATGATGCGCGTAATCTATATATACGGAAGCGCCCTCGCATTTTCCTTTGTATTCAAAGCGGCGCAGCGTCCCCTCGAAATCGGATATAGACGAGCATATCTTTTCGTGCGGAATATCGCACAGATCGCAGACGGCAAACGTCGCGAGCGCATTATATATATTATGGTAGCCCGGAATATGAAGCTTTACCCTTCCGCACGAGCCCGCGCCCGTATATATATCAAAGGAATAAAAGCCCTTGTCGTCCGATATGTTCTTTGCGATGTAATCGCATTTTTCGTTTTTTATGCCGAAGGTGACGGGATACGGCAGATCCGATACTATGGCGTATGCGTTTTCGTCGTCGCCGCAGGCAACCGCCGCAGGCGTCTTTGCGTCAGACGAAAAAGGAATATGCGCGAACTTATCAAAAGATTCTTTTATCTGTCCGATGCCGGAAAAATAGTCCGTATGGTCAACGTCTATATTGAGTATAACGGCGATCGTCGGGAACATATCAAGAAAGGAATCCTTGTATTCGCACGCCTCGAATATGAAATCCTCCCCATTGCCGAAGCGGCACGCGCCGCCCATTTCCTTTGTTTCGGCGCCGCTCATAACGGTGGGATCAAGTCCGCAGGAGATAAAAACGTGCGATATCATCGACGTAACGGTGGATTTTCCGTGCATGCCGGAAACGCCGATCCGCCGCTCGTATGAGCGCATAATATACCCGAGAAGCTCGGCGCGATATACCATCGGGATTCCGTTTTCCCTTGCCGCAGCCATTTCAGGATTGTCCTGTGCTATTGCGCCGCTGTAAATCACGACGTCCGCTCCCGAAATATTCTCCGCCTTATGCTCGCAGTAAACGGAGATCCCCTCGCGTTTCAGCTTTTCGGTTATGGGCGAGCTTGCCCTGTCCGAGCCGGAAACACCGTAGCCGCGTCTTTTGCAGGCAAGTGCCAGAGAAGACATGCTTATCCCGCCGATACCTATAAAATACAGCTTTTGTGCAGCTTTCATTATACTTGAAATATCGTTTGACATATCTCGCCTTTCATTTTGCAATATTAAAAATTTTCTTACTATTTATTTGAATAATATTCATAATTGAGTTTTATAATAAACGCATAAAGATGAAAAATCTTAATAAATAACGGGGTGTTAAACATGATCATCAC
>CAVKJG010000015.1:0-23836 GCA_963656825.1 Sphaerochaetaceae bacterium
TCCCCCCCCCCCCCCCCCAGCATTTGTCAATAGTTTTCGGTATTTTTTCGCATTGAGGTATTCTGATATCCGTAACTTTCTGTTAAAAAATAGGCTTTTGCACTTGAAATACCAAAACAGAACGACCGACCAAAGCGGTCAGCCGTTTTGTTTTGCGGCGGAATAAGAAAAACCC
The DNA here is from genome assembly GCA_963656825.1 of Sphaerochaetaceae bacterium. Taxonomy (GTDB): domain Bacteria; phylum Bacillota; class Clostridia; order Oscillospirales; family CAG-272; genus CAG-841. The sequence continues at coordinate 176 of CAVKJG010000015.1, forward strand.
GATTCGTAAAAGCCAAAATTGACATGGCAAAAATTCAAATCGTTTTCTTAAAATTACTTTACATCTATAACTGTTTTTGATATAATTATAACAATAGACGTTTGATGATTCTGTGACGAGCTCAAAACGGCTGTCCGGATTGGCAGAATTCTGTAACAAAAGCGGACGATGAAAAGTCAAAAACAACAAACAAATGAAGGAGAATTTTTATGAAAGCATTGTGGAAAAGCAGACACCGGATTCTCGCGCTGTTTATAGCTGTCGCCATGCTGATTCCGACAGCGGCGTTGTCCTCCTGCGGAACGAAAGACAGCAAAACCGATTGGAGCATATCGGCAACCGATAATATCGTTTCACTCGATGTGGCGATGGCGGGCGACGATACCAGTCGCACCCTGGCGGTTACGGCTTCCGAGGATATTTTCGCAAAAAAAATCAAAAACGAACAGATTCAGATTATTGCTTATGATCTGGACAAAAGCGAAAGCGAAACAACCGCTTCGGAAAGCCAAAGCAACGAGCTGACGGATTTCTCAATCGTGCGCGACGACGCAAAGAAGCTGACGATCACATTGGCATCGGGAGCCGACAGCGCACATTGGGGATATACCGTTGCGGTACATAAATCGGCAACGACATCCGGCGCGTTCGGCGAAGGCTGGGTCTTCACTCCAACCACGGAAGAAATATATAATTACAGTGCCGCACTTAAGGGAACATACACAACGGCACAGAGCAACCCCGTGCTTGTTGTTGAACTGACGGACACCGTCGTTGCGACAGGCTTTTCAAAAGAAATGGTCACGCTCGGAGGCGTATTCGGTACGCTGAAAATCGTATCGGCTTCCGGCAACGGTTCAACCGTCACTATTGTTACCGATGGTACAATGGATACAGGCTTTTCCGGAATCTGCGGAACGGTCGCTCTTTCGGATAAAGCAACAAGCTGCGGTCAGGAGCTGAACGCTTCCGCCGATGTCGCTTATGTCGGCGCTTATGTGGCAGACAGCTCGTTTGCGTTTGCAGGCGGCACGCTGAAGTTCACAATTCAGCTTGCGGGAAATACCTTCAAGGCGAACGTCGGCGATACGATCTCCTCCGACGGTATTACCGTGAAAATCGAAACGATTTCGGAAGACAGGACGTCCGCAATCGTTTCCGTGTCTGTTTCAGCAGACGGCATTGACAGTGCAATCGCCGCTGTCGACGGAAAAACCATAACCATTCCGGCGGATATGCTGGAAAGCGGAAGCTCCGAAAAAGTTGCGGTATCGGCTTTCAAGGCAAGCGTCGGCATGACGGTTGACTATGTCGAGGTAGCTTCCGTAGGCACTTATAAAGGTACGGGCGTTCTTTTTGCCGAAAACGGCAGATTTGCAGCACTTGCCGCGTCGGACCTTGTGTTCACGGGCGATTTCTCCGACGCTGTCGTTACGGATATAGCAAAAGAAAGCGATACGACATATAATGTCACATTCATCTTAAAGGCATGCGAGCTGAACCTTGAAGACGCGCATCTTTCCGGAAGCGTTACGGTTGCCGACGGAAAGCTTCTTAACGACTGGGGAAGCGCAAGCGAAAGCCTTTCTTCCGACATCTCCTACGACACCGGACTTGACAAAGAAGAAAGCACTTGGGAAAGCATCATGAAATTCGTTGCCGATCACAAGGATACGCTTGATAATCTTTCAACGGTAACATCGGTAATAGGCGGCGTGGGAAGCGCCGTCAGCGGAGTCTATACCATTCTTCAGCTTTGCGGAGTAATCGAAAGCACCGACGATAAGCTCGACTCGATCCGTAATGAGATCAGAATGGCGCAGGCTATGATGCATAATATTTCCAGCCAGATCACAAAGCAAACGGCTTTGATGGAATCCGAATTTTCACGCGTTCATACAAGCAACGACACCTCGCTTTATCTCTCTTATACAAACGCCTATTCGACCTTTGTAAAGACATACGTTACGCCTCTGAACAACGCCGTTTCAAGCTACAGATCGGCATACAACGCATATATGCTTTCGTATATCGGCTCGGCTGACAAGCAGACGGTTACCGTTTACAGAAACGACAAAGGCGAAATCACATATCCCGGAAATATGGCGGGATACGATATTGAGGGCAACAAAATCGTTTCCGCAACGGAATACCGCCTTGAAAAAGGACTTTCCCGCGTAATTGAAAAGGTCGCCGCGAACGGCGGAAGAATTTACGACGAGTATCTTGACGATATCGAAGAAATAGTTGACAAAAACTATCAACCCGACACAAGCTTGCCGACCTTTGAGGAGCTGCAGAAGAAGGGACTTGCCGATTACGAGAAGGCAAAAAGCATTATAAGCGAAATGACAGGAGTACCCGAAGAATTTCCCGTATACTCAAAGGGAAATGAAGGCAATCCCTACAGCTACAACGATATTCTCTGGTTTATAAAGAATATTCCGGATGCCATCACAACAACACGTCTGTGGGATATGTATTTTTCCGCATCAAGAGCAAACCTGGCGAAAGTCGCCAAGCTTCGACAAGCATTGCTCAACAGCACCTATGTGTATGAGGACGATCACAACGCGATGCTGCAGCACGGCATGGTCGAGGCTACCGGATACAGAGTTGAAAAGGAGCTGCTCAGCCACATCAGCATTGTCGATGCAAACGGCAATGAGGCGGATCTGAGCGCGGCAGACTTTATGACCGCGCTGAAAACACAGGCGGCAATCGCGGCGCTTTCCTCCGGCACGGTTTCATCAATGGAGATCATCAACGCATATGTAAACTTTGCGCATGCCCTTTCCGGAAGCGAGGCCGGCGCGCCCAGACTTGCCTCCGTGAAAACCCCGCTCGATAATTTCTATCTGCTCGAATCATATTTCTACAATTTCTATTCCGAAGCCGAAAGCGACATAAAAGCAACAACGGCATGGCTTGCCTCCGTCAATATAGAAGGAAAGTCGCTTGCCGCTCTTGCCTATGCCTTTACGCCGTCGGCTGAAAAGAATGTGGTTTCCGATTCGGCGCAGCTTGCCTCCGCCGAGCTTCTGAGAAAAGACCGCAGCCATTCGGTGACGGATGCCGGCAAGCAGTTCAGCTTTGTAAAAAATTCGGTTATCCATACACAGAAAATGTATATCAGAAGTAACGGCATTTGTCGGGACGGCGAGGAGCTTCCCGGCCATGTTTCCTCGTATATATCCGCCTCCGAATTTCTGGTAATGTTGAACCGTTATACGAACATGAAAAATCTGGGCATTGTGAGCGACGCAACCTTTGCCGACTACCTTGTTTCCAGAGGGCTGATAACCTCCGATATGAAGGACGGAAGAATCCTTATAGGCGACTGGGCGGAATCGTCTATGCCGCTTGATTGCTCGGTAAGTCTGAGATGTTGTACCGTCTCTTGCGGAAAATGGTTCAAGGTGGGAAACAGTTATCCCATGGGAACCTACGGAAAATATCAATCGAAATATTTCTATGGGAATACACTTTTTAAGGTAGAAAATTATTCGCTTGACGGAACTCCTCAGGAATCAAGCGTTTATAAATGGAATGCCTATTTTGAACTTTTCTTTTTCGTTGACAGTGAAGGCGCCGGTTTTCTGGATAGAATATACTGCCCCATGTTCTACTTTGCTGTGGAATAACCGTTTTATAAATTCGTAAAAGCATTGCCGCCCGCTTGAACGCGGGCGGCAATTTACCAAAACAGGAGGATCTCCGTTGATGATAAAAAAATCAGAATATATTTTATCCGTAATTTCCCTGCTTTTTGCCGCAGCTTTCTTTTTCTCCGCCTGTCAGAGCGGCAAGGCAAATGACAAAAACACAACAGCGGTCAGCACCTCTTCCGCTACGTCGACGGAAACGAAAGAGCCTGTCGATATACCCGTCAAAAATTATGTCGACGGCACGAGAACCATCCTTGTTTATATCTGCGGCAGCAATCTTGAAACCAAATCGGGAGCGGCGACAAAAAACATCGCCGAAATGCTGGAAGCAAAGCTGCCGGACAACGTGTCGCTTCTTATACAGACGGGCGGCGCAAAGGCGTGGAGAAATTATAATATCCCCGCCGACAAAAGCTGTCGTTTCAGCGTACAAAGCGGCACTCTTACGCTCGTGGAGGAAAACCCCATTGTAAATATGGGCGTTCCCTCTTCCCTTTCGGATTTTGTACTGTGGGGAGCGGAGCGCTGTCCGGCTGAATTCTACACTGTTATTCTGTGGGATCACGGCGGCGGCAGTCTTAAAGGCGTCTGCTCGGACGAAAACTACAAAAACGACGCGCTGACATTGCCGGAGCTGAAGTCCGCCTTTTCCGGAATTTATCAAAAGCTCGGCAGAAAGCTTGATACGGTCGGCTTTGACGCCTGTCTTATGGCTACGCTCGATACGGCGCAGACACTTGCTCCCTATGCCGACTATATGATAGCATCGGAGGAGGTTGAGCCGTCGGGCGGCTGGGATTACGCCGCATTTCTCGGTAAGCTGAATGAAAATCCCTTTCTGAATACGGTTGAGCTCGGCAAAGAGATATGCGACACATATATCGCAAAAAGCGAAAAAAGCGGCAAGGGCAGCGCGGTTACGCTGTCGCTTGTTGAGCTTTCGAAGATAAACAAAGTAGCGGCGGCATACAACGAAATTTTCACGGACGCTATCGAAAGTGGCAAAAAGCTGTACGGAACACAGAGCGTTATCCGCGCTTTTCATTTGGCTGTAAGCTTCGGCGGCGGAACGTCAACCGAAGGCTACAGCAATCTGTTTGATCTCATCGGCTTTGCCGAAGCAATGACCGCCGACACGGCAGACGCAAAAGCTCTGAAGGATGCGCTCGATGAATGTATTCTTTATTCGGTGTGCGGTCCGGCAAGAAGCGGTTCTTACGGATTGTCGATATATTATCCGGAAAACTTTGAAAAAAACGAATTTGACAGATATCTCGGTATCTGCGCGTTCGACGGCTACAAAAGCTTTCTTTCGGAGGTTTACGGAAATATTCCGGCGACAACCGTCACATTTGCCGACAAGGGCAGCATCGCTTCCGACGGAGGCTTCCGCATTACCTTCACCGATGAAAGTCTGCCTTATATATCGTCCGTAAATTTTCTGCTTCTCGAAATCGGCAGCGATGAAGACCATATAAAAATACGCGGCCTCGGCGAGGACAACGATATCACGGCAAGCAACGGCGGCAAAACGTTTACAAGCAATTTCCGCGGCGTCTGGCTCGCTCTTGACGGACAGCCTTTAAGCTGCATGCCGATCGACGACACGGAAAGTTATACGGTTTTTTCGGCGCCCGTGCTGCTCAACGGCAGTCGGACAAATCTGCGCTTCGCTTACATATGGGACGACACGAACGAGGACGGCGGATATTATCAGCTGCTCGGCACATGGAGCGGCATAAACGAAGGCGGCTTTGCGGACAGAGAAATACGGCTTCTCGGCGAGGGCGACCGTGTGACTGTTTTATATAACCGTATCAATGCCAACGATTATTCGTCTTCGTTTGCCGAAGGCGAAACGATCACAATCGGTTCTGACGGCGGCAGCATCGCGGAACTGCCGCTTTCCGAAAAAAATTATCAGTATGTGTTCAAAATAACCGATATTTTCGGCAATACCTTCTATTCTTACACGGCAATATTTCAAATGAAATACACCTATGACGAGCTTCTCGACAATCCTCTTGCCGACGGACAATACGCCGCAGAGGTTATCGTCATTTCGGAGGATGTTGACAATGATCTGGCATACGGAAGCTGATCCGGCGCAAAAAATCACCGCAAAAAGTCATTTCGGGACTTTTTGCGGTGTTTCTTATTTTCTGTTTATTTTATATCGTTTATCGGATATTCGCCGGTACCGTCGTTGATTGACAACATGGAAATTTCAAAGCCGGTATCGTTTGCACTTGCGGCATAAGCCCAAAATGCATGAAGCTGCAGGGTATCTCCCTTGTGCAGCTGCAGATCCTTGTAAACAACCGAATAAATACCCGTTTCTTTTTCGCTGAGAATCTGCTGACCGTTCACATAAAACCAAACGGTGCTGGTGGCAAAATTTACATCGCAACGAACGGAGATCGTAACGGTGCAATCGGATTTTACGGTCATATTCCAATATGTTCCCGCATCGTCAAGGTTTGTGCCGTCGTAGGCAACGAATTTGTTTTCATATGAGGAAAACCAATAATTTCTGTCGTTTTTTGATATGTTGCCGCATGACGTCAATACGAGAAAACAAATCCCGATCGCCATTACAGCCGCAAGCCGCGCCACTGCTTTTTTCTTCATGTTTATTTCCTTCCCTGTAATCATAATTTTTGTATATTATACCTCAAACGGCTGTGCAATTCAAGTGTTGCGGCAATAAATTGTCATGTAAAGCGCAATTTTTCAGCCTTCAACCCCGAATTTTATCACTTATACGTTGAAATTATGTTTTCCGCTATTGTTCTGCGTGTGACGCATCTGTCCATGGCCTGTTTTTCAATATATCTGTGAGCTTCCTTTTCCGTCATTTTAAGCTGCTCTATAAGCAGACACTTTGCCCTGTTTACTATTCGTATTTCCTCCATTTTTTCTTCAATCGAGGCGGTTTTCTGTTCCATACGGCGAAGTCTTTCTCTTGTTCCGCACAAAAGCGTAAGCGATTGAGATACCGCCTGCGCATTTGTCGGCTTCGAGATGACAAGCACCCCATACTGCGAAACGCGCAAATGAATATCGGCATAATGCTCGGCTTTAACAAGCAAAAGAACGCCCGTGCCGCTTCTCTCGCAAATGTCAAGCGCAAGCTCCGTTCCGAATTCATCTGGAAGCGGCGCGTTGATTATAACTATATCAAAGGCGTTTTCGGAAAGACACTGCCTTGCGTTTGAAACATCGGAGGTGACTGTTATCGGACAGTATCTGCTTTCCGGCAGAATTTCAAAGAGAGACGTATTGAATTTTACGGACGAGGAAACAACAAGCACGCTGTAGCAATGCTCCGCAAGCTCCATATATCAATCCCTCCCATCGTTTTTGTGTTATTTTGTATAACCGGCTATTATCGAAGCCGGCAGATTTGCCGCCACGAACGCGCTATCTCTTGCCGCAGCCTTTGCTTTTTCAAGGGTTTCCGGCAGTTTTTCGTAATGTGCGGTTATTTCGTCCGGCGCGGTATAAAGATTTATATCCGCCGCCGCAGGCAACGTCATATTGTTTTTCACTCCGTCAAGTCCCGCCCGTATAAGCAATGTGAACGCAAGATAAGGATTGCACAGCGGATCCGGAGAGCGAAGCTCGGCGCGACGGTATTCTCCTTTCGCCGCCGGAATACGGATAAGCTGCGAACGGTTTTCTCCCGACCACGAAATATATTTAGGTGCTTTGTTCGAGCCGAAGCGCTTGTATGATTCCTCCGTAATGTTGAGAAACGCCGTAATTTCGCCCGTATGGGCAAGTATTCCGGCGATGACCTGCGGCATAATATCCGCGCCGTCGGCGCTTTTTGCCGAAAAGTTTATATGCATACCGTTTCCGGCTTTGTTTTCGATAGGCTTCGGAGAAAAATCCGCATAAAGACCGCCCCTCGCCGCGACCGCAAGCACTACCGAACGGAACGTAAGCGCATCGTCCGCCGCGGTTATCGCGTGCGAATAGCAGAAGTCTATCTCGTTCTGACCGGGTCCCTCCTCGTGATGCGAGCTTTCGGGATTTATCCCCATGCGCTCGAGCGTAAGGCATATTTCGCGGCGGACATTTTCTCCCTTGTCCTCGGGGGCGACGTCCATGTAGCCGGCATTGTCATAAGGAATATCCGTCGGCTCTCCGTTTTCGTCGCACCTGAAAAGATAGAATTCCATTTCCGAGCCGAACGCAAAGCTTATGCCCTCCTTTTCCGCATCCTCCGACGCTTTTCTGAGGAGCGCTCTCGTATCGGCTTCAAAGGGCGTCCCGTCGGGATAAGTCACCGAGCAGAACATCCGCACGACCTTTCCGTGCTCCGGCCGCCACGGCAGAACGCAGAGCGTCGATGTGTCGGGATGAAGAAAAAGATCGGAATGAACCTCTCCTCCGAAGCCGTCTATTGCCGAAGCGTCTATGGCTATGCCGTATTCAAACGCTCTGTCAAGCTCGCTCGGCATTACGGAGATGTTTTTCTGTCTGCCGTAAATGTCGCAGAAAGCCATTCGTATGAATTTGACATCCTCCTCCGCAACAAACTGAATAACCTCTTCCCTTGAATATTTCATAAACGTTTTACCGCCTTTCTCAGAAATGCAAAAAAGCAAGGGAATTCATTCAAAACAAGGAATCGGTTTTCCTTACGCAAATGAATTCCTTTGCTTTTTTGATGATATATAATATCACACACGGGGTTTTGTTGTCAATCGCTTTTTCGGTCAAAAAATAATTTTTTTGACAAAAGGTCTTGACAAACGCAAAAGCTTCGTATATAATATCGCCCATAAAGGCAATGGCGTCTTTGAGATATGCTCTCATCGGCGCATTTTTTGTTTTAAGAATCACACAGCGAGGCAACGGCGTCCCGATATAAAACGGATGCTTTTCCCTCGCTGTTTTAATTTTTTCGGAGGATTTTTATTATGAACACCGTGTCAGATTATTTCGGCAGTCTTGTTTTTGACGACAGAGTAATGAAAGCCAGACTTCCGCTTCCCGTTTACCGCTCTCTCAAAAAGACGATAGACGAGGGCGCTCGACTCGACAGCGAGGTTGCAAGCGCCGTAGCCGACGCAATGAAGGATTGGGCAGTGGAGCACGGAGCAACTCACTTTACGCATTGGTTTCAGCCGCTCACGGGAATAACCGCGGAAAAGCACGACAGCTTTATAACACCCTCGCCCGACGGCGGCGTAATTATGGAATTCTCCGGCAAGGAGCTTATAAAAGGTGAGCCGGACGCTTCGTCCTTCCCGTCCGGCGGACTTCGCGCGACGTTTGAAGCGCGCGGATATACCGCATGGGATCCCACCTCATACGCTTTTATAAAGGGCAAAACGCTTTGTATTCCCACGGCGTTCTGCTCCTACGGGGGCGAGGCGCTCGACAAGAAAACTCCCCTGCTCCGCTCGATGCAGGCACTGAACAAGCAGGCGCTGAGAATTCTCCGTCTTTTCGGAAACACCGATGTAAAATGCGTCCGCACCTCCGTCGGTCCCGAACAGGAATACTTCCTTGTCGACAAGGAGATGTATGAAAAGCGTCACGACCTTGTTTTCTGCGGAAGAACGCTTTTCGGCGCAAAGCCTCCGAAGGGTCAGGAGCTTGACGACCATTACTTCGGCGTTATAAAGCCGCGCGTCGCCGCATATATGGCGGATCTCAACGAGGAGCTGTGGAAGCTCGGCGTGCTTGCAAAAACCGAGCATAACGAGGTCGCCCCCGCTCAGCACGAGCTTGCGCCTATATACACAACGACAAACATCGCGACAGATCACAACCAGCTGACGATGGAAATCATGCAGAAGGTCGCATCCCGTCACGGACTTGTATGCCTGCTGCACGAAAAGCCCTTTGCAGGCGTGAACGGCTCGGGCAAGCACAACAACTGGTCCATGGCAACGGATACCGGCGTAAATCTTCTCACTCCGGGCGAAACGCCTTATGAAAACGCTCAGTTCCTGCTTTTCCTGTGCGCCGTGATAAAAGCGGTGGACGATTATCAGGACCTGCTCCGTCTTTCCGTTGCGACGGCGGGAAACGACCACCGTCTCGGCGCAAACGAAGCGCCTCCCGCCGTTGTTTCGATGTTTCTTGGCGACGAGCTTACAGCCGTCCTCGATGCGATAGAAAGCGAAACGCCGTACAGCGCGGCTGAAAAAACGGTTATGCGCCTCGGCGTTCACGTTCTTCCCAAGTTCACGCGCGACACCACCGACCGAAACCGCACCTCGCCCTTTGCCTTCACCGGCAACAAATTTGAATTCCGTATGCTCGGCTCTTCAAACAGCATAGCCGACGCAAACATAATGCTCAACGCCGCAGTCGCCGAGTCGCTCCGTCAGTATGCCGACATACTTGAGATAGCAAGTGATTTTGAGGGCGCTCTTCACGAAATCATCAAAAACACGGTAAAGGAGCATAAGCGCATAATCTTCAACGGCAACGGCTACGACGACTCATGGATAAAGGAAGCGACGGAAAAGAGAGGGCTTCTCAATCTCCGCACGACGCCCGACGCCGCAAGCGCCCTGCTCGACAAAAAGAACATAGATATGCTTGCTCTGCACAAGGTGCTTTCTCCCGTTGAAATCGAATCGCGCTACGAAACCACGCTTGAGAACTACTGCAAAACGGTAAACATAGAGGCGCTTACGATGGTCGATATGGCAAAGAAAGAAATTCTGCCCGCGGTCGAAGGCTATACGGGAGAGCTTTCAAAAACGCTTTCCGCAAAGCTCGAAGCCTGCCCGGGACTTTCCTGCAAGTACGAAAAGGCGACAATACTCAAGCTTTCTTCGCTTACGGACGAAATAGCGGAAGCAACGTCCGCCCTCGAATCGTCGCTCATAAAGATGAAAACCATATCGGATATAACGGAGGAAGCACACTTTATCCGCGATGTTATTCTTCAGAAAATGGCTGAGCTCCGCGTCGTGTGCGACGAAGCCGAAACCCTGACGGCAGCAAAATACTGGCCGTTCCCCGCCTACAGCGATCTGCTGTTCGGTGTCAGATAAATCAAAAGCGTTTGAATCGGGACAAGTATCCCGGAAATCGCCCACAGCGAGCATGGAACGGTGAGAGCCATGCGGAACGAATCCGAGGAAAATAACACCCGATGAGCCGTGATCCGAAAGGATATTTCCGAGTAGGTGAGACGGGAACCGCCCGTTACAGCGGAAAGACTTTTTTACAGAGTCGGAAAAGAGAACAAAAACAGGTGGCACAGCGAGATAAGCACTTGCCCTGTTGAATGCTTTAATATTATAATCGGAGGATTTTTATTATGTGTTCAATTATGGGTTATTGCGATACCGGTGCCGCCTTTTCCGCTTTTAAGGAAGGCTTTGAAAAAACCGTTTCACGCGGTCCGGACGACAGCAGAATCATAGATACGGGCAAAGGACTTTTAGGCTTTCACCGTCTTGCGATAATGGGACTTACACCCGATGGCATGCAGCCCTTTGAGCTTGACGGAAGCTATGCCGTCTGCAACGGAGAAATTTACGGATACCAGAAAATCCGCGAAGCACTTTCAAAGGATTACGCCTTCAAAAGCGGCTCGGACTGCGAAATAATTCTGCCCATGTACCGCAAATACGGCACTTATATGTTTTCCCTGCTCGATGCGGAATTCGCTATGATAATCTATGACGGCGACAAAAAAGAATATATCGCCGCGCGCGATCCGATAGGTATCCGCCCGCTTTACTACGGCTATGACCAAAAAGGCGTTATAATTTTTGCAAGCGAGCCGAAAAACCTTATCGGCCTGTGCGATAAAATTCTGCCGTTTCCTCCCGGTCACTACTGGAAGGACGGCAAATTCGTCTGCTACCGCAATATTTCAAAGGCTGACGGCATTTGTCGCGACGGGCTTGAAGAGGTTTGCGGGAACATTCATGAAAAGCTTGTCGCCGGCGTGAAAAAAAGACTTGTTTCCGATGCAAGCGTCGGCTTTCTGCTTTCCGGCGGACTTGATTCTTCCCTTGTCTGCGCGATAGCCTCAAGAGAAAGCAAAACGCCCATCCGTACCTTTGCGATAGGCATGGAGGGCGACGCGATAGATCTTAAATACGCAAAGGAGGTTGCCGAATACATCGGAAGCGATCACACGGAAGTAATAATGACAAAGGACGAGGTGCTTTCCTCGCTTGAAGGCGTTATCGCCCTGCTCGGAACATTTGACATAACCACAATCCGCGCAAGCATGGGAATGTATCTGCTTTGTAAATGGATACATGAAAACACCGATATCCGCGTGCTTCTCACCGGAGAAATATCAGATGAGCTTTTCGGCTACAAATACACCGATTTTGCCCCGTCGGCTGAAGAATTTCAAAAGGAGTCCGAAAAGAGAATACGCGAGCTTCATATGTATGACGTTCTCCGTGCAGACCGTTGCATTTCGGTAAACTCGCTCGAAGCGCGCGTGCCGTTCGGCGATCTCGATTTCGTTCATTATGTGATGTCTGTAAATCCGGAGCTCAAGCTCAACAGATACGGCAAAGGAAAATATCTGCTCCGCCACGCATTTGAGGGAGACTACCTTCCCCATGACATTCTCTACCGTGAAAAAGCCGCTTTTTCCGACGCCGTAGGACACTCGATGGTCGATTATCTCAAAGAATACGCCGCAGGACTTTACACAGATAAAGAATTTGAAGAAAAACGCAAAAAGTACGCTCACTGCACGCCTTTCACAAAAGAATCCCTGCTCTACCGCGAAATATTTGAAAAGTATTATCCGGGTCAGTCGCAGATGATAGCCGACTTCTGGATGCCGAACAAATCGTGGCGGGGCTGCAATGTTGACGACCCCTCCGCAAGGGTGCTTTCAAACTACGGCGAAAGCGGAAAATAAAACAAAAGCACCGCCGCGGTCAGCATAAAATGCTGCCGCGGCGGATGTTTATATCAAATCAATTTTTCAATAATCTCCCCGAAAGTTTTTGCCATTGCAAGATAACCTACGTCGTTCGGGTGACAGCCGTCCTGCGTGGATTCATTTCTGAAATCGTCGTCAAAAATATGTCTGCCGTCGATAAAATACAGATTTTTATCTCCCGACGCTATTCCGCGCCTGTAGCTTTCCTCAATTATAAGGCGTCGCTTTTCGCTGTCCGCTTCGTCGCGGTAATAATCCACTCTGGAAGCCATTATTATCGGCAGATCCGGCTGTTTTTTTCTCACCGTCATATATCCGGCATAATGCGTTTCGGCAAGATATTCCGCATTTGGCGCGTTATGATCGTAATCGTAGACGAAAACGCTCATGTCAAGTTCTGAAATATAATCCATAACCGCTTTTTCAGCCTTCGCCGCGCCGGCAAAGCCTAAATTTATAAAGTCGCTGTCAAGCCTTCTGCCTATTATGGCGGGATAATTGCTTGCTGGCTTCCCCGCTCCGACGCCGTGAACGATTGACGAGCCGTAGAAAACTATCGGTTTCTTATGTGAATATCCTGTGCCGCAATCAATATGCGAGCCTTCTCTCAGCGCGATATAAACGTTTTTCACCTTTGCAAACAGCGGCAGATCTATTATCAGCTCTCTCATCTCCGCCGACGGAAAACGCACGCGGCTTTCCGAATAATTTTTTCCCGCTCCCTGCGAAGGAACAAATATCGCCAAAAAGCACGGCTTTCCGTTTTTTATTTCAAACATATCAAAGCCGAGCCTGCTTGTCATGGTATCGTTTATATCGTCCCAAAGCACGCCGTCGATTCCGGCGTGAACAACAACATAATCGGAATCGGTCTTAAAACGTATTCTTCCTCCGGCGGGCATACATGAAAGCTCTGCCACCGTTTCGCTTGTGGCGGCAGCCACGTCCGGCGGCAATCTGCGGAACGGCTCGCACAGACCGTATATTTCAAACGGCGGTTTTGTTACGTCAAGAAATACGGGATCTCCCGCCGTTATTGTCGTATCGTTCGGAACAATTCCGCACTCTCGGCTTACTGTAAACATACAAATCAAATCTCCGTATCGTTTTTGATTTATCCGCAAAAGTCCCTGCGGACGTATGAAAAAAGTATATCATAAAACCGTATTTTTGTAAACAGCAAAAAATACTTTTTGCCGTGCGTCAAAATTCTTTTGCAAAATACAAAAATATATGTTACAATTATTTCAAACGCAAAAACTTTATTACAGGAGCAAAATCAATATGGATATCAGCAAAATACTGTGCAGGGAGCTCGGGCTTGAAGAATGGCAGGTAAACGCCGTCATTTCTCTTTCGGACGAAGGCTGCACCATACCGTTTATCGCGCGCTACCGCAAGGAAGCTCACGGCTCGCTTGACGATCAGAAAATACATTCGCTTATAGAAAGGCTCGAATATCTTCGCTCGCTTGACGCGCGGCGCGAGGAAATAGATAAGGCAATAACCGAGCAGGGCAAAATGACGGACGAAATAAAGGCTTCTCTTGCCGCGGCGGAAACACTTGCCGCCCTCGAAGATATTTACCGTCCGTTCAAGCCGAAGCGCCGCACCCGCGCAACAATAGCAAAGGAAAAAGGACTTGAACCTCTCGCCGAAAAAATAGCGGCACAGGGTAAGGAAGATCCGCTTTCACTCGCGGCGGAATTTATAAATTCCGAGCTTGGAATCGAAACTGCGGACGACGCGCTCGCCGGCGCAAAGGACATAATTGCGGAAATCGCAAGCGACGATCCCGAAATAAGAAAACGTCTGCGCAATCTGTATAACCTCGGCGGGATAGTAACGGTGAACGCCGCCGATCCCGAAAAGGAAAGCGTATATACAATGTATTACGATTATTCCGAGCCCGTAAGCAGAATTGCAAGCCACAGAGTTCTTGCAATAGACCGAGGCGAAAAGGAAGGATTTCTGAAGGTTTCGGTAACGATAGAAACGGACAAAGCCTACAAGGCGCTTGAAGCCGTTATGATAAAAAACGCATTTTCTCCCTGCGCAGACGTTGTAAGAGACGCGTATATCGACGCTTATTCGCGGCTCATCGCGCCGTCCGTCGAAAGAGAGATCCGCGCCTCGCTCACCGAGGTTGCCTGCACGGGCGCGATAAAGAATTTTTCAAACAATCTTCATCAGCTGCTTATGCAGCCGCCCGTAAAAAACAAGGTGACAATGGGGCTCGATCCCGGGTACAGAACGGGCTGCAAGGTTGCCGTTGTGGACGGCATCGGCAGAGTGCTTGACACGGGCGTGATATATATAACGCACGGCGAAAATCAGCTTGAACAGGCAAAGAAAAAGGTGTCCCTTCTCATATCGAAATACGGCGTTGAGTGTATTTCCATAGGCAACGGCACCGCAAGCAAGGAAACGGAAATGTTCGTTTCCGACCTGCTCCGCGCGACAGGCTCAAAGGCGCTTTATATGGTGGTTTCCGAAGCCGGAGCGTCGGTGTATTCGGCGAGCAGGCTTGCCGCCGAGGAATTTCCCGATTACGACCTTACCCTGCGCAGTGCGATAAGCATCGCGCGGAGATTGCAGGACCCGCTTGCCGAGCTTGTGAAAATAGATCCCAAATCCATCGGCGTGGGTCAGTATCAGCACGATATGCCGTCGAAGCAACTTGCCGAAGCGCTTGATTTCGTCGTCGAAAACTGCGTAAACAGCGTCGGCGTCGATCTTAATACGGCTTCCGTTTCTCTGCTTTCGAGAGTATCGGGAATAAACACCGCCATAGCCAAAAACATCGTCGCTTACAGAGAAGAAAACGGCGCGCTGAAAAGCCGCTCCGAGCTTAAAAAGGTTTCCAAGCTCGGTCCGAAGGCCTTTGAACAGGCGGCAGGATTTCTGCGTATAACCGGCGGCAAAGAACCGCTTGACGCCACCGCCGTTCACCCGGAAAGCTATCCCGCGGCAAAGGTGCTTCTGAAAACGCTCGGCTTCTGCGAGGAGGATATCGCGAAAGGCAATCTGACCTCGCTCCGCGCCGACGCGGAAAAAGTAGGTCTGCCCGAACTTGCCGAAAAGCTCGGCATAGGCGTTCCCACCCTTTCCGACGTGATAGACGAGCTTATGAAGCCCGGCAGAGATCCGCGCGACGAGCTTCCGCCGCCGCTTCTCCGCTCCGACGTGCTTGAAATGAAAGATTTGAAGCCAGGAATGGAAATAGTCGGCACGGTGAGAAACGTCATCGACTTCGGCGCGTTTGTCGATATCGGCGTTCATCAGGACGGTCTTGTTCACATTTCACGAATGAGCAAAAGCTTTATAAAGCATCCGAGCGACGTTCTCAAAACGGGGGATATCGTAAAGGTATGGGTAATTTCCGTTGACGAAGCAAAAAAGCGCATCGCCCTCACGATGATAGAACCGAAAGAAAAAATCGAATAAAGCACAAAGCGGCAGGGAAAATTCCCTGCCGCTTTTATCAGTTCACCGTAACGGTTATTTCCGCCGTCTTGCCGCCGAAGCTTATCTTTACCGTTCCGCTTTCCGAAAAATCGTATTGCAGACTTGCCTGCTCTTCCGCAAGCACGACAGCCTCAAAGCCTTTGGCTACATAAACCGCGCCGTAGCCGGAAAAATCAAATTTTTCGTCCTTCGCGTAGGTGCTTTTTGCGCCGCGCCTCGACACAAAATACAGCTCGTCCGTTTCCGCGCCGACGCATATCAGCCCTTTTTCAAGCGCACTCTGCTGAACGGGAGAGTTTTTCCCGTCGCACATAAGCACGGCGTTTTCCGCGATATTTTCAAAATTGCCCGTCCCGATTTTTGCGCTTTTCGCGCCGCAATAAATCAAAGATAGCTTCGGGCAATCCCTTATCGCGCCGTCCTCTATAAGCTTTACGTCGCTGTGCAGAAGAAGCTTTTCAAGCAGCGGGTGAGTGACCGCGCCGGTGGCTATTTTTGTCACGGCAAAGGTTCTTTCTCCGTCGCTGACAGCCGTAGGAACGACAAAGCTTTTGCCGGAAAGATTGTCCGGCAGCTTTACAAGAGCCGCCGTGCCGGAGGCTCTGTCAAGCGAATATTCCGCGCCGTATTCGTCCATTGTCCCCGAAAGAAGCACCGTATAATCGGCATACGCCGTTGCGGTCGCGGTATATTTACCGTATGATATTTTTATCCTTCTTTCGCCCGGAGCAGAAAGGTCGCACGAAATGTCAAAATCGGAGACAAGCCCTAAATATACATCTGTATAAAGCAAAATATCCGCGTCACTGCACGATATTTCATCTCCGAATAAAAACTCCTCTCTGCATTTGAGAACGGTTATTCCGTCCTCGGATATGACCTGTCCCCTGCCGCCCTCTTTCTTTGCGTTGTACATCGTAAGAGATGTTTTCCCCGAATATATGACGCAATTGTCCGAGCCTTTTATAATATTTTCTCCCGCCGAGCAGGTCGTCGGGATTGCGAGCACCGAAAGCGCCGGACAGCCGGCAAAAGCGCCGTCGCCGATCTCCGAAAGCGATATCCCGCCTATCGCGCGACAAAGCGTAATACAGCCGGAAAAGGCGCGCCTTCCTATATATTCAAGACTCTGCGGAAAAAGCATCTCGCCGAGCGCGGCGCACCCCTCAAACGCCTGATGTCCTATTCTTTTGACGCCCTCGGAAAGCGACACTTCCGTGAGTCTGCCGCAGCCCGAGAAAAATCCGTCGGGTATTTCCGTAATTTCCTGCGGCAGCACAACCTTTTCAAGCGAGGTGCAATCTCTGAAAACGTATCCCGAAAGCTCCGCGCCGTCGCCGACGGAAGCGGTTTTAAGCGAAGTGCAGCCGCAAAGCGCCGCCTCTCCCACAAAAATATCGCCTATGCTTATTCCGGTTATCGTTTCGTTTTCGTAAAAAGCGTAGTCAGATATTCTGCATACGGAATATTCGTTTCCGCCGTAATTTATTTTTTTCGGCACGATAAAATATCCGCTCACAGCTCTGCCGTCCGAAAGCGCGGCTTTGCCGTCTTTTATTTCATATACCGCGCCTCTCGGATCGGTCATATTATCGTCAAGCGTCGGAACAGAATCCCCCGAAACGCTGACGGTAACATAGCATACATATCCTCCGCACGATATTTTTACGCGCTTTTCTCCCTCGGAATCGAGCGCGCAGTCAGCTTCGTAATCCGTTATTTCGCGCGTTCCGCCGGCGTAAAGCTCCGCCGTGACTCTGACGGTATCACGGTCAAAATCGTCGCCGACACCGTATATTTTTTCATATTTTATCTCGGCGGAAAGTCCTACTATCATCGTATTGTCAATTACAACGTCGTAGATTTTCTCCTCTCCGCGAAAGGTCGCCACAAGGCAGAATTTGTTTTCTCCGTCTTCAAGGTCAAGCTTTTCGCCGTCGAAATATTCCTCCATACTTCTGTCGGCATAAAGCCGCACACTTCCGCGCGACGCTTTTATATCCTCGTAAATATAAACAAAGTCGGCGTTGTAAAAATGCGCGCGGACGGTATCTCCGTCAAGCGTGTAGCCGTCGGCAAGTATAAGATCAAAATCGGGCGGCTCCTCTTTTCCGCACGAGCAAAAAATCCCCGCAACAATGAAAATCGCAAGCACAAAGGCTGCTATTCTTTTCACTTTCATTCCTCCCTTGCTTATCCTGCTCATATTATACATCGGCGCGCGTGTCAAGTCAACAGCAGATTATTTTATACGTAAGTATAATATGCAAAAAACTCCCGCCGCCGCGGGAGATTTTGCTTTATACGGTTATATCCGCAAGCTCAAACGGAATGACCTTTTCAAGCTCCGCAAGCGAGGCTTCCAGCTGATAGCCGACCTTTCCGCCGCTGAAGCATATCGTGCTTTGATTTTCCGCGCTTTTGTCTATCACCGTGCGGAACAGCTTTTTCATTCCGACGGGAGAGCATCCGCCGTGAATATATCCCGTAAGGGGCAGAAGCTCTTTTGATTTTATCATTTCCACCCATTTTTCGCCTACGGTTTTTGCCGCTTTTTTGAGGTCAAGCTCTCTGCACACAGGGACAACGAAAACATAGTTTCTTCCGCTCATACCGACGGTAACAAGCGTTTTGAACACCTTGTCGGTAGACTGTCCCATCGCGGCTGCGACATCCTCTCCCGCAACAGCTCCCGAGGCTGTGTAATCGTGAAATATATATGCGGCTTTTTTCTGCTCCATTATACGCATTGCATTTGTTTTTTCTGCGCCGTGCGACATTTTTTTCATCACTTCCGTTTCTTTCACCGATATTATACAGACCGCCGGCGGAAAAGTCAAGTGATACAAACAAAAACGGCAGGCATTTTTCAGATGCCCGCCGCTTTTTTGCTTTTGATTACTTAACAATCTTTACGCTTGTGATATGGGGGTTAACGCCGTTGTACCAATAGAGGAAGCCTTCGACGTCGATCTTGTCGCCTATGTTGAGGCTCTTTACGGCTTTGTAAACGTCTGTGTCTGCGCCGCAGAGATCGGATTCAACAAGGAACTGATATGTTTTTCCGTCAAGAGTTACGTTGAAGTAAAGGTCGTCGCCCTCGGAGCCTGTGCCGTTATACTTGTAAAGATATGCAACGTCCTTGTCATCTGCGTCCTTGGAAGCGGCTACCGTAAGTCCCTTGAAGGAAACAAACTGGTTCTGAAGCTTGATAAGCTCTTCTTCATTTGCGAGAAGTGCGGTTGCGTCCTTTACGTCGGCTACATAATAGCCGTCAAGAAGCTCAACCTTTGCGTCGGTAAGCTCAACCTCGCCCGACCATGCTGCCTTTACGCCCGTAACCTTTACTTTTTTACCTATTGTGTAGGTTGCGTATTCTTCAGCCGTGCAGGTGAGTCTGTAAACGAAGTATGCTCCGTCCGCGTCCTGAAGATAAAGAGATGTGTTGCCGTACTGCTCGGAGTATACCTGCTTAGCCTGAACGTAAGCTTCGATAGCTACCGTTGAGTCAACTTCGGCTGCGGCATACTGAGCGTATGTCATAACGCCTTCCGATTTTACCGTGTCTGCGCGATTTACCGTCGTTGTTGTTTCCTGCGTTGTGGTTCCTGTAGTCGTTGTACCGACCGTTGTGGTTCCGTTTGTCGTTTCTTTTTCTCCGGAACCGCAGCTTGCAAGAGTAAACGCAATTGCAAAAGCAAACGCAAGAAGCAAGCAAATTGCTACGATTTTTTTCATTGTTTTTCTCCTTTGAATAATATGTCTGTGCAACAGCAAAGACTTATTCAAGTTTAGCATATAACCCGATAAAAATCAATAGCGGAAATGCATATTTTTCATTTTTTATAAAATTTTTATGCAAAAATCAAAAAGATAAGTCCCAAAAAACAGGACTTATCTTTTATTTTTCCTTTTCTTTATATATCCGACAACCGAAAACGTTATTATCAGCGTCCACGCCGTGACAAACGCAGCGATAAGCACCGCCGACGCAGTGGGAAGCGCGCCGAAATCTTTTTTTTCGGAGGCGCCTATCTGATCGAGTCTGTAAAGCGCATTTACTTTTTCGTAAAGCGCCGACATATACGCTTCGTCAATCGTTTCCTTCCGGCGCGTCGATTTTGCGACCTCTTCGATCAGCTGTCCCGCCGCATTGCGAAGCGACGTCGAGCCGTTGTAAACCGGCGTGACAAAAGTATTGTCTATGTTGTCAAGCAAAATTTTTGAAGCCTTTATCTTTACCTCATAATGCTCGTCGTTGTCCTCGCCTGCGCGTGAAAGATAATCCTTATATTCCGCCGAGCTCTGCGCCGTAAGCGTCACGGGAACGTACCCTTCCGTTTCGGCATACGATATCTGAACTCCGTCCGTGAGCAGATACTGCACGAAAAGCCACGAGGCAAGCACCTCCTGCGGATCTTCCTTGTTGAAAATGCAGACCGACGGCCCCTGCGATATCATCTGCGGATTTTCCGTATCGTACTGAGGGATTTCCATAACCTCCATTTCAAAATCGACAACCTTGTCGTCGCTTATGTCCATAAGCGGAGCCTTGCTGCCCATCCACGTCGCGCCGGCGGTCGAATCTATGGCGAAAATACACTGTCCGGCGTTGAGGTAATTGCCCGGATAGCTCGATATCGAAAACGTTGAAAACGCTCCGCTTTTAACATGCTCCGAAACCGTGTAAAGAATGTCCTTTGTCGTGTCGTTGAAGATAAGCACATTCCCCGAATCGTCGGAATAGCCCGCTCCCATCTGGCGCAGCAGCTGTATCATCATATTGTCGGTCGATTTGTATATGAAGGGTATCATCACCTTCTGACCGTTGATTTTATACGTTCCGTCGTCGTTTTTGGCGGTAGCCGCCTCGGAAACCTCCCATATGAAATCCCACGTCAGCTTTTCCGGCAGACTGTAGCCGAGCGCCTCCACGTACGTTTTGTTTATATAGCACGCCTCGGTCGAGCGCATATACGGCAGCGCGTAGCAATGACCGTCAAGATAACATTCCGAAAGAAATTCCGGAACTATTTCGTCCTTTGACGGCGAGGAAAATTTCACCTCGCTTCCGCCGAGTCCGTATTTTTCATCGGTCAGAAGCTCGTCCAGCGTCACGACCGTATTCGAGCCGGAAATATACGTTGCGATATGGTCGGGATATGTTATGCAGATGTTAGGCGTCGTGCCTGTCGATATATTGGTTATAACGTCGTTATATATTTTGCCGTAGTCGGTATAAAGCCTGACGTTGACCTTTATATTCGGATAAAGCGCCTCAAAATCGGCTATTGCTTTTTTATATATCTTTGTCTGAATTTTGTTTGTATCGTTCTTTGCCCAGAAGGTTATCTCGTAATCGCGCGAGGTGTCAAAATTATCCGGCACCCTGAAAACCGCCGCGCCTTTCGTGCCGTGACAGCCTGCAAGCGCGGTGAGCGCGGAGCAGAGGAAGAGTGCGGCAAACACCACCGAAAGAATTCTTTTCATCCCTTTGTGCCTCCTCTCGAAACACCCGCCATTATCTTCTTGCGGAAAATGAGGAACAGTATTATCAGCGGCAGCGACACCGCCACTACAGCCGCCATCATTGCGGGAATGTTTTCCCTGCCGAAGCCGTTTTCCCTTATTTCCTGAATACCGTTTGAAACAAGGAAATAATTCGGGTCGTCGGTTATCAGCCGCGGCCAGACGTAAGAATTCCAGCACTCTATAACTTTAAGTATTATAACCGTTATAAGCGTCGGCTTGCATATGGGTATCATCACCCTGAAAAGATATTTGAGATCGGACGTGCCGTCAACCTTTGCGGCGTAGTAAAGCTCATCCGGGACCTGAGCGAAATTTTCTTTGAGAAGATAAATATAAAACACCGACGTTATTGACGGGAGAATAAGTCCCGTAAAGGTGTTGCGGAGTCCCATATTCGTTATCGTTACGAAGTTTGTTATCACAACAAGCTCGCTCGGGAGCATCATAAGCGAAAGAAACAGCGTAAAGGCTATGTTTTTCCCCTTGAAATTCAGTCTTGCAAAGGCGAACGCCGCAAGCGTTATCACGGCAAGCATAAGCGCGGTTGTGATAACGGTGAACACAAGCGTGTTGAGAAAATACTTTGCAAGCGGCACTTCGGTAAAAGCATCAAGATAATTTTTAAGCGTTGGCGACGTTGTAAAAAACTTCGGGATATGCTCCGAGCTGTATGCCCCATAGCTTTTTACGGAGGTCAGCACCATCCAATAAAAAGGAAACAGCACGACTATTCCCCATACGGAAAGCAAAAAGTATATCAGTGCTTTGCGAACACAATCAAGCACTTTTGTCCGCTTTTCTATTTTTGAATAATTTACGGTATTGTTCATATCAGCCACCTTTACGAGTAGTGAACGTGCTTTTTGCTCACCATAAGGTTTATGCACGTTATTGTAAGCACTATTGCAAAAAGTATTATCGCTGCGGCTGACGCAAACGACGGATAACCGCCGCTGTCGCCGTAAAGCATATCGTAAATATATCCCACTATAGTGTTCATTCCTGCGGCATTGAGGTTTGTGCCGAACAGAGCCACGGAATCGCTGTACGCCTTGAACGCGCCGATAAAGCCCGTAATGACAAGATAAAACAGCGAGGGCGATATCATCGGCAATGTTATTTTGGAAAACATTCTCCATCTCGACGCGCCGTCTATTTTCGCGGCGTTGTAATAGGTGTCGTCAACCGACGCTATCGCGCTCGTAAGAAGGAGTATCTTGAACGGCATTACTATCCAGATAGTATAAATGCAGAGTACAAGCATTTTCGCCCAGTGCGGACCGTCGATAAAATCGACCGAGCTTCCGCCGAAGAAATTTATAAGCAGATTTACAAGTCCGTCGGAATACGCCGTCTTTTTGAAAAGTATCATAAACACAAGTCCGACGGCGAGCGTATTCGTAACATAGGGAAGAAAATACACCGTCTGAAACAGACTTCTCAGCTTTTTCACGGAGCTGAGCGCAAGCGATATGAGAAGCGCTGTGCCCGTTGAAAGCGGCACGGTTATTATTACAAGCACAAATGTGTTTTCAAGCGCCGCAAGAAAATACGGATCGTGCAGAACATAACGATAATTGTATATGCCCACGCCCGAAAACGACTGAGAAGCGAAATTGAAGCCCTCCTCAAACGAATAAACCAAAACGTCCGCAAGCGGATATACCATAAACACGCCCAGAAGCACCGCCGCCGGCAAAAGATACAGCCAGCCTTTAAGATTGTTCTTTTCCATTTTTACACGCTTTCCGTCAGGGGAAAGTGTCCTTCCGTCGGGCTTTGCCGGAAACGCAAAGCCTTCACCTTATACGATTATTATATCATAAATCCGACAAATGTAAATAGAAAAACGGCATATTCGGCACATAAAACAAAAACAAACCGCCGCCGCGGTTTGCTTTTGCGCTCTATGTCGGTTATTGTTTTTGTGTCAGACGGCTTTTTTACAGCCTTTCGATTATCGCTTTCAGTCCGTAAAGTGAATCGGTTACCGCGTCAAAGCTCATATCCGTTGTATTTTCTCTGCCCTTGCGATTGAACCACACGGTCTTTATGCCGGCATTTTTTCCGCCGCGCATATCGGACGTAAGACTG
>CAVKJG010000015.1:23846-35797 GCA_963656825.1 Sphaerochaetaceae bacterium
CCACTATTACGGTTTCACTTTCGGAAAAGTCGGGAATTGTCACAAAGCACGCTTCAAAAAAGGCTTTTTTCGGCTTTTCGCAGCCCACCTTTTCCGAAATGAAAATGCCGTCAAAATACTTTTCAAGTCCCGCGCTTGCAATTCTGCCCTCCTGCACCGAATACGTTCCGTTCGACACAAGATACAGCCGGTATTTTCCGTAAAGCGATAAAAGCAGCTCCTGCGCCCCGTCTATAAAATAATGTCCCACGCTCAGATGATTTTCGTAAATATCAGCGGTTTCCTCAGGCGAGGCGGTTATTTTGTACTCATCGAAAAGCTGACGGAATCTGCCGTATTTTACCTCGTCGCGCGTTATTTCTTCTTTTTCAAGGCGCTTCCAATGTTCTTCGTTTATCACGCTGTAACGGGAAAGGAGCTCCTCTGTCGGATTTATTTCCTTTTCGGTAAAAGCAAGCGTCAGCGCGTTTTTTTCGGCTTTTCCGAAATCGAGAATGGTATCGTCAAGGTCGAAAAGAATGTTTTTTATCATACCCCTGCTCTCCCCGCTATGTCGTCGGCAACGAAAAGTCCCATAGCTCCCGCCTGAGAAAGTCCGCGCGTTATGCCGCTGCAATCGCCTATGATGTACGCTCCGTCCATAACCTCAAAATTCGGCTTATGCTCGGGGCGGATAGAGTAATATTTCGCCTCGCAACCGTAAAGGAGCGTATCGTCGTTTGCCGTTCCGGGCGCGACCTTATCGAGCGCATAAATGGTGTCTATTATATTTGTAAGTATTCTGTGCGGCATCACGAGCGAAATATCGCCGGGAGTGGCTTTCAGCGTCGGAATTACCGTGCTGTGACCGAGGCGGTGTTCGTTTGTTCTTCTTCCGCGGACAAGATCTCCGAAGCGCTGAACAAGCACGTTTCCGTTGCCTATGCTGTTCGCAAGGCGCGATATCGACTCTACAAATTCGGTGGGCTTGTTGAACGGCTCTGTGAAATTTATGCTTGAAAGAATGGCAAAGTTGCAGTTGTCTGTCTTTTTGCTTTTGTCGGAAAAGCTGTGGCCGTTTGCCGTGATTATGCCGTTGTTGTTTTCCGCGCTCACTATGCCGCCCTGATTGAAGCAGAACATTCTTGTTTTGTCTTCAAAGGTTTTTGTGCGGCAAAGAATTTTCGGCTCGTATATGCGGCTTGAAAATTCGCGCCAGATAGCGTCCTTCATCTCAACACGGACGCCTATGTCAACGGCGTTTGTTTTCATTTTGATACCGAACTTGTTGCAGAACCTTGAAACAAATCCCGCGCCGACGCGTCCCACGGCGATAATAAGCTTCGAGGCTTCTATATCCGTGTCCTTGCCCGTGACGTGCCATTTGCCGTTTTCATATTCAACGTTTTCTATCTCCGTTCCGGAACGCATATCAACGCCGACCTCGGCAAGATGCTTTATTATGTTTTTGAGTATGTTGAAGTTTCTGTCCGTGCCGAGATGACGGACGTCCATGTCGAGCAGACGAAGATTGTTCTGAAGGCATTTGAGCTTCAGATCCTCGTTTGAAAGAAACATTTCGGGATAATCTCTTACTCCGTTTACGACGTCGGCAAAGCCTTCAAGGGTGCTGTCTACCTCGCGGATATATTTCATCGCCTTCGCTTCGCCAAGCTCGTCACCGAGAATACCGCCATATGCCGTGCCTACGTTGAGCTTGCCGTCGCTTCTCGCACCGGCGCCGCCGTAGCCGTTTGTTATGGCGCATATACCGCAGTGAACGCAGCCGCGTTCAGCCGAAGCGGGACACTTTCTTCTTTCAAGCGTCTGACCCTTTTCAACCATAACAACGCTCGTTTCCGGATTATGCTCCTTGATTTTATACGCAGCCATAAGTCCGCCTATGCCCGCGCCTATTATACAGATATCGAATTTTTCCATAGGAAATCAACTCCTTAAAAGATAGTAGGCAGCGTCACTGCCCTTGCGATGTCAGCTCCCCGTCGTCAAGCTCAAGATCGCCGTTTGAAATAAGCTCAAACAGCTTTTTTGCATAGTTGTCCGCTATGATAGCCACGGCGCATATCAACCCTATAAGACCGAGCGCGGCGGTTATCCATAAAGCACGTTTTCTGTTCACAGCAGTTACCTCACTCTTCCTCTTTGTTTTTTTCTTCAAGACGTTTTATTTTGTGCGTTGTCGTTTTTATGAATTCGCTTTTGCGGATTATTATTTTCTTCACCGCCTTGTATGCTGCAAAGCGTGCGTTGACGCCCGCTACGGCGGAGGATATTATCGCTTTTATCCTGTTTTCGCGTTCCTCGTCCGTCATTTTGTCGCCGGACTTTGAAAGCTCTTCGTCTATTGCGTCTTTATCCGGAATCACCGAAGCCGTAACAATTGTCGCGCCGTTTTCCTCTTTGCCGAAAACAAAGCTTTCGGAAATATATCTGCTCGAATCAAGATAATATTCTATCTCCTCCGGAAAGACCTTTTTTCCGTTTTCAAGCACTATCATGCTTTTTATTCTGCCCATTATTTTATAAGCGCCGTTATCAAGCCGCTTTGCAAGATCGCCCGTGTAGAACCACCCGTCGCGGATAACCTGCGCCGTAGCTTCGGGATTTTTGTAATATCCGAGCATTACGTTAGGTCCTTTTACCGCAAGCTCGCCGACGCCGTCCGCATTTGGCTCGACTATCTTCGCCGAAACGCCGACAAGCGGATAGCCTATATCGTCCGTGCTCGTATAGCCGTCGTGATGCATTATGCATACGGGCGAGGTTTCCGTAAGTCCGTAGCCGACGTAAACGCGGTATCCGAAGCTTTCGTATCCGTGATACGCCTCCGGCGAGAGCGCCGCCGCTCCGCAGAGAATTCTGTTGAGCTTTCCGCCGAGCGAGGCGTTTACGGTGGCAAACACCTTTCTCTGCGAGGAGGGCTTGCCCACCAGCTTTGAAAGCGAACGCTGAACCGCAAGCACGGCTTTACCGCCCTTCATCTTTGCGTATTTTTTTACGATCATCGAATAAAGCTTTTCAAGAAGCACCGGAACGGAAACGAATACCGTCGGCTTGAAAAGCACAAAATCCGCCTGAAGCCGGCGCAGCGAATTGTTGTACGCTATGCTTGCTCCCGAATAAAAGAACGTAAGAAAGCCTGCCATACATTCGTAGGTGTGGTGAAGCGGCAGGACGGAAAGCGCCCTGTCGCACGGATAGACCGCCGTTCTTCTTGCAACGTGTACTATATTCGAGCAGATGTTATACTGCGAGAGCATAACGCCCTTCGATACACCCGTAGTTCCGGATGTGTATATCAGCACTCCGAGCGAATACGGATCTACCGTGTGCTGCTCGTATGCTCTGTCGCCCTCCTCACGAAGCCTTTTGCCCTCGGCTATATACAAGGGCATATCCTCCGACGAAAGCTTTATAATATTCCCGCCTATGCCGCCAAGCTTTTCGGCTTGCTCCGGCGTAAACACTATCGCCGCCGTTTCCGAATCCTCCGTAAGATATTTTATATCCTCCGCGCAAAGATCCTTGTCAAGCGGAACGATTATTCCCGTTCCGGCGCACACCGTAAGATAGGTAAGCGCCCATTCGTAGCAGTTCTTTCCCAGAACGGCTGTTTTCTTTCCTTCAAGACCGAGTGAGCGCAAATATGATGCAAATGCTTTTATATCGTCATAAACCTCGCCGTAAGTTATTTCGCGCACGTCGTCGCCTTCCCTGAAAACAAACGCCGTGTTTTCGGAAAAGCTTTCGCAGCTTCCGTCGCAAAGCTCGCGGATGCTCGATATTTCGCGCACATTATACACGAAATTGCTTAAGTTGTTTTTGTTCATTTCTTATCTCCGAAAAACGATTTATTATGCTTTTCGGCTCGTTATGCGATATGCACGCATAAAAGCCGTTATTATTATCTCATAAATATTGCCTTTTGGCAATAGTAATAGTGACCAAAAAACTATATTATAGATTCCTATTGAAAAATGAATCGAACAATAGTAGAATAGTTATAACATTTTTTTACCGAGGACTATGCAAAAATGAAACAGGAAAGAGAATATCCGCAGTTTACGGTTACAAAAAAAGCGGAGGCTTCGATAAAGACGGGACATCCGTGGGTGTACGGAGAGGAAATAACCTCCGGCGCGGAGGTTGAAAACGGTGCGGCTGTTGACGTTGTTTCGTCAAAGGGCTCGTATCTCGGCACAGGAATATACAGCAAAAAAAGCAAGATAAAGGTGCGGCTTCTGACAAGAAACGCAAACGACCGTTTGGACGAAGCGTTCTTTACACGCCGCATATCGTATGCGCTCGATTACAGAGCCACCGTTATGGGCGACGACATTTCAACCTGCCGTCTTATCTTCGGCGAGGCGGACGGAATTCCGGGGCTGACCGTCGATTATTACGACGGGATTCTGTCGGTTCAGGTGCTGTCCTACGGTATAGAACAGCGGAAAAATATGATATTCCGGATTCTTACAAGCGAGCTTCTGCACCGCAATATGAAATTTTCCGGAATATTCGAGCGCAACGACGTAGCCATAAGAGCGCTTGAAGGACTTCCCGAATACAAGGGCTGGTACGAAAGCGACTTTGCTCCGCACGTTTCCTCGCCCGTAACGGAGATAACCGAAAACGGAATAATATACAGAGTCGACGTCGAAAACGGTCAGAAAACGGGCTTTTTCCTCGACCAGAAATACAACCGTCTTGCCGTAGCAAAAACGGCGCGCGGCAAAAAAGTGCTCGATTGCTTCACTCATACGGGCTCGTTTGCGCTGAATGCCGCAATGGGCGGTGCGGCTCATGTCACGGCGGTTGACGTTTCCGCTCAGGCAATCGAAACAGCGAAAGCCAACGCCGCGCGGAACGGGCTCGACGACAGAATGGATTTTGTCTGCGCCGACGTTTTCGATCTCCTGCCGTCGCTGTGCGAGCGTCACGCCGATTACGATATGATAATTCTCGATCCGCCGGCGTTCACAAAAAGCCGAAAAACCATATCAGGCGCGGAACGCGGCTACAAGGAAATAAACTACCGCGCAATGAAGCTGCTCCCCCGCGGCGGATATCTTGCCACCTGCTCCTGCTCGCACTTTATGGATAACCGTCTGTTTATCAGAATGCTCGAAAGCGCGGCAGCCGACGCCGACGTTTCGCTCAAACTCATAGAAGCGCGCAGACAGTCGCCCGATCATCCCACCCTGCTTTCCGTTCCCGAAACGGATTATCTGAAATTCTATCTTTTCCAAGTGATATAAGGAGCGCAAAAATGATAAACACACACGCCGAAAAAGCCGCAGAGCTTTTCAAAGCCGGATACAACTGCTCGCAATCCGTGGCGGCAGCCTTCTGCGACGTTACGAAAACAGACGAAAAAACAATGCTCGCCGCAGCCGCTCCCTTCGGCGGAGGTTTCGGGCGCAGTCGCGAGGTCTGCGGCGCGATAAGCGGAGGCTGCCTTGTTTTGGGTCTGCTTTACGGCTATACCGATCCTTCCGACAAAGCCGCAAAATCGGCGCATTACGCTCTGGTGCGCGATTTTATGGCGCGATTTTCGGAGCGCTTCGGCTCGGTCGTCTGTCGCAAGCTTCTCGGCGGAGCGACGGCGGGAGGAGAACCGTCCGAGCGCAACGCCGCCTTTTACGGAAGCCGTCCGTGTCTTCGGCTCGTCTGCTTTGCGGCGGAGGCAATCGACGAAATAATAAGCGAAAAGGGCATATGATCATTGTCCGAAAAACATCAAAAGCAGAGCCGCACAGTATACTGTGCGGCTCTGCTTATACTTTTGTATAAATTATTGTCTCTGACCGAAAATCGCAGTCCCCGTGCGGATAATGTCCGCCCCTTCGGCAAGCGCCTCGCGATAGCTGCCGCTCATTCCCATGGAAAGAACCGGCTCTCCGAAAAAGAAGCGCGTATTTTCGTCGCGGAGCTTTTTCATAAGCGCAAAATAGCCGCGCTTTTCATCGCTTGAATCTGTTATCGGCGTGACAGCCATAAGTCCTCTCAATCTGAGATTTTCAAAGCCCGATATTTTTTCAAGCGCACAGGAAAGCTCCTCCGGCATAAAGCCGCTCTTTTGCGGCTCTCTGCCGGTGTTCACCTCGCACAGAATATCCGTTACGACTCCGACCTTTGCCGAGCGTCTGTCTATCTCCTCGGCAAGCGAAACGGAATCAACGCTTTCTATCATCGCAACCTTTCCCACAAGATATTTAACCTTGTTTTTCTGAAGCGTTCCGATAAAATGCACCTCCGCGCCCGAAAGATAAGGCTCGTGCGCGAGAAACTCCTGCACGCGGTTTTCGCCGACAAGCGTTATTCCGCAGGAGCTTATCGCATACGATATTTCCTCCGGCGTGCGATTTTTTATCACGGCGCAAAGCCGCGCGCACGGATAATTTTTCATATCGGCGCGAAGCTTTTCAATATTGTTTCTGATTGCTTCAAAATCGGTCATATCAGCCCACTATCTTTCCTTCATACAGATTTGCGTCGTCAAGAATAACAAGGTCGTTTAGCGCTATCGGCGTGATATCAGAGCTTACGTTTCCGTCCACAAGGTAGCTTCCGTCCTGCTCTTTGAGAATATTTACGGCGCGGGCTCTGGCTATTCCCTTTTTGAATATGTAAACGCAGGTCTGCCCGTCTATCACCCTCACAGCCGAGGAAGGAATTTTCAGTCCTCTGCACGTTTCGCGCAGAGCCTTCATCTGCTGAAATCTTGTCATATCGAAGTCCGACGGGATGTAAGATGAGAAAAAGCAAAGCACCGCCTCACCTTTTTCGTAATTTATACTTTTGTATTCCAACCTCAGCGTCATCTCATCGGAGCAGGAGTTTCCTACAAAGCTGCACTTGTAATTGCCGTCGGCGTAAAAGCCTTCGGCTTTTTCTATTGTCGTTTTGCAGACAAAATACCAGCGGAAATCCGTCACAAGCGAGCCGACGGAATTTGCATACGAGCTTTTGCCTACCGATGTTATTTCATCGAAATTTTCGGTTGTCACGGTCATCGCAAGCGATGACGAAAGCTTGCCCTCGTAGCCGTCGCAGAACGAAAAATAATATCCCGAATCTTCGGTAACAACGCTTGAGCCTATTCCGCCGAGCGAAGAGATTATATTTGCTCTTTCGGCTTTGAGCGCCGCCGTTTCGGATGAAAAATCCGTTTTTCCGCTTACGACAAGCTCGCGGCAGTTTATCAGCACGGAAAGCTCCTCCCTGTGAGCGTTCACCCACATAAGCTCGCCGCTTTCCGTTCTTGCCGATATTTCAAGTCTGAGCGCGGCTATTTTCGCGTCAAGACTTTCAACCGTAACGCTTTCTCCCACGGTGCTTTTATCAAGAACCGATATAAGCGAATTTATCGTTTTCAGGCGCTCCTCCGCCTCCTCGGAATAAACGTTGTAAACATCGGCGATATTCGCGCCGACAGCCACCTTTTCGCCGTCGGAAAAATGACGGTCAACCGTCCCTGCGCTGTCCGAAAGAAGAACCGTATCATCTCTGAAAATGTATCCGGAGAAAACCTCCGTGTCGTAAAAATCCGCGTAGGTGACAACATAAAGAGAGGTTTTCGGCGCAAACGACGCCGCTATATGATATATTATGTAAATCACGGCGATAAGCGACAGCACCGCCGAAATTATTATTCTGCGTTTGATTTTCACATCGCGCTTTTCCCCGCCGTCCATCGCTTTCGCCTCCTTTATTTTTCAATCAGTTTTTCCGCCGCCGCGACAACGCTTTCAAAATCGCCGAGCCTGTCCGGATACAGCCAGTTGACGGATTTGTTTCTTCTCAGCCACGTCAGCTGTCTCTTCGCATAGCGGCGCGTTCCGAGCTTGATTTTTTCCGCCGCCGCTTCAAGCGTATCTGCTTTGCGGATATAATCGAGCATTTCCTTATAGCCTATCGCCTGCCCCGCGGTCGTGTCGGGAGAAAGACGTCCGCTTGCGTAAAGACCTCTTACTTCGTCCTCAAGTCCTGCCGAAATCATCGCGTCAACGCGACTATTTATACGGTTGTATAATATTTCTCTGTCGACATAATCAAGCGCAATTATTACGCTGTCATAAGGAGAATTTGATATTGCAAGTCTGTCGTGTTCGGTTTTGGTTTTTCCCGTAAGCCTGTATATTTCAATCGCGCGGACAACTCTGCGCACATTATTTTTGTGTATCGCCTCCGCCGCCGGAGGATCGATTTCCCTCAATTTTTCGTGGAGCGCGTCCGCGCCGTTTTCTTCCGCAAAGCGAAAAAGCTCCTCTCTCAGCCTGTCGTCGCTTTCAATCTCACCGAAATCGAGCCTGCCGAGAACGCTGTCGAGATACAGTCCCGTTCCGCCGCAAAGCACAGCTCTTTTGCCGCGCGAGCGGATATCGGCAATCGCTCCGTGCGCGCACCTTGCAAAGTCCGCCGCGGAAAAGCTTTCGCACGGATCGCATATGTCTATCAGATGATGCCGCACCTCCGCCTGCTCGGCTTTCGTCGGCTTTGCCGTTCCTATGTCAAGTCCGCGATATATCTGCATCGAATCGAAAGAAACAAGCTCTCCGTCAAGCCTTTTGCAAAGCTCAAGGGCAAGCGCGCTCTTTCCCGAGGCGGTAGGACCTGCTACGGCTATAATTTTATCGTTCATATCAAAATCCCGTTTTTACTTGTATGACAATAATTTTTCGGTTTTATACTTTTGTATGTTGTTGCGATGCTTATACAATCAGCATCGCATCTCCGAAGGAAAAAAATCTGTACTTTTCTTTTATGGCTTCCTCGTAGGCGCGCATTATAAAATCTTTTCCCGCAAGCGCGGAAACAAGCATTACAAGCGTGCTTTCCGGCAAATGAAAATTTGTTATCAGCGCGTCGGTCGCCTTGAATTTGTATCCCGGGTAAATGAATATTCCCGTATCGTCGCACATAGGATGAACCGTTCCGTCGTCGGTCGATGCGCTTTCAAGCGTCCGGCACGACGTCGTTCCGCAGGCGATTATACGTCCGCCCGCAGCCCGCGCGGAATTTATTATGTCTGCGCTTTCCTTTGTAACGGTGAAAAACTCGCTGTGCATAATGTGATCCTTTATGTTTTCGGCTTTGACCGGTCTGAACGTTCCCAGCCCGACGTGAAGCATTACCGGCGCGATTTTCACGCCCATATCGCGAATTCTGCAAAGAAGCTCATCCGTAAAATGAAGTCCCGCCGTGGGCGCCGCCGCCGAGCCTTCCTCCTTTGCGTAGACGGTCTGATAATCGTCGTTGTTTTTCAGCTCCTCCGTTATATACGGCGGAAGCGGCATTTTGCCTATCTTATCAAGTATTGAAAACAGCGTTTCGCCGCCCGTGCGGTCATAATCGAACGTCACGATACGGTTTCCGTCCTCAATTATTTCGTCTATCGTTGCGGTAAGAAGTCCGTCTCCGAAGGTAACTCTTGTGCCTTCTCTCAGTCTTCTTCCCGGGCGGACAAGCACCTCCCAGCGATCGAGCGACTTCTGTCGAAGCAAAAGGAATTCGCACACTGCGCCGCCCTCGCCGCATTTTTTCCCGTAAATGCGCGCGGGAATTACCTTTGAATCGTTTATCACAAGCACATCGCCCGGGTGCAGATATTCAACTATATCGCGGAAAATTCTGTGCTGCAACGTCTGCTTTTCTCTGTCAAGCACAAGCAGGCGAGCCGCGTCGCGCGGTTCGCACGGATGCTGAGCTATAAGCTCCTGTGGAAGCTCGAAATTAAAATCCGATGTTTTAAGCTCGGTTTTTGAAAGGTCGTTTTTAATCATTTTGTATTTCCTTATACTCTTGTATAATATTCAGAAAATCAAAGCCCTGCCTCGATTTTTTCAATTGCATCGGCTATTGCGCCGTCCCTTGCGTGACAAAGCACGACGCTGCAAAGCTTCTTTATTTCGTCCGTCGCGTTTTCGGGACACATTGCAACGTCGGCTATGCGGAGCATATCCGCGTCGTTATCGAAATCGCCGACGCAGTAAAGCTTTGCGTCCGGATTTGTTTTTCTCGCTTCGCTTATTATGTATTTCAGCTGAGTCGCTTTGCTTATGCCCTTCGGCATAAGCTCGGTGAGCCTGACAAACGAACGCGTGCAGTCATACATCGGGAATTCTTTTTTTATAACGTCAAACGTATCGCAAAGTATCTGCGGCTCCGAAATAAACACCGCCTTGAAATAATCGTTTCCGCAAAGCTCGTCAAAATCGACGGCGGTTGCAAACCGCATCTGACCGTTTCTTTCAAGGCTTTCCTTCATTACGATATCGTTTTTGTCGTACAGAAAGCCTCTTTTGCACGATACGCGAAAGCCTATCTTATCTCCGGCAAGCTCGCGCACGCGCCTGAAAAGCGGAATAAGATGCTCGGATTCAAGATAATGCGCGTTTTTTATTTCGTGCGTTACTATGTCGTAGCAGAATGTTCCGTTGCAAAGCACGCACGGCGTATTGACATATTCCTCTATCGACGGGATAACGCTGTAAATATCAATATGATTTCGCCCCGAAGCAAACGTAAAATGTCCGCCGTTTTCTATAAAATATTTTACCCTTTCAAGATTTACCGTCGGAAAAGGCGCTCCGCCGAAAATAAACGTTCCGTCTATGTCAGAGGTAAGAATAATATTTTCAAATTTTTTCACAGTGTTTTGTCTCCGTTTTTGCGCAGTGCCGCAAGGACAGCCGAAAAATCGTCCGGCAAGTCACAGGAAAAGCGCATTTTTTCTTTCGTCGTCGGGTGTATAAGCTCCAGCTCCTTTGCGTGCAGGCATTGCCCCGATATAAGCTTTCCGTATTTTCGCTCGGCGGGATTTTTCTCCTGACCGTAGAGCCGATCGCCGAGAAGCGGGTGTCCTATGCTTTGCATATGCACCCTTATCTGATGAGTTCTTCCGGTTTCAAGCGAGCATTTTACATAGCAAAGCCCGGCGTCAAAGTTTTCTATCGGCGTGATGTGCGTTATCGCTTCCCTGCCGCCCGCGACTATCGCCATTTTCTTTCTGTCCGAAGGATTTCTTCCAATGGGCTTGTCCACTGTCCGCGCCGCGTCGATTCTTCCGAGCGCGACAGCGTGATATATTCTCGAAATACTGTGCGTTTTGAGCTGTTCCGAAAGAAAAAGGTGCGCCGCGTCGTTTTTTGCGGCAACGAGAAGTCCGCTTGTGTCCTTATCTATCCGATGCACTATTCCCGGGCGAAGCACTCCGCCTATTCCGGAAAGCGACGCTCCGCAATGATACAGCAGCGCCGACACAAGCGTTCCGCTGTAATTGCCCGCCGCAGGATGCACAACCATCCCTCGGGGTTTGTTTACCACAATTATGTCGGAATCCTCGTAAACGATATCGAGCGGAATATTTTCCGCTTCGGCTGTGCAGCTTTTCATCGGCGGATATTCTATTTCAACCGTATCGCCGGCTTTAAGCTTTAAGTTTTTGTCAGCGCTTTTTCCGCAAACCGTAACGTATCCGTCCGAGATAAGCTTCTGCGCATACGAGCGCGTAAGCTCCTCGCTTTCGGACAAGAAAACGTCGAGCCGTACACCCGCGGTATCCGGTCCGACGTTAAGCTTCGTCATTTTTTGTTTCCTCCGTTCCGGTCTTTGCCTTTCCGCCTTCAAAAAACGTCTTGTCGATAAACACAAGGTATATAAACATCAAGGTAACGCCGACCGTGGCACAGCAATCCGCTATGTTGAATCTCGGAAAGCCGCCCTCTCCGAAAATAAAATTCAGAAACGGCAGATATATAAAATCTATAACGTAGCCGAGAAAAACGCGGTCTATCATATTGCCAATCGCACCGCCGATTATAAGCGAAAGCGAAAATCCGAAAAGAAAATGCAGTTTTCTGTATTTGTAAAGTATTATCGGCAAAACGACTATGGCAACAGCGGTTATCGTCATGAACACCCAGCGGTGATCGCTGAGTATTCCCCAC
>CAVKJG010000015.1:35807-37504 GCA_963656825.1 Sphaerochaetaceae bacterium
TCCCCACGCCGCGCCTTCGTTTCTTACATATTCAAGCTCGAGCACGTTTTTTATAACCACCCGACTTTCGTAAAGCTCCATTCCGCCCGCGACAAGACGTTTTGTCACAAAGTCAAGCAGGACGGACGCAGCTATTACAATTATCCATAAAAGCATTTCAAAGCTCCTTAAAAATCAATGCGTATCCGAAAGTATTCCGCCGTCCGAATCGAAATCAAAGCTCATCTGAACACCGGTTTCCTGCGGAATATTTATAACTCCGGGCGTTTCGTATTCGTCTATAAGACTTATAACGGCAGACTTTTTCGAGCGTTTTCCGCTCTTTTTCTTCGGCTTTTGCGGCGTTTCGACGGGCTTTTCTTCCTCGGCGGCGTCTGCCGCGGATTTTGGCTGAGAATCAAACACCGTCGTCTCCGAAAGCGCCTTTTCCTGCGGCTCGCTCCCTGCGTCAGTCTCGTCCGTCCCGACGTCAAAGCCGCCGATATTTATTCCGAACTCAGCCGAAACATCGCGGTTCATTGCGGAAACAACCTTTTCCACATACTGCTGAGGAGTAAGCTCTTCTTCATATTCAAACACCGGAGAAAGCTGTTCTATAAGCTCTATGTGAAGTCTGTACCTTTCAAAAAGCTCGTTTTTGAAGACAAGTATGCTCTCCTGCATCGACGAAAGCGCGGATTTGTTGGCTTCGGTTTTGTCGCGGAAGCTGCGAAGAATTTTATCGCAGCTGCGCTTTATCGACGCAAGAATCGCGTCCGAGCGTTCGTATGCGTCGGAAACGATCTTGTCTGCGGCGGCGCGCGCCGTATCGAGCGTTTTCTTTACTTTTTCTTCCTCTCCCGTTATGTCGGAAAGCCTTTCGTTCGCCTCGGAAAGCCTGTGTTCAAGCTCGGCATAATCTCTGTAAAGCGCGTTGTAATTTTCCGTAAGCGCGTTTATATAGCTGTCCACCTCCGACGGATCGTAGCCGCGGAATACCTTCTGGAAGCTGCGCTTTATTTCGTCCTTTTGTGGTTGCGAAGTCATGATGTATGCCCTTTCGGTTCGGTTTTTTGCGGTTTTTGCCGCCGTTTATGTCAGGATAAAACTTGACGGGGCGGAAATCGCCCCGTCCGTTTGTGTCCGGTTATGTCAAATCAATAAAGCGTGTCGCCCGAAAACTGCGCGGGCTGAGCGATGGACTGCGTGTCCGTGCTGACAGCAGCTCCTGAGGAGGAGGTTCTCATCTGATCGCCGGAAACGTCAACATTGTTGGGCGTTATAACAAATGTATTGTTTGCAACTCTCTTGAGCTGACCGCCGATAGAATATGCAACGCCGGAAAGGAAATCGAGAATTCTTCTTGCGGTTTCCTTGTTTGTCGCTTCAAGATTGAGCACTACCGTGCGGTTGTTGAGAAGATGGTCGGCTATCTGTCTTGAATTGACAAACGTGTCCGGTCTTACAACCTTCAGCTCGATAGAAGCGGCGTTTATGCTCATACCGCGGCTTGCGGTGCGTGCGGGAATGGCACTGTCGTCATAGGTCGCGCCCATATCCTCGTCTTCGTAAACGTTGTTTGCGTCATCACCGTTCACCATTGATCTGATCTTGTCGAATAATCCCATTTTATACCTCCAAAAATATGTAATTACATTTTTATTTTCACTTCAAAGCGAGGGTATTTCCCCCATACCTCCGCTGATAATATATTATAA
>CAVKJG010000016.1:0-36780 GCA_963656825.1 Sphaerochaetaceae bacterium
TTTTCTTCGAGAAGAAAAGAAGGCAAAAGAAGCTTTGGTTAAATTGCTTTGTGCAGATTTTTCAGTACCCTCTCCGCCACGGCAAGCCGTGACACCGCCCTCTTCTCGGCGAAGCCTGCTCGCCTTGCTACGCAAGCCAAGCAAATCTCCCACAGGGCGGGCCTCAAATTACAGACAAGCCTTTCCTTGCGGGAGAGGTGGCGCACGAAGTGCGACGGAGAGGGGATTTGCAATCACGCGTTTGCAACCTCAGCTTTACATTTTCGCAAAAACATTTTTTCAAAAAATAAAATTATTTCGAGGTGGTTTTTATGATAAACTGCAAATCCTGCGGACAGAACATCATCACAGCCGAGCCGATTTCGGACAGCTGTATCCGACTGCGTATAGCCGACATCGGCGACAAAGAATGCGGTATGAGCCGCTACGGTATTTACGAAAAGCTTCCGACGCCGGAATTTTCAAGCGAGGAAAACGGCGAAAAGACAGTAATAACCGTGAAAAACGCTCGTCTTGAGGTCGGCGCGGACGGTAGCTTTGCTTTCTTTGACGCAAGCGGAAAAGCGCTTATTTCCTCCGCGGGAATAGAAAAGCAGCGCGGCGGCTTTGACGCGAGAATATCCTATCGTGACGGAGCAAAAATATACGGCCTGGGCGACGCCACGCGCCGCCGCATAGAAAAGACGGGCTTTGCAACGGAGATATGGGTAAGAAATGTAAGGTGTTATATACCTGTTTCGTTTATACACAGTCACGACGGCTGGGGACTTCTTCTCAATTCCACATGGCGTCACATGGTGGATATCGGCGCTTCCGAAAAGGACATTATGCGGATTGTCGCACGCGGCGGAGCGTTTGACGTTTATCTTTTTGCCGCTCCCGACACGCACAGCATGCTTTTTGAATATACGCGCGTCATCGGCAGACCGATAATGCTTCCGAAATGGGCATACGGACTTTCGTTTGTGGCAAATCAGGCAAACGATATAAACGATACGATGAACGACTGTCTTAATTTCCGCAGGGAAGATATTCCGTGCGACATAATCGGGCTTGAGCCCGGCTGGACAGCCGATCACCGCTATCATTTCGGCACGGACAAGGCGTGGAATCAGAAAACCTATCCGCTTCCGAGCTGGCAGAAGGGCGATAAAGCCGCCACTTTCCTCGGCGCGATGGAGAGAATTCATTTCCATCTCAGCCTCTGGCTCTGCATAGAATACGACCTTTCCTATGAGGAGGAGCGTCGTGCCGGACACACGGTAAAGCCGGATGAAATAATCTGGGACGACGACGATTATATTCACGATTCGCACTTTGCGACGGCGGCTCGTCTTGACGGTAACACAAAGCTTGAAGAACCGTTCTTCGAGCATCTTAAAAAGTTTGTCGACGACGGCGCGGAATGCTTCAAGCTTGACGGCTGTCACCAGATAGACGATCATCCCGATCGCCTGTGGGGCAACGGAATGACAGACGAGGAAATGCACAATCTTTTCCCGCTTATTTATGCAAAGCAGATGAGCCTCGGCTATCGCGAGCATACGGGCAGGCGCGCAATGATATACACCTCCGGCGGATATACCGGAATTCAGAAATACGCGGCGACATGGGCGGGAGATACGGGCGGCGGAGCAAAGCCTCTTGCGTCCATGCTCAATCTCGGATACACGGGACATTCAAACGTCAGCTGCGATATGGAAACAAACTGCACGGCGGGAATCCATTTCGGATTTATGCAGACATGGTCTCAGCTTTCAAACTGGGCGTATTGGAATCAGCCGTGGTTCCTTGGGGACGGGCTTAAAGAAAGCTTCCGTTTTTATGCAAAGCTGCGTTACCGTCTTGCGCCTTATATTTACACAATGGCGCACAAAGCGGCGCAGACGGGTCTTCCCGTGATGCGCGCGATGTCGATGGAATATCCCGATATGGGAAAAGCGGACGATCTCGGATGTCAGTATATGTTCGGCGACGATATTCTGACGTCGGCGTTTGTCGATGAAATCACACTTCCCGACGGAAAATGGATAAACGCATGGACGGGCGAAAAAACAGACGGCGGAAAAACGGTTGCCGTGGAAACCGACGGCGTTATCGGAGGAGCGCTTTATGTAAAAGAGGGCGCGATAATTCCGACGACGGGCGACAGAACATATCTCGGAACGAAGGCGTTTGAAGGCGTTACGTTCAATGTTTATCCGTCGGAAAGAGAAACCTCGTTTACACTTTACGACGACGACGGTATATCCTACGGCTATGAAAAAGGCGAGTTTGCCGAGGTTAAGGTCACCGCAAAGAAAACGGCGGGCAAAACCGTCGTTACCGTTATGCCGAGGACGGGCGCGTTTGAAGGTATGCCCGAAAAATGCGTTTACACGGTAAAGCTTTATCAGGACGGTATCACCGCGGCGACGGCAGACGGAAAGCCTGTCGCAATAACGGCACAGGACGGCTGGTGCAATACGGGCGCTGTAAAAGCGTTTGCCGTAACGGTTGAGGTAAAGGACTCGCCCGTGACAATAGAATTCAGGGCGTGACCGCTTTTCAAGGTCGGCAGGAGACTGCCGACCTTTGTTTTTTTCGGAAAAACGCTCTGTGACGGTTGACACGGGCGTATAAATATTATATAATTATCTTATTATATTATGGGCATTTGCGCAAAGGCGCAGGAAAGGCATAAAATGATAAGAAGCATGACAGCATACGGACGCGCGAAAAGGGAAACCGCAGGACGCAGCGTTCTTGTCGAGATAAAATCGGTGAACAACCGTTATCTTGATTGTACTATCAAAATTCCACGTCTTTTCGGATTTCTTGAGGAAAAGATAAAATCCAGACTGACGGAAAGAGGCATTTCGCGCGGAAAAATCGACGTTTTCGTAAGCATCGACGTGCTTGAAAACGCAGGCATTGAGGTCGAGCTTGACCGCGCTTACGTAAAAAGCTATATAGACGCGCTCCGTCGTCTTTCGGAGGAATTCGGACTTCCAAGCGATCTTTCGACTATGAGAATAGCTCAGAACAGGGATATTTTCACGGTGAAGAAAGCGGACGAGGATATAGACGCGGAGTGGCAGAATTTTCTGCCCGTGCTTGACGAGGCGATAGACGCGTTCCTTTGCGCGAGAGAAACCGAGGGCGCGAATATGAAAGCCGATATCGTTGAAAAACGCAGAAAGGTTGAAGCTCTTGCAAAAAAGATAGCGCCGCTTTCGGAAGCCGACGTAAAGGGCCAGTTTGAAAAGATACGTCAGCGCATAATGCAGATAGCGGGCGAGGGAATAAGCTTTGACGAGGGCAGACTTCTTACGGAGTGCGCGCTCGCCGCGGACAAGCTTGCGATAGACGAGGAGCTTGTGCGTCTTGATTCGCACTTTGCCGCATTTGACGAAATAGTCGAATCGGACGAGCCTGTCGGCAGAAGGCTTGATTTTCTGCTTCAGGAGATAAACCGTGAAACCAACACTATAGGTTCAAAGGCAAACAATGCGGAAATAGCAAGGCTTGTTGTCGAAATAAAAGCCGAGCTTGAAAAAATCCGCGAACAGATACAGAACATCGAATGATTCCGAAAGGACGGCAATAATAATTTTATGATGAAATTTATTAACATCGGCTTTGGCAATATGGTTGCGGCGCACAGAGTGGTTGCGGTCGTAAGTCCCGAATCCGCACCGATAAAACGTCTTGTGGCAGAACAAAAGGAGGCGGGCGGTCTTATAGACGTTTCCTGCGGCAGACGCACACGCTCGGTTATAATAACGGACAGCGACCACGTTATTCTGTCCGCGCTTGCGGCGGAAACGATATCCGGCAGACTTGAAGGACTTTTTGAATCCGATGACGACGAGGACGAAGACGAATGAACACAAACGGAAAGGGATTGCTTTTCGTTGTTTCCGGCCCGGCGGGAAGCGGCAAAAGCACGATAGTGAAAAAGCTTGTCGATACGGGAGAATTTGAATTTTCCGTTTCGGCAACGACGCGCGCTCCCAGAGAGGGAGAGATAAACGGAGTGCATTATCACTTCATCACGCGCGAAAGCTTTGAAGAAAAAATAGCAAACGGCGAAATGCTCGAACACGCGGAATATGTGGGCAATTTCTACGGAACGCCGAAGGACGCCGTTATGAAATGTCTTGACGCGGGAAAAAACATTATCCTCGAAATAGAGGTTCAGGGCGCGATGCAGGTGAAAGAAAAAATGCCGGAAGCCGTGATGGTGCTTGTTCTTCCGCCCGACGCCAAAGCGCTTGAAGAACGCCTGCGCGGCAGAGGCACCGAAACCGAAGATATAATCAGAAAGCGAATGGAAGCTTCGAGGTACGAGCTTGAATATTTTTCAAGATACGATTACGTCGTTATAAACGGACACGACTGTCTTGACGAAGCGGCGGAGCTTATACTTTCAATAGAAAAAGCGGAAAAGGCGCGCACCTTCCGCAACGCAAAGGTAAGAGAAAATTTTTTTAATTAAGTCAGGAGATAAATATTATGATGATCAGTCCCTCTATCGATGAACTTACGAAAGGCAAAATGAATCGCTATATGCTTGTTATGGCAACGGCAAAATGCGCAAGAATGGTGACAGACGAATATGTGGCTCAGAGAGAAAGAGCCGAAAGAATGATCGAAAGAAAAGAAACGGATAAATCCATAGCGGCGCTTATAAAGGGCGACGTCCGCGACAAAAAAGCCGTTGAAAACGCCGTACAGCGTCTTTATAAGGGAGATTTCCTTATAGTAGGACTTTCGGACGAAGAGGACGGAAACCCCTCAAACGAGGTTACCGCCGAAGAAAACCTCTGATTTCGTGATGGAAAAATACGACCGCGCCGTAGGCGTGCGTCTGCTCGATATTCCGTATCATCTGGATTCGGTATATACCTACTATGTTCCCGAAACGATTGAAAGCTTTCTTTCGCGCGGAACGTTCGTGCTTGTGCCGTTCGGCGCGGCAAACAAAAAGCAAAGCGCAATAGTCGAAATATCCGAGCACGGAGGCGAATACCAGACCTTAAAGCCCGTAACCTCGGTGATAAATACCGAGCTTGCCTTGTCCGAAGAAATGCTTGCGACGGTTGAATTTCTTCGCGAAAGAACCTTTTGTACCACGGGCGACGCAGTACGCCGCATGATACCGGCGGAAGCCTTTGAAAAAGCCGGAGAATATTATTCGGCGGCGGACGGAGCGGACGTTCTGAGCTTGAACCAGAAGAGTCGCGTCGTGTTTGATTTTATCAAAGCAAAGGGGCAGGTATCGGCGTCGGAGCTTGCGAAAGCGTTTTCGGACGAGGTAAGACCGCTCATCCTGAGAATGGTAAAGAGCGGAGCGCTTATATCGGAGCTTAAGCTCGGAGGCGCGGCAAAAATCGCCGAGGAAAGCATTGCCGTTCTGCGCGAGGACGCGGACGAAACAAAGCTTTCCGCGCCGAGAACGCCGCAGTCGTACCGTGCGCTGTTTGAGCGCATCCGCGAGGCAGGGAGAATACCGCTTTGCGAGCTTACAGCCGAGGGCTTTACGACGTCGGCTGTAAAGGGGCTTGAAAAGCGCGGACTTATAAATATCGTAAAGCAGGAAAAGCTGCGTTTGCCGTATATGGATTTCCCCGTTAAAAACGAAACCGTAACGCTTTCGCCGTCGCAAAGGCGCGCAAAGGACGAGCTTTTGGCTATGATAGACGGAAAAGCGCACGGCGCGCTTCTTTACGGAGTTACCGGCTCGGGAAAAACGAGCGTTATCCTTTCGCTTTGCGAGGACGTTGTAAAGCGCGGAAAAACCGCTATCGTCCTTGTTCCCGAAATTGCGCTGACGTGGCAATCTGTTTCCGTGTTTTCGGCGCGCTTCGGAGAAAGACTTGCCGTAATACATTCGGCGCTTTCGGGCGGCGAACGCTTTGACGCATACCGCAGAATCAGACGCGGAGAGTGCGACGTTGTGCTCGGAACGCGCTCGGCAATATTTGCTCCGCTCGAAAAGCTTGCGCTTATCGTTATAGACGAGGAGCAGGAGCACACATATAAATCAGACCAGTCGCCGAAGTATTCCGCAAAGGACGTCGCGCGCTTCCGCTGTGAAAAAAACGGAGCGCTTATGCTTTTATGCTCGGCGACGCCGTCCGTCGAAACGTTTTATCGCGCCGCGACGGGAATATATTCGCTTGTAAGGCTTGAGGGCAGATACGGCAAAGCCGAGCTGCCCAAGGTTACGATAGCCGATATGCGCACGTCATCGGGTGGAGGAGATTTCCGCATAATAGGCGATCTGCTTGCGGAAAAGCTTATAAAAAACTATGAAGACGGACATCAGTCTCTGCTTTTTCTCAACCGCAGAGGGTACAGCAGCTTTCTCATATGCCGCAAATGCGGCGGAGTAATGCTCTGTCCGCATTGCTCGGTGGCGCTTACCTTTCACACGGGCAGGGGAGAGGGCGAAATGGTATGCCATTATTGCGGATACAAAGCGCGTCCGCCGAAAAAATGTCCGTCGTGCGGAAGCGAGCATATCGGCTATATGGGCTTCGGCACGCAGGCGCTCGAAGAAGCGGTGACGGCGCTTATTCCCGGCGCGAGAGTGCTTAGAATGGATGCCGATACAACGTCTGCAAAGCATTCGCGCGATGAGATAATCAGCAGCTTTTCAAGGGGCGATGCCGATATTCTTTTGGGCACGCAGATGATAGCAAAGGGACACAACTTTCCGCGCGTCACGCTTGCAGCCGCAGTTTCAGCTGACAGCTCGCTTTATTCCGACGATTTCCGCGCCGCGGAAAGAACCTTTTCGATAATCACTCAGCTTGTCGGACGTTCGGGCAGGAGCGAAGAACCGGGCGAGGCGATAGTCCAGACCTACTGCCCCGACAGCGAAACGATACGGCTCGGCGCAGAGCAGGATTATGATAAATTTTTTGCAAACGAAATAGCGATGCGGCGCGCGCTTGTCTTTCCGCCGTTCTGCGATATCGCAGTGCTTGGCATATCGTCCGGCGAAGAAAGACTTTCAAGGGAATTTTCCGCAAAGCTTGCTGCAGAGCTTTCGCGCCTGCAAAAAGAAAAATACGGAGATGTTCCGTGCGTTGTCTACGGACCGTTTGAAGCGCCGCTTTAT
Source organism: Sphaerochaetaceae bacterium (assembly GCA_963656825.1). Taxonomy (GTDB): domain Bacteria; phylum Bacillota; class Clostridia; order Oscillospirales; family CAG-272; genus CAG-841. Next base: position 7,112 of record CAVKJG010000016.1, read on the forward strand.
AAGCTGAAAAACAAATACCGTATGAGAATTCTCATAAAGCACAAAAACAACGCGCGGTCAAGGGCGCTGTTTTCGGAGCTTCTCAAAACGGCGGAAAAAACAGCCGCCGGAAAAATATCTGTTTCCGTCGATATAAATCCTTCGACGGTGTAAAGGAGAAACTATGGCAAAGCTTAAAATAATCACAGACGAAGCGCCTTTGAGAAAAAAGAGCCGTCCCGTGACCGAAATAAACGAAAGAATAAAAACTCTGCTCTCGGATATGCTTGAAACAATGCGCGACGCGGACGGCGTGGGACTTGCCGCTCCGCAGGTGGGCGTTCTGCGCAGAGTTGTTGTGATCGAGGTTACGGAGGGAGAGGTGCTTATGCTCATCAATCCCGAAATAATAGAAGCATCGGGAGAGCAGACAGGTCCGGAGGGCTGTCTTTCGCTTCCCGGCGAACAGGGAATAGTCCGCCGTCCGAACTATGTTAAGATCCGCGCGCTTGATCCTGACGGAAATGAACGCACATATGAAGGGATGGGACTCCTTGCGCGCGCAATGTGCCACGAAATAGATCATCTTGACGGAATTCTTTATCCCGACAAGGCGGAAAGAATGATGACAAGAGAAGAGCTTGACGGAGGGGACGAGGAGTGAGGATACTTTTTTTCGGAACGCCCGAATTTGCGGAAAACGTGCTTTGCGCGCTTGCCGCCTCCGAATATAAAAACGATATAATAGGCGTTGTCACAAGAGAAGACAAACCAAAGGACCGCGGTCATAAGCTGACGCCGCCGCCCGTAAAGCTTGCGGCGGAAAAGCTCGGCTATCCCGTGTATCAGCCGCAGACGCTCAAGGAAGAAGCCTTCGGCGAAACGTTCCGTGCGCTTGCGCCCGATCTTTGTATTGTCGTGGCTTACGGAAAAATACTTCCGCACTATGTGCTTTCCGAGCCGAAATTCGGCGCGATAAACGTTCACGGCTCGCTTCTTCCGAAATATCGCGGCGCTGCGCCCTTTCAGAGAGCGCTTATGGCAGGCGAAAAGGAAATAGGCGTTACGATAATGCAGATGGACGACGGTCTTGATACGGGCGATATGCTCGCAAAAACGGCTGTCCCCGTTATGCCGGAAACCACCTGCGGCGATATAGAAAGCGAGCTTTCGGAAAAAGGAGCGGCTCTTTTGCTTGACGTTATCCGCGCGCTCGGAACGGATAAATATCTGCCCGAAAAACAGGATGACAGCCTTTCTACCTACGCAAAGAAAATCGAGAGCGAGGACAGAATAATAGATTTTTCGCAGAGCGCGGATGTCTGCTCGCAAAAAATACGCGCGCTGTCCCCATCGCCTCTTGCCGTAACGGATATCGACGGCGTGCCCGTAAAAATAACACGCGCCGTGACGGCAGACGGCAAAAGCACGGGCGAGGAGGGAAAGGTTTCCGAGCTTTATGCAAAGGGCGACGGCAGAATAACCGTAAACTGCGGAGAAGGCAGAATTGCCATACTGCGTCTTGTTCCTCAGGGCAAAAACGAAATGAGCGCGGGGGATTTTATAAGAGGCAGAAAAATAAACGAAAATTCAATTCTCGGAAAAGGAGAAAGCAATAAATAATTATGTGGGAAATTTTTGAAAGCTATTACCTTTATATAGTGCTTGTGCTTCCGTGCGTTATCTGGGCAATGATAGCGCAGATAAGAGTTCAGAGCGCATACAGCACATATTCGCGCGTCCGCACGCTGAGAGGTCTTACAGGCGCAGAGGTTGCGGAAAGAATTCTGCGCTCGCAGGGCATAACGAATGTTGCCGTCGCAAGCTGTCGCGGCAGGCTTTCGGATCATTACGATCCGCGCTCAAACACGGTCTTTCTTTCGGAGGGCGTTTACGGTTCAAGCTCGGTTGCCGCCTGCGGTATTGCCGCGCACGAATGCGGTCACGCAATTCAGCACGCGCGCGGATATGCACCGCTCAGGCTTCGCTCCGCGCTTATACCGATAACCAACGTAGGCTCGAATCTTGCGATGCCGCTTATCATAATCGGAATTCTGATTTCGTCCCTTTCATATGAATCGAACGTCGGCTATTATATAGCCGTGGCGGGCGTGCTTTGCTTTGCGACAGCGACCGTTTTTCAGCTTGTCACGCTTCCCGTGGAATTCAATGCAAGCCGTCGCGCGCTTTCGGTGCTTGAAAGCGAAGGAATGGTTTCCTCAGACGAAAAGAGCGGTGTAAGAAAGGTGCTGTGGGCGGCGGCAATGACATATGTCGCGGCGCTTGCCGTATCGCTTGCCAACCTGCTCAGACTTCTGATAATCGTTATGGGCGGAAGGAACAGAAGAAGATGACGGCACGTCAGGCGGCGTTTCTGTCGCTTCAGAAATTTGAAAAGGACGGAAAGTATTCAAACATCGAGCTTTCCGCGTCAATAGAAAAATACGGACTTTCGGGAGTGGAAAAGGCGTTTTACACGGCGCTCCTCTACGGCGTGATAGAACGGAAAATCACCCTTGACAGAATTATAGCTCTCCTTTCCGAAAGAGCGCCCGAAAATATAGACAGAGATGTCAGGGTCGCGCTTTACATAGGACTTTATCAGCTTTATTTTATGGATAAGGTTCCCGATTCGGCGGCTGTAAACGAATCCGTTTCGCTTCTCACGCGCTTTTCGGCAAGAAAAAACAGCGAGGCGTTCGCAAACGCGGTGCTTCGCCGCGCGGCAAGAGAAAAAGACGGGAATTATCTTCCGAGAAGAAAAGACAATGAAACCGGATATCTTTCTGTGAAATATTCCGTTCCCGAATGGATATGCAGAAAGTGGATCTGCGAGCTCGGCGCGGAAAAAGCCGAAAAATGTCTTGAGCTTACGCTTTCGCACCCGCATATGACGGTGACCGTAAACACTCTGCGCTGCACGCGCGATGAGTTTATTGAAATGCTCTCGGAGGTCGGGATAAAATGCGAGCCGACGGCGCTTTCGCCGCGCGGAGTGAAAATGACGGAAAACGTTCCGTATGAAAAGCTTATCCCGTTTGAAAAATATTTCTTTGTTCAGGATGAAGCCTCACAGCTTTGCGCAGAGGCGCTCGGTATGGAAAAGGGAGAAAGTCTGCTCGACGCGTGCGCCTGTCCGGGCGGAAAAAGCTTTTATTCGGCTATCCGTGCGGAAAACTGCGGCAGAATTCTTTCCCGCGATCTTCATAAAAACAAGCTGTCGCTTGTGAAAAGCGGCGCGGAAAGACTCGGGATAGATATAATAGAAACAAGGGTTCAGAGCGCCGCCGTGCCTTCCGACGACGGCGAAAAATTCGACCGCGTGCTGTGCGATGTTCCTTGCTCGGGGCTCGGCGTAATGGCGAAAAAGCCCGAAATACGCTACAAATCCGAGGAGGAAACGCGTCGGTTGCCGAAGCTCGCCTTCGACATACTTTCGTCGTGCGCCGCAAGCGTAAGGGACGGCGGAGTGCTTGTTTATTCCACCTGCACGGTGTCAAAAGAAGAAAATGAAGACGTCATCGGAAGATTTCTTTCCGAAAACGGAGATTTTGCACCTGAAAAGTTCTCTGTCGGAGAGCTTTGCTCCGACGGCATATGCACGATTCTTCCGTGCGATTACAGCTGCGACGGCTTCTTTATAGCGAAAATGAGGAAAATAAAATGACGGATCTTCTGAGTCTGAGTCTTGCGGAGCTTGAAAATTACATAGTTTCAATAGGCGAGCCGAAATTCCGCGCAAAGCAGATATTCGGCTGGCTTATGAAGGGAAAAGACCTTGACGGGATGAACAACGTCCCGAGAGCGCTGACGGAAAAGCTGAAGGGCGACGCATTTGTTTCCTCCGTAAAGCTTGAAGAAAAAAGAGTATCTTCGGACGGTACGCAGAAATTTCTGTTTTCGCTTTATGACGGAGAGCGCATAGAATCGGTGCTTATGAAATACGAACGCGGATATACCGTCTGTATCTCAACTGAGGCAGGATGCCCTATGGGATGCGCATTCTGCGCGTCAACGCTCGGAGGGCTTTCGCGCAGACTTTTGCCCGGGGAAATGCTTTCGCAGGTAATGTACGCGCAATCGGAAGCCGGAAAAAAGCTTTCCGGAATTGTGCTTATGGGAATAGGCGAGCCGCTTGACAATTACGACAACGTGCTTAAATTTTTAAGGCTTGTCGGCTCTCCCGACGGGCTGAATATAGGCTATCGGCATATTTCGCTTTCCACCTGCGGACTTGTCGATAAGATTTATCGCCTTGCCGACGAGGATCTGCCGATAACGCTTTCCGTTTCGCTTCACGCCTCGGACAACGAAACGCGCTCGGCGTTGATGCCCGTAAACAAAAAATGGTGCATCGAAGAGCTTCTTGTTGCATGCCGCGATTATTTTGCGAAAACGGGGCGGAGGATATCGTTTGAATATACGCTTGCCGCAGGCAAAAACGACACCGAAAAGGACGCCCGCGCGCTTTGCGCGATTCTTAAAAAATATTGCGGCGATATGCCGCTCCATGTAAATCTTATTCCGGTAAATGCCACCGGCAGAGGATTTTCTCCTTCGGACAGAGCAAACGTAAACCGTTTTGCCGAAGTGCTTGAAAAAAATCACATAGTCGCAACGGTGCGCCGTCATCTCGGCGGCGATATAAACGCCTCGTGCGGACAGCTCCGCGCAGGAAGCAAAGGCTGACATCAATTTTATTTTGGCAAAAGCCAAGGAAAGGCTGAGATCATATGAAATTCTTCGGTAAGACCGACGTAGGTCTGCAAAGAAAAATAAATCAGGACAATTTTGCCTGCATATCTCTTTGGGGCGGCGAAGCCGTGCTCCTTGTCGTATGCGACGGAATGGGAGGACACAGAGCGGGAGAGATAGCCAGCAAAAAAGCGATATCCGCCTTTTGCGACAAGGTGGTTGCAAGCCCCTGCCTTTCCGAAACGCCGTCGGAGCAGGCGCTGGAAATACGTCACACAATGATATCTGCGGCAAGGTCGGCGAACAGCCTTATCTACCGTATGTCAAGCGATTTTGACGAGCTTTCCGGAATGGGAACGACGCTCGTCGCCGGACTTGTATATCAGGATCAGCTGTTCTGCGTAAACATAGGCGACAGCCGCCTTTATATAATAACCGAATTTGAAGTAAGACAGATAACCCACGACCATTCCTTTGTGCAGTATCTTCTCGATTACGGAAAGATAACGCCTGAGGAGGCGAGAAATTATCCGAGAAAGAACGTGATAACTCAGGCGGTCGGCATAAATCCGAGTGCGGAGGCGGATTTTTTCTGCGTCAAGCTGCGCGATTGGGGAAGCGGCTATCTGCTTTTGTGCTCGGACGGACTTTCAAACTTTGTGGATTCAAAGCATATGCTTGAGGTTCTTTACGGAGCTCCCAAGGGCGAGGACGGCAAGACCGACCTTGAAGCTGCCGCAGGCAAGCTGATAGAGCTTGCAAATGCCGGCGGCGGTACGGATAACATCACAGCCGTGCTTGCTCAGTTCTGAGCGCACGGAACGACAACTAAAGCTTCGGAGGGTAAAGGGTATGGATGTTTTTAATAAATATGTAGGGCAGGTCTTCGACGGCAGATACAAAATAGAAGGCACGGTCGGCGTGGGCGGAATGGCTATTGTTTTTGAGGCGACCGATCTTCTCACCAACCGCAGAGTCGCGGTAAAAATGCTGAAGGATTCCGTTTCCGGAAACACTCAGGCGATAAAGCGCTTTATTATAGAATCAAAAGCCGTTTCAATGCTCAACCACGAAAATATCGTGAAGATATACGATATCTCCGTTCGCGGCGAGCATAAATATATAGTTATGGAATTTCTGGAGGGGATAACTCTCCGCGAATATATGAAAAACAAAGGACCTCTTTCGTGGCGGGAAACCGTGGAATTTACGGAACAGATTCTTGCCGCGCTCGATCACGCTCATATGAAAGGCGTCGTTCACCGCGACATCAAGCCGCAGAACATAATGCTGCTTGAAGGCGGCTTTGTAAAGGTTACGGATTTCGGCATTGCGAAAATTCCTAAAGCCGAAACGCTTACAATGGCGGACAAGGCGATAGGCACGGTGTTTTATATCAGTCCTGAACAGGCGCAGGGGCGCAAGATAGACGCAAGAAGCGACATTTATTCGCTCGGCGTTATGATGTATGAAATGGTCACGGGCAAAATGCCCTTTATAGCCGATACGCCGGTGGCGGTGATTTATAAGCACATAAGCACTCCGCCGACGCCCCCGTCGCAGCTCAATCCCAAGATACCGATAGGCTTTGAGCAGATAATTCTGTGCGCTATGGAGAAAAATCCCGAGAACCGCTATCAGAGCGCGGCGCAGATGCTTCGCCATCTTCACAGGCTCAAGCAGGATCCGTCAGTGGTTTTCGTGCAGAGAAAAGCTCCGCAGAAAACGCCGACGGCGGAGGTCACGATAGACCGCACGACCCGTCATGCGGAAAGAGTCGATTCAAGGGAAAGACGTCAGCCGCGTCCAGAGCCTCAGCACGCCTCGCGCGGACGTGCGTCCGTTTCTGAAAATCAGCAGGAGGATAACGCCGGAGTTCCGCTTTGGCTTGCGGCTTGTATTTTCGTTGCGTTTCTTGCGCTTGCCGTCGTGGGAATAGTGCTTGTTTACAACTGGCTTTTCGGCGCGAAAGCGATCGAGCTTGAGCCTGCCGCGGCAAAAGAGCTTATATCGGCGGCAAAGGAGCTTTTGTCCGGCGGAGCGCTCATATGACGGATAAGCTTTCCGGCAGGATAATATGCGGCGTCGGCGGACTTTACACGGTTCTTTGCGACGACGGAAAAACACTCAGATGCAAGGCGCGCGGCGCTTTGAGAATGAAAAAAATAACGCCGCTTGCCGGCGACAGAGTTACTGTCCGTCGCGGCGACGGCGACGAAATGGGATTTTTTATAGATTCGGTTTCTCAGCGCAAAACCGTGCTTGACCGTCCGCCCGTAGCGAATATAGACACAGTATTTGCCGTGCTTTCTCCGACGGGACCCGAGCCGAGCCTTCTCGGCACGGACAAGCTTCTTTGCGCGATATCGGCGGCAAAAATAACGCCTGCGGTGATAATTTCAAAAGCCGACGCCGCGCCAGAAAAGGCAAAAGCGCTTTTTGATATTTATTCCAAAGGCTACAGAACCTTTCTTACCTCGTCCGAGCGTGGGGAGGGAACGGACGGGCTTCGCCTGTTTATTTCGGAAAGCACGACTATTTGCGCGTTTGCGGGTGCGTCGGGAGTCGGAAAATCCACGCTTCTCAATGCGCTTTTTCCCGGGCTTTCTCTCAAAACGGGAAAGATATCGGAAAAATCACAGCGCGGAAAGCACACAACGCGTGAGGTCAGGCTTTTTCCTTTCGGCGATGATAAATTTATCGCCGACACGCCCGGATTTTCACGGCTTGATTTTGACGCGGTCGGATATTTTCCGCCGGAGGAGCTGTTTTTCTGCTTTCCCGAGTTTGAAAAGTATTTCGGCAGGTGCAGATATAAGGGCTGTACACATCTTCGCGAGGAGGGCTGCGCCGTGATTTCGGCGGTTGAATCGGGAGAAATTCCGCGCTCCCGTCACGAAAGCTATGTTACAATATATGAAGAACTGAAAACCCACCGTACTTTTCTTCGAGAAGAAAAGTAGGCAAAAGAAGCTTCAGTTAAATTGCTTTGTGCAGAGTTTTCAATACCTGCACAGACGGAGATTATTAAAAAAATAAAAGAAGTTGCTGTAAATTTAGTTCCTTATTAGCCTCTCCTTACGGGAGAGGTGGCGCGCGAAGTGCGACGGAGAGGGCAAAAAGCAAAAGAAACCTCAATTATCGGGGACGATATGCAGAGTTTTTAATACCCTCTCACCCGACTGCGTCGGGAGCTCTCCCAAAGGGAGAGCCTCAAAAGGAACACAATCCCCGCAAAGCCTTGCCGTGACGGGTGTTCAGCCGTTCCGCAGACCCCATAAAAACAAAAGCAGAGGTGATTTTTTCATCTCTGTTTTTATTTTTGCGGATAAAAGCGCGGTTCTTTTTTCAAAGGAAAGCGCAGGGGCATATCATATAGCGAGCGGAGATAAAATTTCCGCAATATAAAAAAGAAGGTACAACAAAATGAAACATATAAAAATAGCGTTTATAGGGGGAGATCTGCGTCAGATATCTGCGGCAAGATATTTTGCCTGTAAAGGCGCTACAGTAAACGTATGGGGCTTTGACGGTTGCCGTCTGCCGGAAAAGGTGCAGGGTAAAGATGCTTTGCAAAGCGCCTGTGACGGCGCGGGCGCGATAATCCTGCCGCTTCCGTACGGAAAAGAGGGAGAGCTGAACTGTCCGCTTACGGAACGACAGCCGAATTTAGCCGAGCTTTTGCCTGCGGTAAGTCCGGAGGCGATAATTATGGGAGGAAAACTCGACGCCGAGGCATACGGGCTTGCAAAGGCGCATAATAATAAAATAACCGATTATTACGGCAGGGAGGAGCTTTCCGTTCTGAACGCCGTTCCTACGGCGGAGGGCGCTGTTGAAACGGCGATGAGAGAGCTGCCCGTCACGCTTTTCGGGAGTAAAATGGCGATAACGGGCTTCGGCAGGATAGGCAAAGTGCTGGCAAAGGCGCTTTGCGCATTGGGTGCCGACGTTACGGTTTTCGCGCGAAAGCCGGAGGCGCGGGCGTGGGCAAGAATATACGGCTGTAAAACCGAAACTGCCGACAATATGGAGGAAAAGCTTTCGGAATTTGTCTGTATTTTCAACACCGTGCCGGCACCCGTGCTGGGAGCAAGAGAGCTTTGTGCCGTCCGCGACGGAGCGCTCATAATCGAGCTTGCTTTCGCTCCCGGCGGAGTTGACAAGGGTGCGGCGGAAAAAGCGGGGGTACGCGTCATAACCGCGCTTTCGCTTCCGGGGAGAGTCGCGCCCGATTCCGCCGGAGAGATAATTGCCGAAACAATCGAAAACATACTTTTGCAGGAGGAAATGATATAAATGATAGGATATTGCTTTTGCGGATCGTTCTGCACGGTGGAAAGGTCGCTTAAGGTGCTGAAATCTCTTGCGGCGGAAGGAAACGATATTCTGCCCGTGATGAACGACAGCGTATATTCCGTCGATACGCGCTTCGGAAAAGCCGAGGATATACGCTCAGAGGTGAAAAGCATATGCGGCAAAGAGATAATCCATACCGTTGCGGGTGCCGAACCGATAGGACCTTCGATAAAGCTTGATATGCTTGTTATTGCGCCGTGCACGGGAAATACCCTTGCCAAAATGGCAACGGGAATAACGGATTCCGCCGTTACGATGGCGGCAAAGGCGCAGCTGCGCGCCGACCGTCCCGTAGTGATAGCGCTTGCCACAAACGACGCGCTTTCTTCAAATCTGAAAAACATCGGCACGATGCTTCAGAGAAAAAACGTATATTTTGTGCCTGTGGCGCAGGACGATCCGGAAAAGAAGCCTCATTCGCTTGTCTGTAACTTTGATCTGCTTAAAAGTACAATGGATTCCGCCTTTGCCGGCAGACAGCTTCAGCCTGTGTTTCTCGGCGCGCTGAAAAATCAGAACATCTGATAAAAAATCGCGGAGCAAAAAAGCTCCGCGGTTTTTATCATATTTCAACTATCCCTGTATAAGACGTTCTGTAGGTCATAATTTTGTTTGTGTATTCGGCGCCGTTTTCTATGCACAAAATGACGTTTATCACTCCTCCGTGCGTGACAAGAAGAGGAGTCATTTTATTTTCGGCGGCAACAGCCTTGAAATTTGCCCACGCAAGCTGTATTCTTTCATAAAACGCCGCGGGACTTTCGCCGTTCGGGTACGGTTCGTCAAAATCGAGCGACGCAAAATAAAGCCCGGGATATTTTTCCGCAGCTTCGCTTTTCGGCATGCCGGCAAGCACACCGTTGTTGACCTCGCGGAACTCCGGCAGAAGCGTTACGGGCAGGCATAGCTTTTTTGCCGCGATTGCGGCTGTTTCCTTTGCGCGCGCAAGATCGCTTGAAAAAATATGCGATATCCCTTTGCTCAGAAGAGTCCGCGCCGCTCTTTCGGCTTGCGCCTTGCCTGCCTCGGTAAGACCGTAGCCGCTCCAGCCGCCGAAGCGGCTTTCGTCGTCCTGTCCGTGACGCATCAGATAGATCATAAAAAATCCTTTCCCGTGTTAAAACAAGCGGCGACCTTTTCGGGACGCCGCCTGAAATATTTTATCAGTCGTGGAGATAATTCAGATAATTTTTGAGTTCTGTCTTTGTGAATATCTTCGAGCCGAAGAAGTTTGTTGTCGTTCCCGAAAGCTTGCTTGAAGAAACATAGCAATCGGAGTTGAAAAGAACGGGCGCGACGGGCGCGTCGTGAAGAAGGAGCTCTTCCGCCTGATGCAGTATTTCCGCCTTTTCCTTCTGAGAAGAAGCGGCGTAAGCCTTTTCTATAAGCGCGTCGTATTCTTCGCTGTAATATCCCGTAACGTGAGCTTCGTTTATATAGTATCTTGCAACGCCGAGAGAGGAATCAAAATCCTTGCTTGTGGAATCCACAAGTCTTACCTTGCCGGAGAAGGCTTTCGCATAAGGAGCGAGCATTGCAAACGAATATGTCGAAAGTGCCTGAACGTCAAGACCGAGAATATCGTATTCGCCGGATTTGTAAATCTGTTCGTATTCCGTTGCGTTTACGCCCTTGATAACCACCGAGAAGCCGAGCGCCTCCCATGCTTCCTTTGCGTAGGTGGCAACCGTTTTTTCCTTGCTCATATAACCCATCTGCGCGGACTGATAGCTGTCGTTTGTGTAGTCCGTAAGATAGTAGAGATAAAGAGTATTGACCTTTGAAGGATCTATTCCCGCTTCGGAGAGCAGACTTCTTGCCTCGTCTGCCGAGGAAGACGCGGAAATCACATCGCCGCCGTTTTTGCGGAAGGACGTGCCCTTCTTTGTGTCGAACACTTTTGAAGGAACAAGTCCGGTCGCTGCCTTTACTCCACCGCCGACGGCTTCCGCAATGGCGGTTCTGTCAAGCGCGATGGAAAGCGCATAGCGGACGGTTGCGTTTGCAAGGGTTTTATTCGAGGTGTTGAAATAGTAGGAATATGTCGAAGCAAGCTCCGTCGTTTTTACGTTGGAGAAGTCCGCCGCAACGCTGCCGGTAAGACCGGAAACATAGAAATATTCCTCATTGTTGAATCTTGTCACAACGTCAACGGCTTCTTCGTCGTCGGAGGAAATTATGTTGAGGTCGAGCGGATCGGAGAAGTGAACGTAAATTCTGTAAGGAGTTACGCTCTTGTCAAGCGCTTCGGAGCTGAGAGAATTGTTTCTGTAATAATATTTTGAACGTTCGAGGAGGAGCGTTTCGCCTTCGTCGCCTGAAAACTTTCTCGCTCTGAACGGACCGTTTGTAGAAAGGTCGGTGGAAGAACGCGACCATGTGTCCTCATAAAGCGATATTTTGTTTTCGCGGAGAGGAACAAGCGCGGGGCTTGCAAGATTGTAGAGGAATTCGTTTGTATCGGCACCCTCTTCAAATCTTATTTCGAGAATGTTTTTCGATATCGCATAAAGACCGATATCGTCGATACCTATCTCGCCGAGCTTTGCCTGACGCGCGCCCTTTATCGCATAAAGCATGGCGGCAGCCTCGCTTGAGAACGCGGGATCGAGGATGCGCTTCCACGCATACACGATATCGTGCGACTGAACGAGGGAGCTGTCGCTCCAATATGTTGTTTTGAGCCATATTTTAAGTACAAGCTCATCCGTCTTGTCGTCGGTATAGAACTCATACTTCTTTGCAAGGGCTTTTTCAAGCTTGCCGTTTTCATTTACCTTCATAAGTCCTTCAAAAAGAAGATTGAGAAGCTTTACAAGCGTTTCGTCGGTATATGCCGTAGCCGGATCAAGATTTATCGGCTTTGTGCCGAGATACATATCCAGCACCGCGCCGTTCTTGTCGGGAGCTTTTATTTTTGTGCAGCCCGCAAGCACCATTACGAGCATTGTGAGAGCGAGCAACGCAGAAATGATTTTTTTCATTTTTCAGTTTCCTCCGAACCGATTTGGAATTGCAGATATAAACGCTTAAAATAAGTTTATAAGTGTACTTATACATTATAACATCAAAAGGGGGATAAAATCAAACTTATTTTTCATAAATAATAAGATTTATGCAAATTACCGATTTTGCCGCGATTCGCTTGTGTGATGTTCACAATAAAATTGCGCCGTCGGAGCGTTTCCGGCGGACAAAAAAGCGCTTTTCGGCAAAGCACAGCCAAAGTTTGCGTCAAAGGCAAGGGTCTGCGCATCGGAAATCGCGGGAAGACGAACACCGAAAAGAGAAAAAACCTTTGTTTTTTGCATTTTTCGTGCAAATTACTGTTGCAAGAACGGAAAAAGAATAGTATAATATAATTTATGATAAAATGGGTTAGCCATGTTTGCCCGAAAATTATGTAAGGAAAAACAAGTATGACAGAAATCAAAAAACTTATTGCCGCTTCGGTCGCGGAGGCTGCAGCCTCCTTCGGCAGTGCCGTAAGTCTTTCGGAGGACGATATTTTCGCAATGCTCGAATATCCGCCCGACAGCTCGATGGGCGACGTTGCGCTTCCGTGCTTCAAGCTGAGCCGCGCGCTTCACAAAAGTCCCGCGGCGATAGCGGACGAGCTTTCCGGAAAGCTTTCTCTTCCCGAAATAGGAAGAATAGAGACCGTAGGCGGATATCTCAATTTCTATGTTTCGTGCGGATATTATGCAGAGTCGCTTATTCCGAAGATACTTTCCGAAAAAAGCGATTACGGAAAGAGCAACATCGGCAAGGGAAAGACCGTGGTGCTGGATTATTCCGCGCCGAACATCTGCAAGCCTTTTCATATAGGGCATTTTGCCTCGACCGTCATAGGTCATTCGCTTAAAAAGCTGCATCAGTTCTGCGGCTATAAATGCGTGGGAATAAACCACCTCGGAGATTGGGGAACTCAGTTCGGAAAGCAGATAACGGCATATAAGCTCTGGGGCGACAGAGAAACGGTGGAAAAGCTCGGCGTTGACGAGCTTGTCCGTCTTTATGTAAAATTTCACGAGGAAGCGGAAAAAGATTCCGCGCTCAACGATCGCGCCCGCGCCGAGTTTGCAAAGCTTGAAGATGGCGATCCCGAAAACACGGAGCTGTGGAAATGGTTTGTTAAAATATCGCTTGACGAATGCAACAAGACGTACAAACGTCTGGGAATAGATTTCGACAGCTATGCCGGCGAGTCGTTTTATACCGACAAAATGCCCGAGCAGGTTGAGCTTCTTCGCAAAAAGGGGCTTCTTAAAACAGACAACGGCGCGTCCATCGTAGATCTTTCGAAATACAATATGCCGCCGTGCCTCATTCTCAAATCGGACGGCTCGACCCTTTATCCCACGCGCGATATCGCCGCAGCCGTTTACCGCGACAGGACATATCACTTTGCAAAGTGTATTTACGTCACGGCATATCAGCAGTGCCTGCATTTTAAGCAGTGGTTCAAGGTGGTTGAGCTTATGGGCTACGACTTTGCCGATAAGCTTGTTCACGTTCCTTACGGAATGGTCAGCATTGACGGCGCAAAGCTTGCGACGAGAACCGGCAACGTCATTCTTATACGCGATCTGCTTTCGGCGGCAGTGGATAAGGTAAAGGACGTTATAAACGAGAAAAACCCGAGCCTTGAAAACAAGGAACAGACGGCGGAGGCTGTCGGTATCGGGGCGGTTATTTTCCACTATCTGCTCAACAACAGAATAAAAGATGTAAACTTCGTTATGGAGGACGCGCTTTCCTTTGACGGAAACACCGGTCCCTATGCGCAGTACACATATGCGCGCACCTGCTCGATACTTGAAAAAGCGGGCGAGGTGTGTGCGGACGGCATAAGAATAACCGAGCCTGCGGAAACGGAGCTTTGCAAGGTGCTTTCGCGCTTTGAAGAATCGGTTCTTGCCGCGGTTGACGAGTACGAGCCGTCGGACGTTACAAGATATATTCTTGACGTATGCACGGCGTTCAACCGCTTCTATCACGATTGCCCGATAATATCCGCAGATGACGATATCACGAGAAAATCGAGGGTCGCGCTCACTCAGGCGACAAATTACGTTCTCGGCAGCGCGCTTCCGCTCATCTGCCTTAAAACACCGGAAAAAATTTAACCTTAAAAGGAGATAAATACAATGTCAGGTCACAGCAAATGGAAAAATATAATGCATAAAAAGGAAAAGACCGACGCACAAAGAGCCAAAGTCTTTACAAAGATAGGCAAGGAGATTGCCATCGCGGTCAAAGAAGCCGGAGCAGATCCCGTATCGAATACAAAGCTCCGCGATCTTATTTCAAAGGCAAAGTCGCTCAACGTTCCGAACGACAATATCGAACGTACGATAAAGAAGGCTTCCGGCAGCGACGCCGTAACATACGAAGAGATCGTTTACGAGGGCTACGGTCCGTCCGGCGTTGCCGTTATTGTCGAAACCGCTACGGATTCCAAAAACCGCACGGCGGGAAACGTCCGCCATTATTTCGACAAATTCGGCGGAAATCTCGGTCAGAGTGGATGCGTAAGCTTTATGTTCGCGTCAAAGGGCGTGCTTGACGTATCGGCTGTTGACGAATACGGCGATAAAGTTGTTGACGGTGACAAGCTTATGGAGGACGCACTTGAAGCCGGTGCGGAGGACTTCTCCGAAGACGGCGATATCTACGAGATAACAACCGAACCCGACGATTTCGACGCGGTAAAGACGGATCTTGAAAAGAAAGGCTATACTTTTGTTTCCGCAGAGATAGAAAAAGTGCCTTCAACATATGTTACGCTTACGAATGAGGACGACTTAAAGCATATGGAGCTTCTTCTCGATCATCTTGAAGAGGATGAAGACATCGTAAACGTATGGCACAACTGGGACGAACAATAATATAATAATATCAAAGGACATATAAATGCCGCCGCAGGGCGGACGGAAAGGCAAATACCAAAATGATTACAGATACAAAATACACAGAAGGCTTCCGCAGTATGTTCAGAGAATACGACATACGCGGTCAGGTCTCGGACGATCAGCTTTGTCCGGCAAACGTATATAAAATAGTAAAGGCATATTCAAAATATCTTCGCCGCAGAAATATGCTCCGCGCCGTTGTCGGTTATGACAACCGCTCCTGCTCTCCCGCTTTTGCGGAGGCAGCGGTGAAAGCGCTCAGAGAAGAGGGTATTGACGTTTTCTTTATCGGTCTTACGCTTTCTCCGGCAGCATATTTTGCTCAGTATTATCTCAAATGCGAAGGGCTTGTTATGATAACCGCAAGCCACAATCCCGACGGCTGGTCGGGCTTCAAGCTTGCGTGCGGATATTCCAAAACGCTTGAGCCGGACGATATAAAAGAGGTTTATTCGCTTCTTGACACGCCCGATACCGGGTGCGAAGAGGGCAAGTATGAAGAGGTTGACGTCCGCGACGCGTATATAGACGCTATAGTTTCCCGTATTCATATGGGCAAGAAAAAGCTGCGCGTCGTGCTTGACGCAGCAAACGGCGGAGCGGGACTTTTTGTTTATGAAATTTTCCAGCGTCTCGGTTGCACGACATTCCAGCTCAACTGCGATCCCGACACAAGCTATCCGCATTATTTCCCGAATCCCTCCGACCTCAAGGGCAGAGCAAGACTTCGCGAAATGGTGCTTCATCCGTATATTCACGCCGACATCGGTCTTTCCTTTGACGGCGACGGCGACAGAATAGGCGTTATCGACGAAAAGGGCGGCAACATCTGGAGCGATACGCTTCTTGCGCTGCTCGCAAAGCAGCTTCTTGAAAAGAAGCCCGGCGCGACGGTCGTTTTCGACGTAAAATGCTCGCAGACGCTTATCGACGTAATCGAAAAATACGGCGGCAAGCCTCTTATGTGGAAGACGGGACATTCGTATATCAAGTCCAAGCTTCACGAAACGGGCGCAGAGCTTGCAGGCGAGAGAAGCGGACATATCTTTGTCGCGGGCGATGAATGGTACGGCTTTGACGACGCGTCGTTTGTCGCGGCAAAGCTTGTTGAATATCTCTCTCATCAGGACGAAACGGTTTCGGAGATAATCGAAGCGTTTCCGCACTATGTCACCTCGCCCGAAATCAAGGCTCACTGCGGCGACGCCGTAAAATACGGAATAGTGGACGAAATAACCAAAAAGCTCAAAGCCGCATATCCCGGAAAGGTCTGCGACATAAACGGCGCAAGAGTAAAATTCGAGCACGGCTGGGGACTTATCCGCGCGTCTTCGAATCTTCCCGAGCTTGTTCTCATTTTTGAAGCCGATACAAAAGAAAATATGCTCGCTATACGCGAAATTTTCAAAACATATACGCGCGCTTATCCGGAAATATCCGATAAGTGGGACAACGACGTCGATGTTATGTAAAAGCAAAAGCCTCCGCTCCGGCGGAGGCTTTTCAGCCTGAAAAATCAAAATATCAAAGGCGCAAAACAAAAAAATCACCGGAAAAATCCGGTGATTTTTGATTTTGGGCTTAAAGCAAGTCAAGCGTCATAAACGCTTACGCGCTTTTTGTTTCCGGCAACGCGTTCAAATTTAACAACGCCGTCAACCAGAGCAAAGAGCGTATCGTCCGAGCCTTTGCCGACATTTACGCCGGGGCGGACGTTTGTGCCTCTCTGTCTTACGATTATGTTACCTGCTCTTACGCTTGAACCGTCCGACTTTTTGACGCCGAGACGCTGAGCGTTACTGTCACGTCCGTTCTTTGTCGAACCAACGCCTTTTTTATGAGCAAAAAACTGTAATCCGAGTCTTACCATTTCAAAAACACCTCCGTTAAAAGAATGATTACCGACGAACACCGTCAGATGATTTTTTCTTCCTCGTCCACTTCGATAAAATCGTAATAATCTTCAATCATATCATTGAGCTGAAGAAAATAACTGTAAATCAGACCGGAAATCGCAAAGCGACGGGCTTCGTCATCCTCGTATTCGGGGAGCGCACCGCGCGCTATCACGGTAACGTCGGTGGTTTTGTCGTCTATTGTGTAATCCACATCGGACGCCCACGCGACCTCTATCGTGTTTATCACGAGCATTGTCATAGCGGACACAGCCGCGCAGACAATGTCCTTTCCGGCTTCATCATAGCCCGAATGACCGGATTCGCGAAAGCCGTAGTAATTTCCGTTTGATTTGTAAAATACGACTTTGATCATCAGCCTGCGATAGATTCGATCTGAACCTTTGTATAGGGCTGTCTGTGACCGATTTTCTTCTTTTCGTTTTTCTTTGATTTATATTTGAGAACATAAATCTTTTTGCCCTTGCCGTTTTTAAGAACCTTTGCAGTAACCTTGGCGCCTGCAACTGTGGGCGTGCCTGCTACGAAGCTTTCGCCGGAAACCGCAAGAACTTCACCGAACTCAACGGTAGATCCTTCCTGTGCATCGAGCTTTTCAACGAAGATGATGTCACCCTCCTGAACCTTGTACTGCTTTCCGCCCGTTTTGATAATTGCGAACACGAAAAGCACCTCACTTTCAATATAGACTCGCTGATCGGGGCAAGCGAAAACTTCGCTTTTTGAAGCTCCCGAAATCATGCGGCATTTTATTCTATCACAACGGAAAAGGCTTGTCAAGTAAAATTTTCATTTTTGCCCGCTTTGCTTTCGGATTTATCGGCTTTCAGCCGATTTTTCTTTCCTGCTACAAAGATATCCCGCCGTGAAAAGGATTATTGTCGCCAGAAGTATGAGATGGTACACGGTGTTGAAATCCATTTTCCATATGAAAGTAAAGTAAAGGTCGCGCTTTGCCTGAACTATTCCGCCCGGCACTTCCACAAGTATGCCGAGAAGATAAAGCAGATAGCTTTTCCGCCCTGTTTTTACAAAAGAATATCCGAACATCGCGGCGGAAAAAAGCACGCATATCACGGCGTAAAAAGTATATATCACAAGAAATTTCTTCCCCGCGAGAAACAAAGCGACAAGTCCAGCATAGGAAAAAGTGCAGAGAACGGAAAAAAATATAAGCGTCGGTTTTATTTTCTGCGGAAAAACATCCGCTACGGAAACAACCGAAAACATGGAGCAGGCTATGCACATCGGCAGGGGAAGAATTACCCATATAACGTTTTCGACAGCCTTGTCCCATTCGAGCAGATGCACCGTAAAGCCCATAATACCGCCTGCGACAAGCGAAATCATCACAACCCTCCACAGCCTTGCGATGACGCCTTTGTCGTGCCTGAGCACGATTAAAAACGCCGCAGCGGCTATTGCGTCGAAAAGGTCGGTTATCGACGTGAATATTTCCGGCGGAACGGTAAATTTCATATAAAAGCCTCCGAATTGTAAAATTGCTTATTAAGTATATCACATTCGGGCGGAGAATTGGCGCAAAATGTGAAAATAAATTTATCCGTATGTAACCTTATTTTTTTATGTTGACAATCGGACGGGGCAAATGTATAATAGAGCCGGAAAACAAAGCCGCTTCCGCGGCATAAAAGGAGAAAAACAATGGAAGACAAACCCAATGAAAAAATAAAGGTTCAGCCGCTGACGCCGGCGCCGCTGCTCATAGTGCTGGCAAGCTTTGATCCGAGCGGCGAGGGGATAAATCATTACGATCCCGAGCATCCCGAGCTTCTCACGGACAAAACGAGCAAATATTACGGAGAGCAGTGGGCGATATCAAAGCCCGAGGACTGCTACGACAGATTTTTCGGCGAGGGCTGCCGCTCAATGATGGATTTCTACAAGGAAATGACGGGAAACAAGTTCTGGTTCTATCCTGTAAAGATAGATCATCCCGACGCCGGAATGCCTGCAGAGGGTGTGGTTTCGGTATCCGTGCCGCTTCCGCATCCGGCGGCGCTGCGCAATCTCGAAGGCTATGACAACGGGAGCGCGGCGGCAAAGGCTATCCACGATATAGTCTGCGCCTGCGACAGATATATAGATTTCAGAAAATACGATCACGACGGCGACGGAATCATTACTCCGAACGATCTTGCGGTGATAATTCTCAACGCCGGATATGATCATTCGAGCTGTGAAAAGGACAATGACTGCGGCTTTGTCGATTACGAAAACGGCCCGACGCCGACGCATCGCTTTCAGGTTCACGGCACGAGCCAGCCGACGGATGCCGAGCTTTCCGGCGGCGTCAAGATCGTTCGCGTGTCGAACATAGGCGAATACAGAAGCGTAAAGGTCGGGCTTACCACAATGGGAACGCCGGCGCATGAGCTGGCGCACAATCTCGGCGCGCAGGATATGTACAGCCGCTATACATGGGGCGATGACGTCGAGCCGCGATGGCCGACTCCGCGCACGTTTTCTCTTATGTGCAACGGAAATCACCTAAAGGACGGCAGTATGCCGACGTATATCGATCCGTATCAGCGCGTTTATTTCGGCTGGTCGGACGTTGTAACGGCGGAGGAGGACGGAATTTATACGCTTGAAAGCGTTACGGCGGGCGACCGCGTGCTTAAAGTTCCCACCCCGAACCCCGACGAATATTTCCTTTTTGAAATAAGACTGAAAAAAGGCTTTGAGGAGTTTATCACAAATGACGAAAGCGCGGGAGGAGTCGTCGTCTATCACATAGACGAGAGCGTGAACCGCGAATGGTTTCTCCGTGCGCAGTGCGTTTCGTCAAACCGTCCGGAGGGCAAGCGACACGATCTCGGAAATGCGATAAAGGTACGTCGCGGAATGGAAGAAATAAAGGACGAGAACGGGAAGCTTCTGCGCTTCGGTCCGCTTTATTCCGCAGAAAAGACGGAAGGCGATCCGTTCTTCTATAAAAGCAACGACCCCGAAACTTCGCTTTTCGATTCCGCGCTTTACTGCGGAGCGGCAAGCGGCTCGTATTCGCTTAATTCTTTTCCCGAAGGCGTTTCAAAGGATTGGCGTCTTACAGCCGAGGTGCTTGATCCCGCAGGCGACAAAATGAGAGTGAAAATAACAAGAGGATAAGAAAAAATCCGCCCAAGGGCACCTGCGATAAAGCAGGTAGCCCATGGGCGGTGCTTTGGGATGCGGCATGGCAGATTGATTCTGCTGTGCCGTTTTTCTGTTTTCACTTGTTTTGTTTGTACTTTTGCGCTTTTTGCGCGGCTTGCTATCGTTACAATGCTTTTGCTCACGCCGACACGGACTTCAGAGTGTCGGCGCTTTTATGTTTTTGCGGTATTCTTTACCCGTTTACCCGGATGTTCGCAGCAGTGGTGTCTCCCACGTAAACTCTTGTTCTGTTTCTGCCGGATTTCAGGTGTTCCTGAAACAGTCGTTCCATTTCCTCCGGATCGGAGGGGTAGATGATGCCGACACCGGAATAGTAGATGTCGATGTCCTGATGCCGCACGCCGTCGATCTTCCTCGCTTCATGTACCACGATCCTTGAAACAAAGCGGTGGACAAGCTCAGGTGTCAGCGCGGTCGGCTCCGTGACCGACCTCACCATGCGGATGAACTTTCCGATCCCTTTGGTCTGTTCCTCGGATGCCGCAAGCTCGGCTTTCATAGCTTCGACAGCGGTTTTCTTTTCCGACTGTTCGGCTTCATACCCGGCAGAGAGCGTTTGGAATCGCTCGTCGGATATTTTGCCGGAAACATTATCCTCGTATAGTCTGCGAAACAGCAGATCAAGCTCGGCGATCCGTTTCTCCGCCTTTTCCAGCTCGCGCTTCTTTCGTGCCTGTTCCTTTTTCTTTTCATCCAGCGAGCGGTTTTGCAGTTCTTCGGCAAAGCGATTTTCAAATGTTCTTACATACCAGAACACGCGGCGCATGCTTTCAAGCACCGCTTTCTGTATATAGACATCGCGGATGAAATGAGCGGTACATTTGCCCTTGGTCTTTCGTGCAGACGAACAGGTGAACCAATTCTGCTCCGGTCTGAAGTTTTTCGCCGTACAGAAATAGAGTTTCTCACCGCAGTCGGCGCAGAACACCATACCGGAAAACAGGCTTTGCTTCCCCTCACGGGTCGGTCTGCGCTTGTTTTTGCGAAGCTCCTGAACCTGCTCAAATGTGGCACGGTCAATGATGGCGGGATGAGTGTCGGGAAAGACTTTCCAATCCTCTTTCGGTCGGTCGATCTTCTTTTTGTTTTTGAAGGACTTTGTGGTAGAGCGAAAATTGACAGTGTCGCCCGTGTATTCCTGCCGCTCCAGCATGTCGGCGACGGCGGTCTGTACCCACCTGCCCGGGACAGTCGACTGTGACGGAAAGCGATACCCCAAGGCATTGAAATGCTCGGCCGGTGTCGGTATCCCTTCGGTTGTCAGTCTGTCGGCGATCTGCGTTGGCCCGAAGCCCTGCATACAGAGATCGAATACCTTTCTTACCACCTCCGCTGCTTCCTCATCGACGATCCATTTCGTTTTGTCCTCCGGATTTTTCAGATAACCGTATGGCGGAGTCGTCGACAGCGGAACGCCGGATTCGCCTTTGCTGCGGAATACTGCCCGAACCTTTTGTGAGGTGTTCTTGGCGTGCATTTCGTTGAACCAGTCCTGCACGGGCAGAAAGTCGCTCAGCCCTTTTGCGGAATCGATATTGTCCATAATGGCGATATATCGCACGCCCATACGGTCAAATTCTTCTTCCAACAGTTGCCCGACGACCAACCGGTTTCTGCCAAGTCTTGAATGATCTTTTACGATCAGGGTGCCGACCTTACCCGCCTCGGCAAGCTCCATGAACTCCATAAAAGCGGGACGGGCAAAATTTGTGCCGGACCATCCGTCATCGACAAAAAATCTTGTGTTTTGAAATCCGTTTTCTTTTGCGTAACGCGCAAGTATATTCTTCTGATTGGTAATGGAATTGCTCTCGCCCTCCGATTCGTCGTCTTTGGAGAGACGGCAATAGAGCGCGGTGATCTTCGTATCCGACATCGGTGTATTTTTCATTTTCATTGACTCCTTTCATTCCGATCGGTTTGTCGGATGCGGCGAATTGCAGATTTACTTATGATTGTGTATTTGCCACGCGCTTGACGGTGTCCGCTACCGTTTCCTCGGTTTTCCCCTCAAAGCAGGAACGGACATGAAGCACGGTCGTGCCGAAATTCATATCGAAATCCATTCTGTTAAAACGGTCCATGCGACGGAAGTATGCGATGCGCTCGTCCCGCGACAGCTTCATCAGCGCCTCGGTTTCTTCATCTACCGCACAAAGCAGTTTTTCCATTTCCGGAGATCCGTCAAGCAGCCATATTTCCCCGCGACGGTCAAGCCACACGCGATAGTGCATCTTCATACGCAGGCGGGTAAACCACCCGGCGTTCCGATACTCCGGCGTTTCTTCAAAGTGGTCGATGGCATAGCGTTCAAGCTCTGCCTGCTTTCGTTTTTTCGCTTCCCGTTCGTCGCGTATGACCTTCCATTCCTCATCGGTGACGCCCTTGGGCTTGGAATCTGTTAATAGTCGTATGAACCGACGAAAGCGTTCCTTCACTTGCATATGACCTCCTCCTTGGTTTTTATTTGACTGCCTTTGTACAAAGGCGATGCTTGCTGAAACAACTTCACAGTGATTTGATGACCTTGATCGCCACGCCCTGAATGGTCACATTGCGTTCCACCCGGTCAGGGTAGTCCGGATTCTCAGCGTGCAACAGATAAGCCTGCTTGTCAGGCAGATAGGTGACGGTTTTGAGCAAAGTTTCCCGCCCGTCCACAAGTACAACGGCATAGTCTCCATCCCTGCAGGTGTTCTGCTCACGAACGATTACCAAATCTCCGTCATCCACGCCGATGCCTGTCATAGAGTCACCCTTGGCGGTAAGAATGAAGAATGTTCCGTCACCGACGAGAGATTTGGGTAGCGGCAGTACTTCTGCGGGTTCCACATTGACTTCGGTCGGCAAACCGCACGACACGGTACTGTCATACCGGGCAACAGGCGTGATGTCGGTCATGACACGGGAAAGGTCGGTTTCAATGCTCCGCCTGCCGTTGTATTCGATCTCGCCGTGCGCTTTCATATCAGTGAGATAGCGTTGCACTGCGGTTTTGGATATCCCCGTACCCGCTGCAATGTCGCGCACGGTCGGGGACTTATGATGGTCAAGATAATATTCATCGATGAACGCCCGGATCTTCGTAAAGCGTTCTGCGTCCAATGCTTTCATAGACACCTCTTTCTATATAGCGGTACAATAGTACCGCATATTATTATAGCATTACTCGCGTAACTTGTCAAGGGAATTTGGGGAAATTTTTGGATTCGATAATGTGTAAGTAAGTCAATGAGAAAATTCAATTGGCATCTCGCCAGAGGGGTATTAGGGGAGGTATCCCCTCACAAGCGAATGTACCGAATACCCGGTGGGAGGCATCCGGGTGGGAGGTATCATTCAGTGCTTGCTGAGAGTGAAGGACAAAAGAAAAGGTTCCGTATGCGTGCACGGGCATCCGCAAGAAACCGAATACAAACAGGAGCAAAGCATAAATGGCGGCATAAGTTTTGAACAAAAGAAAAGCCGCTCCGGTATGTACGGTCTCCGGAACGACTTTGTCTGTCTGCAATTCTTAGCAAGCACTGAATCCGGGTGCTCATTTCATGGTGCTCACACCCGGATTCTCTTTAAGGGGACACCCCTTGTACCCCGTGGTAATGTTGAAATTTGAAATAATACTGCCTCCCCTGTTGTTGCGCCGGATATTTTTCCGCAACCGTAAAACCATAGTGGAGTTAGTATCACTCTGCAAATCTAATCTCTATATCTTTCTTTCTGTAATTCCACAATGATCCTTTTTCTATTGCGTTCCATTGTTCTTCCGTTCCGCTGAAATGGATCACCGAAATGGAACTATCGGCGATAAAAGAATTTTCTATCTTTGTAACACTTGACGGGAGATTGATTTCCGTAAGCGCACTTTTTCTGAATGCCGCCTGCGCAATGGAAGTAACACTTTCGGGAACATCCGCGCTCTGTCCGCCACGGATAAGGGTTTGGGTAGCTGTTTCAATAAGATGTCCGTTTTCGCTACGGTAGACGGTATTTGCCTCGTCCACGGTGAAATTAATTGAGCCGTCATTATTGAATGCGCTGTCTCCTATGATTGTAACGCCGGACGGAATATAAATAGCCGTTAATGCGTGGTTGCCCGAAAAAGCGTTTCTGCCTATTTCCTTGAGTTGGCTGTCCCGTCCGATATTGACCGTGGTCATTTCATTGCGATTAAAAAATGCGTTATTGGCGATAGTTGTAACGGAATCCGGTATCGTGACAGATAAGATGGGGGCGGTGTGCTTTGAATATGCAAAAGCGCTTTCTCCGATTGCGGTCACAGGAAGCCCGTTGTACTGATCCGGAATCGTGATATTTTCAACATTTTCGGTTTCACCCGTTACGGTGTAGCCATCAGAATTTCTTTCATAAGTGAGGCTCGCAGTAGCTTCCGTGTTTGTCTCTCCACCTTCAGATGATCCATCTCCTGTGGTTGTTTCACCGCCTTCAGATGATCCGTCTTCCAGGGTTGTTACCCTGCCCTCAGATGATGCATCGCTGGAAGAAGGCGGATCCTTTTGCGTTCCGTTCGTGCATCCTGCAAGGGAAAACAACATCATCAGTACAAGCGAGATGATCAAAAATTTTTTCATGGGTATAACCTTATGCTTCATGGATTACCGCCTCATTTCTTTTATAACTGCTGAGCTGTCGGACGAATGATAATCTCATTGATTCCGGTGTTTTCCGGCATATTGATTGCAAAAGCAATACTTTCAGCCACCGAGTTCGCCGGAATGGCAAGCGCATCGTATGCAGCCTGCATACCGTCACGCCCCTTTTGTGTGGTCAACGATTGCGGCAATTCCGTTGCAATCATTCCGGGTGCCAACATCGTCACACGAATTCTGGATTTCGCGGCAGCCTCCTCCTCACGAAGTGTTTCGCTGACCGCTCTGACACCAAACTTGGTTGCCGCATAAATGCCGCATGCCATACCTGTCTGGTGAGATGAAAGCGAGCCGATATTGATGATATGTCCGCTCTTTTGTTTGCGCATAATTCCAAGGCACGCATGAATTCCGTAAAGAACACCTTTCAGATTGACATCAATACATTTATCCCAGTCCTCCACCTTGTCTTCCGCCAATAAAGATAAGGGCATAAGACCTGCGTTATTGATCCACACATCAATCCTGCCGTATGTTTCCATTGCGCTTTGTGCCAATGCCTCCTGATCGCTCACTTTTGTAACATCGGTAGCACAGTAGATTGCATCACCGCCATCTGCTTTGATTTCCGATACGATCTTCTTTAATCTTTCTTCCCGTCTTGCTCCAAGAACAATTTTGTTGCCCTGCTTTGCAAGAAGGCGTGCAGTTGCTTCTCCGATACCGCTGGATGCTCCTGTAATAACCACGACCTTAGACCGATTCATTGATATTTCCTCCCTCAAAAAATTTATGGACATCGATTTTTTGAATTTTTTGTGATTCCTATTGACATCCTAACGATAATAGTATATCATTAACCTTGAGGTTAAGGTCAATATCAAAAGTCGAAATTTATTTGTGAATTTTTTGTGACGGAGGATTTTTTATGCCATATACGATCAAACAAGCCGCAGAACTTACGAATCTGACCCCTGTTACGCTGCGATATTATGACAAACAGGGCTTACTGCCTTTTATGGGACGGAAAGAATCCGGTTATCGGATGTTTTCCGATGGGGACATTGCTATGCTTCGGGTCATTGAGTGCTTAAAAAAATCCGGGATGTCGATTAAAGACATCCGGCAATTTTCCGAATGGGTCTTGATGGGTGACGACTCCCTGCAAGAGCGTTATGAAATGTTCTTAGAGCGAAAGAAAGCCGTAGAAGCGCAGATGGCAGATCTCCAAAAAACGCTGGATTTTATCAATCATAAATGCTGGTATTATGAAACCGCCATTGAAGCAGGAACCGAGAAAATCCACTTCAAAGAGCCATCCGACAAATTGCCTTGTGAATAAGAAAAATATAACAAGACCGCAACCTTTTTCACAGAAGGTTGCGGTCTTGTTGTTCAGTCAGCGTG
The DNA here is from genome assembly GCA_963656825.1 of Sphaerochaetaceae bacterium. Lineage (GTDB taxonomy): Bacteria > Bacillota > Clostridia > Oscillospirales > CAG-272 > CAG-841. The sequence goes on from CAVKJG010000016.1 coordinate 33,170, forward strand.
TGCGTTCATGAATTCAATCATTCTGTCTTGCGTGAGCTTCGCATAGTCAGAGCCGAGATCCTCATATCCGTGCGCCAGCGTTGTAACGGTCTTGGGGTAGTAAATTAACTTGCACTCAACGCCCAATTCTATCAGTCTTGCATTCATGGCAAAGGCTTGGTCAAAGAAACTGCCGCTGTTTCCGTCCGAAATCAGTGCAGGCGGATAGTTTGCACTCACATTGTCAATGACATTTGAAAGACGGGAGGCTTCCTTGTCGTAAACAATATCATTGGTATTCAGATAGACCCGACCAGCCCAATAAAACATGTAATCAATGACAACATTATGTGTGACTCCGTACTGCGAGTTGTCGAGCAGAGCGCTGATGAACACCACACCACGAATATCGTCGGAGTCCAGCGCCGGAGTGATCCCCATTTCCGCAGCATACGCCGGGTTTGTTTGCAGGTTTGCCATCACACCTGCCAGATTGCCGCCCGCAGAACCGCCGGAGAGGAATACCGCATCCATATTCAGTCCAAGCTCCGCCGCATGGTCTTTCAGATATTTCAGCCCGCTGTTGAGCTGAATGATTGCATCCGGAAAAATATGCTCCGTCATCAGGCAGTAATTGAACTGCACTACATTGTAGCCCTCGTTCAGCGCACGATACGCCAAAGAGTCCCTGTAATCAACTTCACCTGCATTGGGGTCGCCGCTGCTTTTATCGCCGTTCGCATATCCGCCGCCATGAATGAAAAGCAGTGTGGGAGGATTCTCAGACCGCGGTGTAGCCGTATAATAAACATCCAGAAATCCGTTGGGGTAAACCGTGTCATACTGAATGTTTGCAATCATCCGTGAGCCGTTCTCCAATGTTTCCTCATAGCTTTCTGCCGATGTTACATTCCCGTAGGCATTAATTGCGGTCTTAAAAACGGAGAAGGAAGCCTTGGGAAAGAATGTGATCCCAAGGATTACAAAAGCCAGCAATCCCGCAATGACAGAAAAAGCGCTCTCTCCTACTTTTGCAATGGGATGCTTTGTTTTGTGTTGCAACAATCCGAAAACGGTCAGCACAATGCCCGCCACAGCGGTCAATACGCCAAGACCGGTATAAACCAGCCAGCGGTCAGAGAAAACACCGATCAAATGGAGAGCCGTGACAACACGAATGAGCCAGAGCTGCCATACTTGGAGTTTATATTTGCTTTTCCAAATCCAGAACAGTAGCGCACATCCCGCAATCAGGATAACTCCCGCTACAATGCGGCTTTCGTTTACCAGAAACTGTTCAACTGTTCCCAATAATATTCCCACGATACCGATCAACCACACGGCCATACCTGTTCCTCCCTCGGAAAATTTGTCCTGTCTTTGCTTTTCGCTTTGCATTTTTTCTTCTCCTTGTGTTGCAATTCTCAAAAATAAGTGGTATACTAAACGCAACCTGAGTCGCGTATAACTTTATTATAGCGAAAGAATGCCGCAAAATCAATAGAAACCGGACAGTTTCTGCAGGGGCGCATTCTATAATAGACAAAAAGGAGAATAAGTTGCGTCATGAGAACAACCGCATTTTCAAAGAAATGCTTTTTCAACGCTTTATTGGATTTAAGCAAAGAGAAACCATACGATGAAATACAGGTAAAAGACATCTGCCAAAAAGCGGGTTACAATAAAAGCACATTTTATCGGATATATACCTCAAAGGAAGATTTACTGATAGACGGGTTTTCGTCTGTTTCCGTAAAAGAATATTATGCAACAGCAAAGCCCGGAATCGGGGAAATTTATATCGACAATGTACGGTTGCTGTTTTCATATATCAGAAAAAACAAAGAAGTTCTTTTGATGATGCACAACGCCCGATTGGATTATAAACTTTATGAGATGATGCGTTCCGTTTTTCCGTTGCCGACGGAATATCAGGAAGGACGCAAATATTATCTTGCCTATCAGACGAGCGGTTACCTTTTCGTTATTATCGAATGGTTGCTCGGCGGCATGAAAGAGAGCGACGAATATATGGCAAACCTGATCGCCGAAATCATTGAGAATTCGTCTATTTATAAAAAGTAATCACGAATAAGTGCCCGGAGAAATCCACGGCTACTGCTTCATATAAAGAAAAACGAACCGGACAACCGTGAAGCTGTCCGGCTCGTGTGTTTTTAGTTCCTTTATGTTCCATACTAAATTTTGTAGAATTATTCCGTCCTTAAAGCAACGACAGGATCTTTTTTCGCGGCAATACGAGAAGGAATCAGACTTGCAAGCAAATTCAGGCCGATGCTCAAAGCAATCATCGAAATTATCGTCCCGGCGTTGAGCGATGCTATTCCCGAAACTCCGACAAGCGCAGAGAGAATAACATTGATAACTGCGTTAATTCCGAGTGTCGCAAAAATGGCGATAATTGCCGATACCGCGCCTATGATACAGGCTTCTGCGATAAAGACTGTGGAAACGTCTTTTTTCCTACCGCCGAGAGAACGAATCGTGCCGATTTCCTTTGTCCTTTCTATAACCGATGCATAGGTGATAATTGCAATCATAATGCTCGAAACCACAAGCGCGATTGCAGAGAACGCAACGAGAGCGTATGTGATAATGTCAATAAGACTGCTAAGCATAGAAACCATCATCGACGAAAAATCCGTATAAGTAACTTTATAAACATCCGCTAAATAGTTTCCGTCCGCATCCTTTTCGTTTCCGTAAATTTTATATATTTCGGAGTCGTTCCAAGCATTAAGGATTTGCTTGATTTTTTCTTTGCTTTCAAAGTCTTTCGGATATACGGTAATAGACGTAGGCGTGCTGTCGCCGCCGAGTTTTACGAGATTACTTTCATAACTGTTGTTTGAACCGCCGAACATTCCGCCGAATCCGCCCGCAGATGCTTCTTCCTTAAACATTTTTCCCGATAAAACGTTATATTCCGGGTTTTGTTTCTGATACTCAACGATTTCGGACTCATAGTTCAATTCAAGAATTTTATTTGTCAAAGCCTCCGTATAGGCGATACCGGAAGAAACCCAAGACGTAGATGCGTCCTTATTCTCGCGAATAACGGATACAATTTTGACGGAAATACCGCTTTCATACGCAAGATACAAATCTTCCTGTGTGCTTGCTGCCGCATACAGATATTTACCGTTGCCTAAATCCTGTTTTTTATAATAGTTATCGTTTGTAATGAGTCTGAATTCTTTTCCGACCAAATCATCGTAATCGATTTTGCTTGCTTCGGCAGAATAAGATATGCCGAGTTGATTGAGAACAGTTGCCGAAATACGATTATAAGAATCTACAACAAGCGCTACTTCGTTATATTCCGTCGGCAATTTGCTACCCGATAAAATCGTGTATTGCGTCTTCATATAATCATTGTTATTCAGAATCTCATTCCACTTGTCTGTTCCGACTGCTTTATATTGTGTGCCGTCATGGCTTATAAGATTGATTCCGACCGATTTGGTATACTGGATACCTAACGTCAGATTGCTTTCCGGCGTACTTCCGTTCATATTTTTTTCAAGATAATCAATGTAAGTGCTGTTTAAGTATTGCTTTGAGTTCGTGTTACCCGTGCTTTCCGTATAAATATAAACTCCGTCGGTGTT
>CAVKJG010000017.1:0-35519 GCA_963656825.1 Sphaerochaetaceae bacterium
TTTGCCTGCTTTGCTTTTTCAATGAGTTCGGGGGTAAGTTTGCTTGCCATGATAATTTCTCCTTTTATTTAATTTATTATTTCATTTCATGTTTGCGGGGTTGTTGCAGAGCCGCAGTCCTTTTTCGCAGGTGCGGTATTTACAGCTGTCACAGCACGTCTCTACGCACACCACTCCGTAACCAGAAAGCACTCCGATCATCCCTGACAGTATGCTCGCTCGGCTCTTCTTCTCTGTGGTGGTCTCCGCAACCGCCGGCAGCCGTCTATTTGACATTTGCAAACCGGCTTTTTATAACCATCGTAATGGTAATAGCAAGTATTACAAAATGCTTCTTGTCCGGGAATCCTTTTCAAATAGAATACGGAGGTTTGTGTGGTCGTTGAATTAATAACCCATCCGTGACAGTATTCTCGCTCGGCTTTTCTTCTTTGTTGTTTCCGCAACCGCCGGCAACGTTGTCAAGCTCGTCGTCTGAAAGCTCGCCGGCTTTGTTGAGCTTGTCAAAATAAGCCTTTGCGTTTTCTTCGGTAATTTGCGCGCCGTTTTCCTTTGCAAGAGCAATAAGCTCCTCTGCGGATTTTGCCTGCTTTGCTTTTTCAATGAGTTCGGGGGTAAGTTTGTTTGCCATGATAAATTCTCCTTTGCTTATTTAATTACTTTTATTTCATGTTTGCGGGGTTGTTGCAAAGCCACAAGCCTTTTTCGTAGGTGCAGTATTTACAGCCATGACAGTATGCCTCACATCTGCATCTTATGCACACCGCTTCGTGACTGGAAAGTCCGCAGTCGCATCTTTTACATATAAATCCGCGGCAATAATTAAGCGCCGAAACTACCATTCTTCCGTCTTTGGTGTGGCATCCGCCGCCGGCAACGCTGTCAAGCTCGTCGTCTGAAAGCTCGCCGGTTTTGGGAAGCTGACCGAAGTAAGCCTTTGCGCTTTCCTCGGTCAGCTCTGCGCCGTTTTCTCTTGCAAGAGCAATAAGCTCTTCGGGGGTTTTCGCCTGTTTTGCTTTTTCAAGCAGTTCGGGGGTAAGTTTGCTTGCCATGATAAATTCTCCTTATTTGATTTTTTTATTTACTTTTTTCTGTGCTTATTGCAAAGCCACAGTCCTTTTTCGTATGTGCAGTATTTGCAACTGTCACACATCGCTGAACAACCGCAATTTCTGCATACCGCATACAGAGCTGTATCTAAAATACCGCTGCTGCCGCATTTTTTGCACATAAAACCCGTGCAGCAATGACCGACCGTGACAATTTCTCTGCCGTCGCTGTTATAGCACGAGCCGCCGGAAACATTTCCGAGCTCATCTTCTGCAACCTCGCCGGTTTTATGAAGCTGATCAAAGTAAGCCTTTGCGCTTTCTTCTGTCAGTTCCGTGCCGTTTTCTTTTGCAAGAGCAATAAGCTCCTCGGGGATTTTCGCCTGTTTTGCCTTCAGAATAAGGTTTCTATCCATGTTTTTTCTCCTTTCGTTTTCGGGTAAATTCTTTCAGTTTTCAGAGCAGTTGCAAAGCCACAAGCCTTTTTCGTAAGAACAGAACATGCAGGTTTTACAAACAGCAACGGATCCGCAGCTATGGCACACAAAGGCGCCTCCACCGAATGCTTCCCCGTAAAGCTTCGAGAGATTTCCGTCCTTATCGCAGTGCCAGCGTGAGCAGTAATTGAGAACGGTCGTAATCATTCTTCCGTCTCTCGCGTGACAGCCGCCGCCGGAAACATTTCCAAGCTCATCTTCCGCAACCTCGCCGGTTTTATGAAGCTGATCAAAGTAAGCCTTTGCGCTTTCTTCGGTCATTTCCACGCCGTTTTCTTTTGCAAGAGCAATAAGCTCCTCGGGAGATTTTGCCTGTTTTGCCTTCAGAATAAGGTTTTTATCCATGTTCTTTCTCCTTTCGTTTTCGGGCTAATTATTTCTTTTTCTTGCGATGATTGCAAAGCCACAGTCCTTTTTCATATGTGCAAGATTTGCAATGGTCACACATCGCTGAATAACCGCACTCATTACATACCGGAAGATAAGTTGTGCTTAAATACTTGCCGCCGCATTTTTTGCATGTAAAAGCCGTGCAGCAGTACGCGACCGTGACAATTTGTCTGCCGTCGCTGTTATAGCACGAGCCGCCGGAAACATTTCCAAGCTCATCTTCCGCAACCTCGCCGGTTTTGTGAAGCTGTTCAAAATAAGCCCCTGCGCTTTCCTCGGTAAGTTCCGTGCCGTTTTCCTTTGCAAGAGCCATAAGCTCCTCGGGAGATTTTGCCTGTTTTGCTTTTTCAAGCAGTTCGGACGTGTTTTTGTTTTTCATGATAATGCCTCCTTTTTTATTTTTATACTTAAAAACGGCCAGGGGGACGAGCCGGATTTAATTCATGTTTTGAGCGTTATCGCTCAGATTCCTGTACCTATCGAGCCATAACCGCATTTATCGCAAACATCGTAGACTCTTAAGCTTCCCGAATTTTCACACCGTTTTCCTTTGCAAGAACCATAAGCTCTTCGGGGGTTTTGGCTTGTTTAGCCTTTTCTATGAGTTCGGGGGTAATCTTGTTTTCCATGAGGGTTTACTCCTTACGTTTATTTAATCGCGCAGGCTTTAAGCTTCGCGTAGTTCGTATTCGTTGAGAGTGACGGTCTTTCCGCACTTGGGACACTTTACGTCGCAGACGCGACGCGTTCCTCCTGCCATACCGATGTTCGTTACTTCGAGATAGGTGGAATCGCAGACGGTCACGACTCGCTGAGCTCCGCGCCAGTCCCAATGTTTCGTTCCGCAAGTAAACGAACCCGCTTCTAAAACGTGATCGCCTACGTTGAATTTGGGCGGTTCCGTAATCGATCCGCATCCTCCGCCGGCTACGCCGCTGAGCTCATCTTCGGTAACCTCGCCGGTTTTATGAAGCTGTTCAAAATAAGCCCCTGCGCTTTCTTCGGTAATTTGCGCGCCGTTTTCTTTTGCAAGAGCAATAAGCTCCTCGGGAGATTTTGCCTGTTTTGCCTTTGCGATAAATTCGTTGTTTATTTTCATGTGGCTTTTCTCCTTTGTTGTTTTTTCGGAATTTATTTATACGGAATATGCATTTTTCACGGCAACGCTGCATTACAGCTCCGGACGGCGAGGAGGAAGTATCGCTACTGCGCCGGCTGACACCTTTTCAAGCTCTTTATCCGAAAGTTTTTGATTTTCTTTGGCGGAAAGCTGTGCGCCGTTTTCTTTTGCCGGAGCAACAAGCTCCTCTGCGGATTTTTTAAGCTTTGCTTTTTCGGTCGGTTTTTGTGTAATTTTGTTTTCCATGGTAAACATTCTCCTTATTATAAAATTTTCAAAGTGGGATTAAGATCTTGGTTCTGCGTCTTATCTTCATCTTCTTTTAGTGCCGTGCTGAATATAAGTCCGCCCGAAACGCCGTTAAGCTCTTCATCGGAAAGCACATTATTGAGCTTTTCAAAGAGCGCTTTTGCCTTGCCTTCGGGAATTTCAATTTCGTTTTCTTTTGCAATGGCAACAAATTCTTCTGCGTTTTTCGCCTGTCTGACTTTTTCGATAAATTCGCGCGTGATTTTGTTTTCCATAATAAAATCTCCTTTTATAAATTGCTTTTATTTGTTGTTTTCCGGATTGTTGCAGAGCCACAAGCCTTTTTCGTAACTGCAGAACTTGCATGTAGCGCAATGCGCCGCTGAGTCGATTCGAGTGCGTCTGCAACCATTACAGCTTTCGGCGTATTGTCCGGTTCCCCTTGTTGAGCCGCATCTTTTGCAAATGAAATGATAGCAAAGATGATCAATTGTAACTACAAGTCTTCCGTCTTTCGCGTGGCATCCGCCGCCGGCTATGCTATCAAGCTCGTCGTCTGTAAGCTCGCCGGTTTTGTGCAGCTGATCAAAGTAAGCCTTTGCGCTTTCTTCGGTAATTTCCGCGCCGTTTTCCTTTGCCAGAGCTAAAATTTCTTCGGGGGATTTTGCAAGCTTCGCTTTTTCGATAAATTCGCTTGTTATTTTATTTCCCATAATAAATTCTCCTTTTTCCGAAATAAATTTTAAAATCGTTCCGCCCGTCCGAATCAATTGTTGCGTCTCGCCCGGCAGGTGCAAATAGACAACCATCCGTCCGCCCCGACTCCAAGGTAGGTGCAGTCCATGCAGTATCCGCTTCCATCCCATGCGTTCTCGCTATAGTATTCGCAACTATTGAAATCTGAAACAACCGGGTAGCCTTCATAGTAGATCGTTCCGCATTTTCTGCCGCCGGAAACGCTGTCAAGCTCGTCGTCTACAAGTTCGCCGTTTGCAGAGTGTATAAGATCGAAATAGGCTTTTGCGCTTTCTTCGGTCATTTCCGCGCCGTTTTCCTTTGCGAGTGCGATAAGCCCCTCGGGCGTTTTTGTCTGTTTTGCTTTTTCAAGCAGTTCGGGTGTAAGTTTCTTTTCCATTGTAAATGCTCCTTTGTTTATTTGCTTATTTATTATTTCGTATTTGCGGGATTATTGCAAAGCCACAAGCCGTTTTCGTAACTGCAGAACTTGCAGTGACTGCAAATCTGTGATATGCCGGGTTCTTTCGTAATGAAAAACCTGCAGAAATAAGTAGTCGTAACTACAAGTCTTCCGTCTTTTGCATGGCATCCGCCGCCTGCTACGCTATCAAGTTCGTCGTCTGTAAGCTCACCGGTTTTGTGAAGCTGATCAAAATAAGCCTTTGCGCTTTCTTCGGTCATTTCAGCGCCGTTTTCCTTTGCAAGAGCAATAAGCTCCTCTGCGGATTTTGCCTGCTTTGCTTTTTCAATGAGTTCGGGGGTAAGTTTGCTTGCCATGATAAATTCTCCTTTTATTAATTTATTGTTTTCTGATTGATTGCCGCGCCTTCAGCCTTGGAAATGGTTAAAAGCTCCTGTGTGCTCCGGCTGTTTTGGCTTATGCTCTTATTTTGTCTTATATCTTATCGTCAATTCTCAACCACATCCGCCCGATTTCACAATTCCGGATGAAGTAAATGCCGTTTTGCAATCATTGCACTCATACCGTTCCTTGCCGTCGTTGTACCAAAGATTTACGGAATTGCATTTGGGGCAATGAATATAATTGTCCGTGTTCAGCGCATAGTTCAAAGGCAATGCGCCGCCGGAAACGTTGTCGAGCTCGTCATCGGCAATCTCGCCGTTTTTATGAAGCTTGGTAAAATAAGCCTTTGCGCTTTCTTCCGTCATTTCTGTGCCGTTTTCTTTTGCAAGAGTCAAAAGTTCTTCGGGGAATTTTGCAAGCTTCGCTTTTTCAGTAAGTTCGTGGGTAAAATTATTCATAACGACTCCTTCCTTTATTTCTTCACAAGAGAGCTTTCAAAGGGTTTGACGCTTGCGTTGCAAATCGGGCAATGTACCGTGTACTGATAACCGTGCACCTCCGAATAACGCACGCTGTCGACTATCCAATGGTCTGAGCTGCAGCAAAACGGGTGCTTTAAGTTGCAAACGTACAAGCCCTCCTTAAGCACGTGGTCGCCCGTTTTGAATTTCGGCGGATCGGACGGTTCTCCGCAGCCGCCGGAAACGCTGTCAAGCTCATCATCGGAAACCTCGCCGTTTTTATGAAGCTTGGCAAAATAAGCCTTTGCGCTTTCTTCGGTCAGTTTCATACCGTTTTCTTTTGCCAGAGCCAAAATTTCTTCGGGAGATTTCGCCTGTTTTGCTTTTATTATAAGGTCTTTATTCACAACGTTTTCCCTCCTCTTATTTATACTGCAGCTTGCAATAGTCTCCTATAAGCTGATGTCCGCCGTTATGAATGCAGCACATGCAAACATCTTCAAATCCTCCGACTTTGAAGTCACACCCTGCCGCATGATTTCCGCGTCCGCCTCCGCAGGCACGACAGGTAAACCTGCCGCAGCTGTCCGTGCGGTCATTTACAAGCTTATAATAGTGACCGTCGAGAGAAACGCTTGCGTAGCCGCAGCCGCCGCCGGAAACGCTGTCAAGCTCGTCGTCGGAAACCTCGCCGTTTTTATGAAGCTTGGCAAAGTAAGCCTTTGCGCTTTCTTCCGTCATTTCTGTGCCGTTTTCTTTTGCCAGAGTCAAAAGTTCTTCGGGGGATTTTGCAAGCTTTGCTTTTTCAGTAAGTTCGCGGGTAAGTTTACTTGCCATGATAAATTCTCCTTATTTATTTGATTTTTTGTTTTCGGATACAGAATCAAATGTCAACGGAAACCGATACGGAGGGAAAAGAAGAACGCTGTCCCGGCTGACTGACATACGGAACATCCGAAGGATTCTTTTTCGCGCAGACACAGCAATACCACCATTTCGTATTTACGGTCGTTTTGTACGATTCCTCCCAGCAATCGTTGTGGCAGACAGGGCAATTCCAACCAAGTCTGCGTCCCGATACGGTGACGGTTTTCGACGTTGAGAGCGCACCCTCCGAACCGCAGCCGCCGCCGGAAACGCTGTCAAGCTCATCATCGGAAAGCTCACCTATTTTATGAAGCCGGGCAAAATATGCACCGGCTTCTTTTGCGGAAAGTTCGATATTGTTCTCCTTTGCAAGAGTCAAAAGCTCTTCGGGAGTTTTTGCGTCCTTTGCCTTTTCGATTATTGTTTCGGGGAAATTCATATCAAGCCTCCTGTAATATTTTCATAAGTATATACGGCAATTTGCGTGTTTTGTTAGGAGTCTGCCGAAAAAAATTTTAATTATCAAGGCGCTGTCTTTCAACAAGCTCGGCAAAGAAGCCGTTTCTGTCGATAAGCTCCTCGTATGTTCCGTCTTCTATAATCTTACCCTTGTCGAGAACGATTATCCTGTCGCAATGACGTATCGTCGAAAGACGGTGCGCTATGACTATACGTGTACATTTTAGCGAATCAAGCGATTCGGAAACGATTTTCTGCGTAATGTTGTCGAGAGCGGAGGTCGCTTCGTCAAACATAAGAATTCTGGGTTTGGGCGCAATGGCGCGCGCGATCATAAGTCGCTGACGCTGACCGCCGGAAATACCGCCCGAGCCCTCGGAAATGATCGTGTGCATTCCCATCGGCATTGCATGGATATCGTCGGCTATGCCCGCAAGACGAGCCGCCTCCCACGCTTCGTCCATGGTAAGCTGCGGAGCGGAAATAATGATATTTGAAAAAACATCTCCCTGGAACAGCTTGCCGTTCTGCATAACCGTTCCGATTTTTCTTCTCAGCGATTTGAGATCAAGAGAGGCAATGTCCATGCCGTCATAATATACAGCGCCCTTCTGCGGCGTTTCAAAGCCGAGCATCAGTCGCATCAGCGTTGATTTTCCGCAGCCCGTCGATCCGACGATCGCAACATACTGTCCCGGGCGGATTTTCAGGCTCAGACCATCGATGATAGTCGGTCCGTTTTCTTCGTAACGGAAGGATACGTTGCTCAGCTCTATTCCGCCGGAAAGTCTTGTAACAACTCTCTTGTTTTCCGATATTTCCGGCACGGTTTCAAGAATCGGACTCACCATATCGAGCATCGGTTTTATTCTCGCAAAGGTGCTTGCCATTCCGACAAGCGACACAAACGCGCCCATAACCATACCGTAAGCACTGCTGAAAGCGTAATAATCGGCGAGGGCAACGCCCGTTTTTATCGTGAAGAAGTAAATAACGATAGTTCCCGCAAGCGAAACACCGGTTGAAAATACGCTCGAAAGCTTGAGGAATGTCGGAGGATCGTACTCAAGCTTTGCCTGCTTTGCATAAGCGTCCGCCCATTTGGAGAACGCGCGCTTTTCCGCGCCGGCAAGTTTTATCTTCTGTACGCCCGTGATAAGAGAATATTCAAGTCCCGATTCCTTTGCCGACAGCTCCATCTGCTTTTTTGAAATGCTGAGCTGTGCAAAGGTCGTGATAAGCGAAAGCAACACGGTGCAGAGGATAACAAGCAGTCCCGGAACAACAAGTCCCGGACCGTAGACCGTCATCTGCGTGATATAAATCAGTGAAAACAGGCTCGTAAGTCCCGTTGTAAGAATTGCGTTTGCAAGCATAGAACACAAAGAGCCGATATAGCTCATACGACTTGCAAGCTCGCCCGACGAATATTCCTTGAAGAAATTTGCCGGAAGAGAAAGCACTCGCATCATGGCAGCCGCCTGCACCTGAACGTTCATCTTGCTTCCGAGCCGGCTCATGATCAGTCGCTTTGTCACGCCGATAAAGAGCTGTGACAAGCTCAGGCTGATAAGAAATCCGAACACGGCAAACAGCAGCTGAAAACTCGTTCCCTCGATTACCGGACCGTAAATAAGCTGTTGCAGCTTCGGGCTCAGAAGTCCTAGAAGCGAAATCGCAAGCGTAGCGATGCCTACCGCCACAAAGTCCGAAACGGACATACACTGAACGATATATATAAGCAGCTCACGTATTCCTATCTTTTTCAGCGGAAGCGGCTTATAGAAGCAGATCGCCTCCTCGTCTATCAGGGCGGCGGTTTTCTTGTTTACATGCACCCACTTCCCTGTTTTGACGTCAAGGAAGCGATAACCCGAAAATCCGCAAGGCATCAGGGCGATGGGTGTGCCGTCGTCCTTTCTGCTGCCGAGCATCGCACCCACGGCGTCCTTATACCATTCGCCCTCAAGATTGACCGTTCTGCGCATAACGCCGGACGGACGCATAAGGTATTCGAGCTGATCGTTTATATCCTTTATGCCGTCGGGCAATTTTGTCGGTTTTATATGATAATAACCTAAAATCTGTTCAATGGCATTTCTCGCCTGAACAAGATTGTCGTTCAACGCACGCGAAATGCGCTCTCCCATAACGATTCCCGCCATTGCGGCAAAGGCGTCGGAAAAGTTGTCGTCGTCGTGCTGAATCCGTTCTCTTATTTGTTCGTCAAACCATCCCATTATCCGATACCTCCTTTTACTCGTTCGACACAAGCTGCGTGTAGACCCCGCCCTTTGCGTAAAGCTCGGCGTGAGTTCCTCTTTCGACAACCTGTCCTCTGTCAAGAACTATGATTTCGTCGCAGTCGCGGATCGTGCTGAGCCTGTGCGCTACGACAATACACGTAATTCCTCTGTCGTGAATGGAATTTACAACGTTGTACTCCGTCTTTGCGTCAAGGGCGGAGGTCGCTTCGTCCATAATTATAATTGTCGGATCCTCGGCAAGCACGCGGGCGATTTCAAGACGCTGTCTCTGTCCGCCGGACAGATCCTTGCCGCCCTCTGTCAGCTTATACTGATATCCGCCGTCGCGTTGCATTATGTCGTCGTGGATCTGTGCGTCGCGCGCGGCGAGAATCATCTCGAAATCCTCTATCGAGGTATCCCACATTTTTATATTGTTTGCTATCGTGTCCTCGAAAAGAATAATGTCCTGATCGACGACCGAAATCGATCCCGTAAAGACACTGCGGTTGATTTCGTTTATGGGCTTGCCGTCGAAGAGAATTTCTCCCGACCACGGCTTGTACAGTCCCGAAATAAGCTTTGACAGCGTGGATTTTCCGCAGCCCGACGGCCCGACGAACGCCACGCGCTGTCCGGGCATAAGCGTCATCGAAAAGTCCTTTATCAGCGGCTCTGCCAGAGGCGAATAGCCGAAGGTCACGTTTTTCATCTCTATTTTTCCGCTCAGCTTGTCGTATTCCTCGTCATCGGAAACGGGTTCGGAGCACGACGGCACATCTGCCGGATATTCCATAACGTCCTCGATGCGCTCCATACTTGTCCGCATTTCCTGGAATGTCTGGGAAGCGGATACAAACTGCATTGCGGGAGAAAGGAACGAACTTAAAAATCCGGAAAAGGCGGTGATCATACCGACGGTCCATTTTCCCTGCTGACACAGATAAACGCTGCCCATAAGCACGGCAGTATTCGTAAACAGCGATATAACCGACGGAATTATTCCCAAATATTCGTTGAGCTTTGTGAATTTCACGCTTCCGGAATTCACGCTTGCCTGATAGCCCGACCATTTTTCAAAAAAGCCGTTTTCCGCGCCTGATGATTTTATGGATTCGATCATTTCTATGCCGGCGACGGTAGCGCCCGCCAGCTTTCCGCTGTCGCGGCTCGTCACACGCGTAAGATTGATTCTCTTTTTGGATATGTAATTGCTTACAAGCGTATTGAGGAAAACCGACGCAATGCCTATAAGCGACAGAACAACGCTGTATCTGAGCATTACGAAAAGATAGAAAATCATCATTCCGGCCTGTATTGTAAGCGGAGCAAAGGTTGAAATAATCTGGCTTGCGATCGACGCGTTCTGACTGCGTCTTCCGGCTATATCTCCTGCCATTCGCTGAGAGAAAAAGACCATCGGCAGACGCAGGACGTGCCACATATATTCGCTGTTTGCAACGATTGCAATCTTGCCGTTTGCCTTAAGCGAATAGACCGCCTGAATCCACGCCACAAGTATCTGCACGACGGCAAGTGCGGAAATTCCGTAAATAAACGGCATAAACCACTCGGGATTTTTCCCCGAAAGAAGCCTGTCGGCAAACACGTTTGAAAATGCGGGGGTAATGATGCCTATCAGCGATGCTATAATCGTCGTTATAACGACAAGAGCAAAAGCGCCGCCCGTTCCGGAAAGTTTTTTTCTGACAAATGAGAAAATGCTTTTCGGTTTGCCGGACGGCTGAAAGTCCTCGCCTGGCGCAAACACAAGACAAATCCCGGTAAAAGATTTGTCAAAAGTTTCCATAGAAACACTGTATGTGCCCTTTGCGGGATCGTTTATAATCGCTTTGTTGCCGCGGAACCCGCACAAAACAACAAAGTGATTGAAATTCCAGTGAATGATGCACGGGAAGGTGCCGTTTTGCCTGAGATTCTCAGGCTCGTAACGGTAGCCCTTTGCCGTAAGCCCGTAGTTGCGGGCTGCTTTGAGAATGTTTTTCGCATTTGAACCGTCGCGCGACACACCGCAGTCGGCGCGAACCTGTTCAAGCGGTATCCATTTTCCGTAATACGCCAGAATCATAGTAAGGCTTGCGGCGCCGCATTCAAGCGCCTCCATCTGTATCACGACAGGGACCTTTGCCGCTTTGCTTTTCAGCGGCTCGTTAGGTATTTTTCTGCTGTCAGCCATTTTTCGCCTCCGGACTCAATGAATTATAAAGCTTATGGGCTTGGTGCTGTCCACCGTAATTTCGGCGCGATAAACGCCGTCGGTCGCGCCTGTCAGTTCAAGTTCCACTGCGTAGCAGAAATCTCCCCTCGACATGCCGGTAAGATAGAGAACATAATCGCTTATGTCGCTCCCCAGCTGCACGGGAACGCTCGGGACGCTTTTTACCGTTCCCGTAAAGTTCTCGGCTGTGACAGCCATTCCCTCTTTAAGGCGAGCCGCGTCGTCTGCCGAAACGTAGCACACGGCAGTGTCTCCGTTGACGGAAATGCAGGTTTCGACCTTTGTTTCGATCGTACCGAAAATACTCCACACGACAACTCCGACGAGCAAAACGACCACAGCCGCAAGAATAAGCCACACACCCGGACTTGTCACCCTGATGTACTCGTTGAGCTGTTCCGGAGAATTTACCCTGTCAATACTTGATTTCCTGAAAAGATTGTTGTTCATACTTCACCTCACAGATTTTTTATCACGGTCAGAATATTGAAACCGTTTTTGTTTTCGTAAGAAACTTTATCCATCATTTTCTTTACCATAAATATTCCAAGTCCGCCGATTTTCCGTTCGTCTGCGGAAAGCGTCGTGTCGGGATCGGGATTCTTTGTGGGATCGTACGGAGTTCCGTTGTCGGAAAAACGCAGCGTAAGCCGGCTTTCGGAAACCGCGCATCCGATTTTTGCTTCGGTCGCGCCGCTGTACAGCGCGATATTTGAGAATATCTCGTCCGTAACTATATCTATCTGCGATATGAGCTTGGGCGAAGCATTTGCTTTTGTCAGAATGTTTTCAAGAAATTCCGTTACTTCCGTCACCTTGTCGGAGGACGGCACAACGGTAAGCTCCTGCATTGCGGGCGCGCCGGATTTTATTTCAAGGCAAAGCATAGTTATATCGTCGAACTGATCCGCCTCGCCGACAAACGCGTCCACATCGCCGTGAAGCGATTCGAGAAGCTGACGGCACGAGCAGCCCTTTGCGCGATTCAGCGCGGCGAGCATTCTGTCCGTGCCGTAAAGCGTAGTGAATGCGTCGGTGGCTTCGGGAACGCCGTCGGTATAGACGAACAGACGGTCTCCTTCCTTCAGTTCAATGTCGTATTCGCGGTAACGTGCGCCCTCCATTCCGGCAAGCACAAAGCCGTGCCTGTCCTTGAGCAGCTCAAAATCTCCGCCCTTACGCATGATCGCCGGATATTCGTGACCGGCGTTCGCGCATTTCATTTTTCCGGTGGATATTTCGAGAATACCGAGCCACACGGTGACAAACATTTCGGCTTCGTTGTTTTCGCAAAGCTGATTGTTGACTTTTTCCAGAACGGCTTTCGGCGAAAGTCCGCTCTGAGCCGCGGATTTTATAAGCGTTTTGGATATCATCATAAACAGCGCGGCGGGAACGCCCTTTCCGGAAACGTCCGCCATGACCACGGCAAGATGATCGTCGTCAACAAGGAAGAAATCGTAAAAGTCGCCGCCTACCTCCTTTGCGGGAGTCATCGACGCGTAAACGTCGAATTCGTGGCGTCCGGGGAATGCGGGGAAAATGCACGGCAGCATTGAAGCCTGAATATGTCTTGCAACGTCAAGCTCCGCGCCGATACGTTCTTTTTCCGCCGTAATCACCGTAACCTCTTCTATATAAGTGTGGATATCGCTTTCCATCTGCCGCAGAGAATCGTACAGATCCTCTATCTCGTCACCCGTTTTTATTTTCAGCGGTTCAAAAACCTTTTTTTCGGATTTTTCATCGCCGATATAATTTCTGGCGGCGGTGCCGAGCTTCCCTATAGGTTTAAGGAGCGTCTTGTCCGTAACAAGCAGTATTATTATCAGCATTACGACGGCGACCGCCGCGATAATGGCAGCTATCTGTATAAGAAAGCTCTGCCTGTCGCTCATTATTTTTTCCATTGAAATATCGACAAGAACCATACAGATAACGTTGCCGTCCTCATCGAAAACAGGCGCGGACGCCGAGCAGAGCCATCCGTATTCTTCGTAATTCGTGACGTAGGCGGGGAAAGTATAGTCGCCGCTCTGCACCTTTGCGATATGCTCCTCCTCAACGGAATCGATATCTCCGGGCTGGCACGCCTGTCCGTCCTCGCTTGCGTCAACGATGTAAAGATCGCGCATTGTTTCAACGTCCGTATAGCCGAGATAAAGCGACACAACGTGGTTGTCCTCGCGGATCTTTTTCAGAATTTCCAAAAGGCTTTTGTATTCGGGCATTCCCTTTATATACGCATATTCGGAATAATATTTTTCCGCTTCGGCTTCGGTAAAGCCGTCAAAGTCGGGAATCCCGCCGTTTTCCGCGCATATCCTGCGATATACCTTTTTCACCTCGTCCGTAACCTTTGCGACGTCACTTGCATTGACGACGGACGATGCGGTCTTCGTTATGGACGTCGCCAGATCTTCATAGTGTCTGTTGAACGACGAGGTGTAGGACAGATAACTGATAATCACAGTTCCTACGGAAAGAAAAATTGTGAAAAGCAGCATAATGATTGCCACCTTGACGTTTAACGACACCCTGTGTTTTTTTGTTCGTTCCTGCATAAAGTCCTCCGATCTATATCTGAACAGTCAGAGAGTTGAACCCGATACACTGCCTGTATAAATATTTTTTTGTTTTCTTCTTTATCAAAAGCACGCTGACCTCGTCTATATCGAAATCGGTGCGGCTCTCTTTCTTCTTGACGCGCCACGACAGCGGATCGTATTCTATGGCGTTATCCAGAACGTGAAGCGTAAAGTCACCGTCCGGCTCGGCAATCAGCGTAACGCGTATTTTTCCGTCGGGCGAACGTCCGAGCGCATTACGGACGATCGACGCAACAATTTCCTCGATCACAAGCGTCACAAAATATTTCTGATTCGGTTTAGCCTGCCACCTGTCGCAGAATTCCTCACAGCCGTCAAGCAGCGCCGAAATTTCCGCATCGTTTCCCGAAAGCGTTACGCGATAGATGCGGTTTTCGTCAAAGCCCGTCCTCTTCTTTTCAGCGACGGCGCAATAAATCAGAAACAGCGCAAGCGACACCGCCTCAGATGCCGGAAACGCAAGCCATATCAGCTTCTGACCGAGCGTCGCAAAAAGCATAACGCTCGGAACAGCCACAAGAAGCTTATTCAGAAGAACGCCGACAAAAGCGCTTCTGCCGTCCTCCCTCGACTGACAGTATCTGCTGAGAATAATATTCAGCGCAACAAATACCGTGCCCGTGCAGTAAATTCTTATCGCGTAGGCGGCTACCGGAAGTATTTCGTCAGATATTCCGAAGATCCGCGCTATATATTTTGCGAATATGCTTATCAGAACGGCGGCGACTCCGCTGAGCGCAACGGCACAGCCTATTGACAGCCGTTTTACCTGACGGCAGTCGTTCTCGCTCTGTTCTCCGGCAAAGGTGCTGACAAGCGGCTGAGCCGCCTCGGAAGTTCCCTCGCAAAGATAAACGAGCAGGAAAGTGATATTGTAAACAACATCGAAAACCGCGACGTAGGCTTCTCCGCCCAGCGACAGCATAACTCTGTTAACGACAAGCAGAAATACAAACTGAAACAAATTCTGCACCGAGGTCGAAAAGCCCACGCCAAAGCAGGAGAAAATCTGTGCAAAATCAGGCTTTGAAACGGATATTCCGATAACGTTGCGTTTCTTTCCGATAATCGCCGGCAGATAGCAGACGATGGCGACCACAGAGCCTATCGCGGTCGAAAGCGCCGCTCCCGCCGTGCCCATATCGAAAATGAGAACAAGAATAATATTCAGCGAAAGGTCGGTTATGTTGCCGATAATAAATCCGCGCGCGGCAACTATTTCATTGTTGTCGTTGCGGAGAAAGAACGAAAAAACTATGTTCAGAATCATAAACGGCGCGCCGAGAGAAACAATTCTCATATAGGTTTCGGCTGCCCTGCAGACTTCGTCTCCCGCGCTTCCGGCTCCGAGCACGACAAGAATCTGCGGTGCGAAGACATTTGCAAGCAAGGCAAACATCACGCCCGAAAAAAGAGCAGCCCCGAGGATATTGTTGAAGCATCTTCGGGCGTCCTTTTCATTGCCTTCGCCGAGCAGAGCGGAAAATCTGACTCCACCGCCCGCGCCGAAGGCATACATAATTATGTTCATCAACATATACACGGGCAGACAAAGGCTGATTGCCGCAAGCCCCGTTTCGCCCATACGCTGACCGACCACAAGCGCGTCCGCCATATCGGAAAGCGCATATCCGACAGACGAAAATACCGACGGGATCAGCATTTTATAAAACATCTTCGATACGAAATAATCTCTTTTCATATAAGCGTTCCCGTCCATATAAGGTTTTTCCTTTCCGGACGAAGCTCCTCCTTTATCAGCCGGATTCCCGGGATTCCGAGGTCCTCCTCCAGATTGCAATAGGTATATCTGTCCGCAAGCTGCTTTACATATTCGCGGACCGCATAATACACAAAGCCTCTCGGCGCGTCGTGACGGGATTTTCCCACCAGAGCGTCCACGGTATTTTCATTGATCGGAAATCCCGCAAATACGGACACAGGTTTGTCGTCGATATATACGATCGTCCCCTCGATGCCGAGCTGCTTTCTTTCGTACAACGCGGTGTCTGATACGCCCGAGTCAACAATCTGATTGTTGCCTATACTGTGCGGCAGCTTTTCCCATTCGGTCATCACATCAAACGCGTCGTCTATCGTTTCGTCCGAAATGGGCAAAACTTTTATCGTGTTTTCGCGCTCGATACGGCTGATCTTGTGGCGGACGCCTTTGTATTTTCCGCCTTCAAGAGCGATAAGCGCCGCAATATTGCAGATATATTCGTCCGATTCTTCCTCGCGGCAGAGCTTCCACCGCGACGGGAATTTTTCACTCAGCCATTTTGCGTCCTCTTCACCTATGTAGCAGAGAGAAAAATTCTTTTCTTTCATTCCTTCCGTAATAAAGCTTTCAACCCTTTCTCTGCTCCCGCAAGGGAAAAACCACGTGTTTTCGCCACGCTCGCCGCATTTTACGGCAAAAAAATTTTCCTCGATATAAACGGAAAGCAGCATCTGACACTGCCAAAGATACAGAGAATTGAATGTGTATGCCGAAATGTCATTTCCGCAAGCCTCCCTGATTTTTTCAAGCAGAGGCTTTTGCGAAAGCTCTATCGGTTGTGTGTGAATATCCATATGTTTATTCGATCGTCAGAATGTCGGCAAAGCCCGTAACCTCAAAGATCTCAGCGATCGTATCGTTTACGTTTCTTACAACCATTTCTCCTTGTTTGTTCATTACCTTCTGTGCCGAAAGAAGCACGCGCAGTCCGGCGGAAGAAAGATATTCCAGCGAGCCGAAATCGAATATGAGCTTTTCAACTCCGTTTACGCTCTGCTTGAGCTCCGCTTCAAGCATGGGCGCGGTGGTCGTATCGAGTCGTCCTTCAATCGCTATGGTGAGTTCGTTTCCGTTTTTCGTTTTTTTGATTTCCATAAAATTACTTCCTAACAGTAGTTTTTTGAGTTCTGCGTTTTGTCCGAACGGGAGGGGGGGGAAGCGTTTGTTTTCCTGTCTAATCGCTCCGTTCCTTCATGACCTTTCGCAGTTTTTTGATCGAAATGTGGCACAGCTGCCGTGCATTTGTATATGACACGTGCATTTTTTCGGAAATTTCCTTGTGACTCAGACCGTGATAATAATACAGAATCACGACCTCGCGTTCACGCTCCGTAAGAGTATCGAGCGCGCTGTCAAGCTCTGCAAGCGTATCGTCAAGATCCTCCTCCTCGGGGATATCGGCAAGCTCCTCCTGCGGGGCGCACGGAATTTCGCTTTTGCGATAAAAATCGGCAAGCGTCGTCTGCATTACCCGAAATATGTAAGAAGCCGCGCCTTTCCTTTGCGCGTCAAATCCGCCCGCCACCGAATAAATTTTCAGAAAAACCTCCGATGTTATGTCCTCGGCGTCATACCTGCTGTGTACTCTGTTCATCACATAGCCTAAAACCTTGTCATGATACAGCGTATAGACATCCGCCGAAAGATTATTTTTTGTCTGCATCTTGGTTCTCCTGAAAAGGTTTGACAGGTTGAGGCTCTCCTGCCGCCGCCACATTCAGTTCTTCGTCCGCAAGCTCTACACCGCCCGACAGATATTTTGCCGATACCGCATCTATTTTTTTCTGCAATCCGGCATGGGGCTTGAATTTCTGGTATTCAAATAATGTTTTCAAACTTTTCATAATATCTCCTTTTGTCGATATATACGCGCAAAACGCACTTTTGTTATATCGACCTGACGGATTTTTTTGCAGACGCGGCGTCTGACATACGCACAGTCCGAAAAAATACTTACACTCCGACCATTTTATATATTCAGTATAGCAGAAACAAAAAGCGATGTCAATACAAAAAACAGACGTACAGAGGAAAAAAGAGTCAAAAAAATCCCCGGGCAGCACCCGAGGATTTTTGGGGTTTTTTCTCACATGTGGGTGAGAGATTTTTCAACGCGTTGACACAGGTCAGCTGACGGTCTTGCCCCTCCGCCGCGGGCGGAGAGGTCAGGCTGTTTCGTCTGCGGTTGTGTCGGTAACAGTCGTGCCGTCTGTGATGTCCGGACTTTCGCTTTTGCTGTATGTCCCCCATTGATAGCCGAAATATACAGTCGCCGCCGAGGTCAGTTTAATCCTAAACACAAGGTCTTGTCCCGGTGCAAGCTGCGCGGTATAAAGCGTTTTTTCTCCAACCTGAGCCCCGCCAAAGCGGGGCAAAAAGTCATTCATTCAAAAGCTTTTTAACTTCGCAGCGTGTGTCACTTGTGCACTCATAAACCGTTGAATTGAACCATTTGTTTTCAACAAAATCCTCAGAAAAAGCATCCATGATTTTTTTTGCGATCCGAAATTGTGAGATCGCTTTTTCATTTTCTCCGAGTTTTTTCAGATACTTACCGGCGATGATCAACATATCGATCAGATTTTCGGCGGATATGTTTTTCTGTTTCTGTGTCGCTTCGTAGCTGTCCTCTCCGTCAAGAAGCGATGCCATCAGTTCGAGCTTTGTGAAATATATCTCCGGTATCATTTCAAGCGTTGGTTTAATCAGATCAACCTGACCGTTTTCCTTGTAGCAGGTGGCAAGGATGCGACAGGCATCGTATTTTACGGAGTCGTCTTTGGTTGATGCTATAAGGGATTTGCAAATGCTGATAACCTCCTCTGCACGGGTTTGATAATCCAAGGTGTAGAGCAAATTATTCAGTATAATGTCGTTGCCCGGATATCTTTGTAATCCTTTGCGCAGGATTTCTTCGGATTTTGCAACATCGGAATTTCGGTACTTCCGTGATTCGGCGCAGATTGCCTCGACCTGCTTCTCGGTTTCAAACAGATTGAAATCAAACAGTTCATCGGTAGAAATGCCGAAGAATGACGCAATTGCCGGAATCATTGTTACATCGGGCATGGTGTTTCCGTTTTCCCATTTTGAAACTGCCTGAAACGAGACGCCGAGGTAATTCGCAAAGACCTCCTGGGATATATTTTTCTGTTTTCTTAAACTTTTAATTTTTTCTCCGAGTTTTATCATAAAATATTCCTCCAAAACAATTTGGATTAGCGCTTATCCTGATATTATTATACTGCAATGCGGCAGGATTGCAATAACTCATATTGAGAGAATTTTTCTAACGCAGGTTGAAGATAGCACGGAAAATCAATTGATAATTTTTTTGGTTTCCGTTGGTATAAAAAACTTTTTGATATTTATCGAATGATAGCAAAAGAAAAGAGACACGCAATGCGCATCTCTTTTCTTCTGGTTGCGGAGGTGGGATTTGAATTCTCGCGGCTCGTCGCCGCTCGGTCGTCGCGGCTCTGACAGCCTAATTAAAGGCTGTCATTCACTTCCGCTCCGTTCAAATCCCTTTGCTAATCAAAACAAAAAACAGCCCACACGGGCTGTTTCTTGTTTTTGTTTGTATCGCGCCACTGAAAAAGATATGGTGGTCGGAACAATTATTCAATTATTCGCGGGTAAATACATAAAAATAAACTCTGCCGTCGCCAAACGAATAATCGCCGCATTTCCATTCTTCGAAAAGATATTCCTTGCCGTCAATCGTCTTTATTTCGTATGCAGACGCGGTCTTTGCCCGCCTGCTCAGAACAAATCCCTTTGTCCATACGGAGGTGACGCTGTTTATTCCGTTTTGGCTAGTTGATATATACACACCGTTTTCTCCAAACTCCGCCGAGAGCACAAACAAATCCTCCTGCTTCAGGTTCTGCTTATCTGGGGCGAAATCCTCTTTGCGAATGACAAAATCCCGCACTTTCCATTTGCCGAGAACATTTTCGTCGTTTACAAACGGATAGTCGATATTGTCACATCTTCTGAACTCTTCTTTCGAAGCATGGTGTCTGTCGTCTGTCTTTTCATACACCCATATCTCCGGAACGTCGAAGCCGACACCGCTGTCGCCGCAATCGGTCATCTCAAGGAAAAGAAGCTTATGTCCGTCGATGTTTTCGATTGTATAATGATTTGCATACTGTGTATCCGGCTTCGGTCCGCCCGTAAACATCGTCCCTTTCGTCCAGCCGTCTACTGCCCAGTAGCCTTTTCCGCCGTCGATAAAATACAGCTCGTGGAGCCAAGTCGAGTGACTGCATTTTGGCTTTCCGTAGATAAACTGCTCGCGCGTCGGCACAATGTCAACAATTTTCCACTTTCCGCAAACCTCGGGGTCGTCCGTAAAAGGTTCATTTGCGTTGACGCTTACATACAAAGGTGCTTTTGACATTCCGCTTACCGGGACTTTGAGCTCGACAGTTCCGTTGCCGTGGTAGATTTCATAATAAGCGCCGCAAACCTTATAATTTGAGCCGTCAAGATGTTTTATAATAGCTTTATAAGCATCGTCAAGCTCGCTTTCATTGCAACAAAGCGAGGCAACATCGCTTCCGAAAGTGATGATTTTCTCGTCATAACCGCTTTCTTTCGACAACTTGCCTGTGATTTCTGTGCAGGCAGCAAGGTCGAAATCAGATTCCTTATATTCGGTTTCATAGTTTATAACTATTCTGCGTTTGCCAACAATGCTTTTCGGCAGTTTTTCCGCAATTTCAGATGTTTTGAGCAGTGCATCCGATTTTGATTTGTAAAATTTACGCACAAAGGCAACACGTATTTCATCAGTTTCTCTGATAATAACATTAAACATTTTTGTCTCTCCTTCCATAATACCGTTTTTGATCGATTCGATTTTTCTCCAGCGGTTCTGCGTGTTTTCGATGAGCGAATTCAATTCGGCAAGCTTGTTATTCAATATCCCGATAATTTTTTCATCATCGCCGACGGTCAGTTGCCGGCGTATTTCGTCAAGAGAAAAGCCAAGCTCTTTCAAAGCAATGATACGGTAGCAGTCCGCTAACTTTGAAGCGGAATAGTACCGATACCCTGTAAATTTGTCGATTCTGTCCGGCACAAGCAATCCCTCGGAGTCGTAATATCGTAGGGTTTTGACCGACATGTTGCACAGCTTTGATAATTCACCGATCTTATACATAGCATCTTCCTTTCTTCGCGATTTTGCAATGGAAAAAACAGCGCTGTTTCTTTCTTGCAAGCCAAGTCTATCATTACAGTCAGGGGGAGAGTCAATAGGGTTTTTGAACTTTTTTGAAAATATTTTTGCGGAACATCGATGCCACGTGTGATTCAGCCGTATCCTTTGTCATTATACCGTAAAGAGCCGTGTGGTTGTCAAGAGGGGATGGTAAAGTAGCAATAAAAAATTGGGGCTGTAAAAAAGTCCCTTGTTTCTGGTTGCGGAGGTGGGATTTGAATTCTCGCGGCTCGTCGCCGTCAGGGCAAGCCGGCTCTGACAGCACACCGGTGCTGTCATTCACTTCCGCTCCGTTCAAATCCCTTTGCTAATCAAAACAAAAAACAGCCCACACGGGCTGTTTCTTGTTTTGTTTGGTTGCGGAGGTGGGATTTGAACCTCACGACCTCCGGGTTATGAGCCCGACGAGCTACCGGACTGCTCTACTCCGCGATATAATGGTGCCGGAAGCCGGGGTCGAACCGGTACGAGGGGTGAACCTCACGGGATTTTAAGTCCCGGGCGTCTGCCAATTCCGCCATTCCGGCACGTTTTCCGCTGCCTGCCTAAATATGATATCACAAAACAGAGCGTTTGTCAATAAATATTTTCAAATAATTGCCGACATTTTTTGCGCGGCGTCAATTTCCGCATTCAATACTTATTTCGTTGAATATTTTCAGTATTTCGCTGATCTCCGTATTCTTTTTGGCTTCGCCGGCGCGGTCAAGAACTATATGTCCCTTGTCGAGCATAATAAGTCTGTCTCCGTATTCCGCTGCACAGCGAAGATTATGCGTAACCATCATTGCGGTAAGATGCTTTTCTCTTACAACTTTGTCCGTAAGCTGCATTATAATATCAGCCGTTTTGGGATCGAGCGCAGCCGTATGTTCGTCAAGAATAAGAAAATCTATCGGCTTCATGGTTGCCATTATAAGGGCAACAGCCTGTCTTTGTCCGCCGGAAAGCGCGCCCATTTTCACATCAAGCTTGTCTTCAAGCGAAAGTCCGAGTCCGGCAAGACTTTCCCTGTAAAAGCCTCGTCTTTGCTTGTTTACTCCGCTTGAAAGTCCGAATTTTCCGCCTTTACAATCGGCAAGAGACATATTTTCAAGCACGGTAAGATCCGGACACGTTCCCATTGCGGGATTCTGATACACTCTGCCTATAAATGCACAGCGTTTATATTCGGGAAGATTTGTAATATCTTTTCCGTCTATCAGCACTCGTCCGCCTTCAACGGGAATACTTCCGCAGATTATATTCAGCATAGATGTTTTTCCGCTGCCGTTACTGCCTACTATCGAAACAAATTCTCCTGTTTTTACGGTAAGATCAAAGCCGTCAAAAACACACATTTCCGTAATCAGCCCGGGATTATATATTTTCTTTATTTTTTCAAGCGTGAGCATTGTCCCTCGCCCCCTTTGAGAAAATACGTTTTTTCTTCGTTCCGCCGATAATAAGTATTATAAGGAAAAGTATTGCCGTTTCAAGCTTCATAAGGTTTGCCGGCAGACCGAGCGAAATAGCGACCTGAATACAGGCTTTGTAAATTATGCTGCCGATTGCAACCGCAGTAGTACCCTTTACGAATTCCACGCGTCTGAATATCGTCGTACCGATTATTACGGTAGCAAGTCCGAACACGACCTGACCCGTACCGATAGTCGATGAAAACGATCTTCCCTCCTGACATACAAGACAGCCCGCAAAGCCGATAAGCGCATTGGATATCACAAGCCCTATGATTTTCATTCTGCCCGTATCCTTTGCAAGCGACGTTACAAACGTACCGTTATTGCCTGCCGCGCGAAGCAGAAGTCCGTTTTTGGTTTTAAGATAACCGTCTATGACGAATTTGAATATGACAAGGATAATAAAGGAGATAACAAGCTTTCTCCACAGCGTCGGAATTCCGCCGAATATCGCCATGGTGGGCTTTGCCGTGAATATCGTATCAATATCCCTGCCGATGCTCAGGTTTGCGCCGGCAAGCTGAAGATTTATCGAAAACAGCGCCGTCATCGTTATAATACCTGCAATAAGATCGCGGACCTTGAGTCTGACGTGGATTATACCCGTGCAGAGTCCTGCAAGCGCGCCCGCCGCTATTGATATAAGCATTGTAAGATAAGGATTTACTCCCTTTGTAAGACAGACCGCCGTAACAGCCGCGCCGAAAGCAAAGCTGCCTTCGGCTGTCATATCGGGAAAGTCAAGTATTTTATACGTTATATACATTCCGAACGATATAAACGCATATATAAAGCTTTGCGTCAGCGTTCCGGCTATAAGCTCGATTATCTCCATTTTGTTTCCTCTTTTGTATTATTTTCCGCACTCGACAGCAGACTCCGCGATATCCGCCGGAATCGTTATTCCGAAGCGCTCAGCCGCTTTGCTGTTTACATAATAGCTGAAATCTTTAACTGTTTCATAAGGCATATCCGAAGCCTTTGCTTCGCCCTTGAGTATCTTTGCCGCCATTTTGCCTGCCGTCTTGCCGAGCTCTGTATAATCAATACCTGCCGAGCCTACGCAGCCGAGTTCAACCTGTTTTATCTCGCTGCCGTAAACAGGAATTCCGGCTTCATCCGTTTTTTCAAGTATTGCCGGAAGAACCTCGACAACCGTATTATCTGTAAGATTTGTAAAGCAGTCAACGCCCTTTGCGATTATCGTATCGACAGCCTGTGTTACCTGACTCTGCTCCGTTATGCCGACGATTTCAAGCTCAAAGCCGTAATCTGCCGCGGAATTTTTGTAAAGCTCTATCGTCGAAACCGAGTTCGGCTCGCTGAGAGTATAGATTATACCTATCTTCTTTGCGTCGGGCTGCATTTTGCGGATAAGCTCAAGCTGCGCCGTGACGGGAAGAAGATCCGAAATTCCCGTGACGTTGCCTTCGGTAAGCTTTGCCCCGACAGGATCCGATACCGCGATAAATACGACGGGAATGTCCTTGTCCTCAGCCGCCGCAAAGCACGAAACAGCGGAATTTGTCGCTATTCCGACCATCATCGCAACGTTCTTTGCGGAAAATCCGTCCGATATCTGTTTTATTATCGAAGTGTCGCCGGACGCGTTCTGATATTCGATCTTGAAATCCTCGCCTTCGGTAAGTCCCGCTTCTTTAAGACCTTCGATAAAGCCCTCGCGGCAGTTATCGAGCGAGCCGTGCTGCGCAAGCTGATTTATGCCGATGACAGGCACCTTTTTCGATCCGCACGATACCGCAAAAAGCATTGCGAGCGCAAGCATAAGCATTGCTATGATTACAGATAAAATTTTCTTCATTTTCTTTTCCTCCGGAAAAATATAAATTTTATCACAGAAAGCGCACAGCGAATAAAAAAGAGCCTTATCCCAAAATAATTGGGACAAGACTCTGTGTCCTGCGTTGCCACCCAAATTGGCAAAATAAATTTGCCCGGCTCTGCGACGTACCGTCATACGTCCCGCACTGTAACGGTTGCGATCCGTCGGCTGCTACTTGCGTTTTGCGTTCGCGCCGCCCTCATAAGTCCATTCACATTGCGTTTATCTGCCGCGATTTCACCATCCGCGACTCTCTGAAAGACAACCTGCAAAGCTACTACTCTTACTCGTCGGTTTTCTATGATGTGTGAATTATATCGCGCCTTTGTTTTTTTGTCAATACCTTTTTGAAAAATTCCGCAAAAGATTTTTACCCCTGCAATATTTACAATCGCGTTTCCGTATGATATAATTACGGGCAGAAAACATTTTCGGGAGATATTTGTAATGAGAAGAACAGCGTACCCCCGTCCGGAGCTTGAAAGAAAGCAGTGGGAAAATCTCTGCGGCGAATGGGAATTCGATTTCGACTTCGGCAGATCGGGAAAAGAAAGCGGCATCCTTGAAAAGGAATGGTTCGAGCACAGAATAGAGGTGCCGTTCTGTCCTGAAAGCAGACTTTCCGGCATAGGCTACAGGGACTTTATCCCTGCCTGCTGGTACAGAAGAAAATTTGAATCGAAAAAGCTCGGCGACAGCAGACTTATTCTGAATTTTGAAGCCGTATGTCACAAAGCAGAGGTGTTTGTCAACGGCAAATCGGTCGGCACTCACACGGGAAGCTATACTCCCTTCTCCTTCGATATAACGGAATACGTAGCCGACGGAGAAAACACTCTTGCCGTTTACTGCGAGAGCGACGTCCGCGACGGCAGACAGCCGTCCGGCAAGCAAAGCGATAAATACGCATCATACGGCTGCTACTATACTCGCTCGACGGGCATCTGGCAGCCTGTATGGCTTGAAAAAGTCCCCGCCGTGCATCTTGAAGATATAAAGCTTGATCCCGACGTTGACAACAGCGTTCTTTTCGTCCGCGCAAGGCTTGCCGGAAACGGAGAAAAAAAGATTTGTCTTGAAGCTTCGCTCGGAGGCAAAAAGGTCGGAAAAGCAAAAGCGGTGACAACGGGAAATTACCTCCGTCTTGCGCTGCCTGTCGAAAAGCTCTCGCTATGGAACATCGAAACACCCACCCTCTACGATCTTGATATAACGGTTTCGGGCAAGGGCTGCGAGGATAAAGTACATTCGTATTTCGGAATGAGAAAAATAGAGCTTGACAAAACGCGTCTGCTGATAAACGGAAAGCCCGTCTTTATGCGTCTTGTGCTTGATCAGGGTTATTATCCCGAAAGCGTATATACCGCGCCGACGGACGACGCGTTTATAAAGGATATAAAGCTGGCGCAGGCACTCGGCTTCAACGGCGCAAGACTTCATCAGCGCGTTTTTGAAAGACGCTTCCTTTACGAAGCCGACAGAAACGGCTATCTTGTCTGGGGCGAATACGCAAACTGGGGCTTCGATCACACACGCGAGGACGGACTGCGGTATTTTCTTCCCGAATGGACAGAGGCAATGGACAGAGATTACAATCACCCTGCCCTTATCGGCTGGTGTCCGCTGAACGAAACATGGGACAGAGGCGGTCGCAGACAGAACGACGAAATCCTTTCCGATATTTATCTTGCGACAAAATGCTTCGATCCCACGCGCCCCTGCATAGACACAAGCGGAAACTATCACGTCATAACCGATATATACGACATTCACGATTACTGTCAGGATATAGCCGCTTATCATCGCCGCTACGACAGCTTTGAAACCGAGGACGGACCGTTTGATAACAGACGCGACCGTCAGAGCTACGGCGGTCAGCCTTATTTTCTTTCCGAATACGGCGGCATACGCTGGAGCGACGACAGCAGCGGCTGGGGCTACGGCGACGCTCCGAAAACGCTTGAAGAATACGTTGAAAGATACTGCTCCATGATAGAAATTCTGCGCTCGAATCCGAGAGTGTGCGGCGTGTGCTACACGCAGCTTTACGATGTCGAGCAGGAATGTAACGGCATCTACCGTTATGACAGATCTCCCAAATTCGATTCGGAAACAATGGAAAAGATGCGCAAAGCGATGGCTGATGTCGCCGCTTGCGAAAAATAATTTTCGGCAAAAAGCCGCGGCGGGCAAAAAAAGTTTGCTCGCCGCGGCTTTTTCTATCATTTTTGCGCTGTTTTGTGCAACTTTTCGCAAAAAACGCTTTTCAGCCCGATAATTTTATATAGATTTACAATTGACAAATCGCACGCGATAGTTTATCATAGTGACATCATTTATCTGAAAGGCGGCAAAAACAATGCTCACTTCGGCTTGCGCCAATATGAACAGCTTCAAAACAGCAGCTTGTGCGGCTGATTTTTCGTCGTGCCGTCAGAACTCTTCCTCTGCGATAATTATTATGGACACAGTCATATCTGTGTCCTTTTCTTTTGTCCTCGCTCTAATTTCGCTTATCAGCATCTGGGGCATTATAATTATTGATAAAATCGGGCAGTTTACCGGAAGGTTTGTTTTTTGATATCCCTGTATATTCAAAAACGGCTTTGCGGCAAACGCAAAGCCGTTTTTTTATATTAAATTTCACGCCGTAAATACGGCAAAAAGGAGAAATCACAATGAAAAAATTCATCAGTATCGCACTTGCGGCAGTAATGCTCGCGGTAGCGGCAGTCGGCTTTGCCTCCTGCGGCTCAAAAGAAACAAATTACGCAGCAAACAACACCGAATTCTATATCGGCGCGTCCGGTCCGCTTACAGGTCAGGCAGGAGTTTACGGTCAGGCTGTAAAAAACAGCGCTCAGATGGCTGTTGACGAAATCAACGCCGCGGGCGGTCTTAACGGCGTCAAATTCAAATTCGTTATAATGGACGACGTTCACGACGCGTCGAACGTAGCCACAAACTACACCACCATGTACGAAGCGGGCATGCAGGTTTCGCTCGGATGCGTAACGACAAAGCCCTGCCTCGAATTCAAAACTCTTTCTCACGAAGACAACGTATTCTTCATGACTCCCTCCGCAACGGCGGACGCGGTTGTCGAATACGACAACGCATATCAGATGTGCTTCGCTGACGAAAAGCAGGGCGTTACGGCGGCTCAGTTCGTAAGCGAAAACTACAAGGGACAGACAATAGGTATGCTTTACAAATCCGACGACGAATATTCAACGGGTATCCGCAAGCAGTTCCTTGCCAGCCTCGACAAGTCGATAACGGTAGTCGAAGCAAGCTTCTCCGGCGACACGGTGGCTTCCTTTGCTTCTCAGATAGCAACCCTCAAGGATTGCAAATTCATCTTTATGCCAATCTATTATACGCCCGCTTCTCAGTTTATGACGGAAGCAAAGAACGACGTTGCAAAGGATGCCGTTTACTACGGCTGCGACGGTCTTGACGGTATCGACACGGCTGTTCAGGGCTTTGATATAAGCACGATTCCTCAGGAGGTTTCCTTCCTTTCTCACTTCAACTCGAAATCCACCGAGGGCGCGTCCGGCGAATTCATAAAGAAATACACGGAAAAATACGGTGCGGATTCTCTCAGTCAGTTCGGCGCAGCCGCTTATGACTGCATCTACGCTATCTACGGCGCTATGAAGGAAGCCGGCGACAAGATCTCCGTAACGTCATCTCCCTCCGACATATGCAACGCGCTCAAAGAAGTGTTCAACGGCGGATACACATATTCGGGCGTTACGGGTACAAACATCAAATGGACGTCCGACGGCTTTGTAAGCAAAGCGGCTATAAAATACATCGTAAAGGAATCCGACGCAAAATAATTTTTCGGATAAAACAAAAAAACAAAGCGGCACGAATACCGACGGGATTTTTTGCTCCCCGTCGGCGCAGTGCCGTCGAAAGCAGTTAAGGAAAACTTATGGAATTTATAAACACACTCATCAGCGGTCTCAACGTCGGAGTGATATACGCCATGATAGCGCTCGGCTATACAATGGTTTACGGCATAGCCAAAATGCTTAACTTTGCTCACGGCGATATAATAATGGTCGGCGGATATACAATTTACGTTTTCTGCGCCATGAAAGCCGCCTCCTCACCCGCATTCTTCTTTGTCGCCATAGCAATGGCTGTAACAGTATGCACTCTGCTCGGCATAGTCGTGGAAAAGGTCGCCTACAAGCCACTGCGCGGCGCTTCGCCTCTCGCGGTGCTTATCACCGCAATAGGCGTAAGCTACCTGCTTCAGAGCCTTGCGCAGATAATCTTCAAATCGGCTACGAAATTCGTCGCCGTTCCCGACCTCGGAAAAATAAATATCGGCGCGGTAAGCATAAAGGTTTCGACAATCATAACGCTTGTCGCATCGACGGCGGTGATGATATCTCTCAGTCTTTTTATAAAATACAGCAAAACGGGCAGAGCGATGATCGCCGTTTCCGAGGACAGAAGCGCCGCTCAGCTTATGGGTATAAACGTAAACAGCATAATAACCATAACCTTTGCCATAGGCTCCGCGCTCGCAGCCCTTGCCGGACTATTCTATCTGCTTCAATCGCCTTACATATACAATACATTCGGCGCGATGCCCGGAATAAAGGCGTTTACGGCGGCTGTTATCGGCGGAATCGGCTCGATTCCCGGCGCGATGCTCGGAAGCATCGTCCTCGGAATGATAGAAAGCGTCTGCGATTCGGTAACTGCGATAGCGCCATATAAGGACGCAATAGAATTCTCCATTCTTATAATAATTCTTCTTGTAAGACCGACGGGAATTCTCGGCAGGAAAAGAAGGGAGAAGGTATAATGAGCAGCTTCTCGGAAAAAATGAAAAAATTCAAGTGGAAACACTATATAAATTATGCCGTTATAACCGCTCTTACGATTGTTTTCGCCATAATTTCCGCCGCGGGAGGACTTAAGTCTTCCTCAATCATACTGCTTGAAAAAATAGCGATAAGCATCGTGCTTGCGGTTTCGCTCAGCCTTGTTGTCGGCTTTCTCGGCGAGCTGAGCTTGGGTCACGCCGGATTTATGTGCATAGGCGCATATCTGGGCGGAAAGGTCGCTTCCCTGCTTGTCCCCGTTTTGGGCAACGGAGCGCTCACAATGCTGATTGCGCTTATTGTCGGCGGCGGGTGCGCCGCCGTGTTCGGATTTCTCGTCGGACTTCCGGCTCTCCGTCTGAAAGGCGACTATCTTGCGATAGTAACGCTCGCGTTCGGAGAAATAGTAAAGGTAATATTCCAGCAATCCGAAGCGTTCGGCGGCAACCTCGGACTTTCAACCCCGAACCGTCCCCATAAAAACACGTTCTTTATCGTTGCGTTTGCGCTCGTTCTCTTTACTCTTCTCATAATTCAGAACCTTATGAGAAGTAAGCACGGCAGAGCGATAACCGCCATCCGCGACAATGAAATAGCTGCAAGAGCGACGGGCATAGACGTTACGAAATACAAGCTCACCGCATTTATGATATCGGCGTTTTTCGCGGGCATTGCGGGCGTTATGTTCAGCTATACGAACTCCTCCGTTCAGGCGGTAAAGTTCGGCTACAATTATTCGATAGAAATTCTCGTTATGGTTGTCCTCGGCGGAATGGGCTCGATAAACGGCTCTATCCTTGCCGCAACGCTTATAACCGTATTGAACGAAAAGCTCCGCACCGTGCTTACGGGCGATCTTGCCGTGCTGAAAGACCTGCTTTACGCGCTTATTCTTATAGTTATCGTAATCTATAACAACGCGCCGGCGCTCAAGGGGTTCAGAGAAAAATACAATTTCCGCAATCTTGCGGCGAAAATATGGCATCCGAAGGACGATCCCTCTATCGTCAAGGACGATGCTGCCAGCTGGGATAAGGTTCCCACCAAAATCAAAATGGACGAAATTCTTTCCGTCGATCTCAAGGTCGGAAACGAATTCACGCCCGATAAACCGTCGAAGGGAGATAAATAATGTCGGAATATATACTCGAAACAAAAAATCTCGGCATATCCTTCGGCGGACTTAAGGCATCGCAGAATGTAAATCTTAAAATAAAGGAAAAGCAGATATACGGACTTATCGGTCCGAACGGAGCGGGAAAAACGACGGTTTTCAATATGCTCACGGGCGTATATCTGCCTACCGAAGGCGACTTTTTTCTCTGCGGAGAATCGCTCAAAGGACTTCATCAGGAAGCCATAAATCACAAAGGCATTGCAAGAACCTTTCAGAACATCCGTCTTTTCAACAATATGACGGTTGTCCGCAACGTTATGGTCGGACTTTCAAATCAGCCGGAATACAAATGCTCTCTTTTTGAAAGCTTTTTCCGTCTTCCGCGCCACTTCCACGTGGAAAAGGAAATGAGAAACCACGCAAAGGAAATTCTCGATATTTTCGGACTTCTTGACGAAAGAAACAATCTTGCGTGCAATCTTCCCTACGGCAAGCAACGAAAGCTGGAAATAGCCCGCGCGCTTGCGACAAAGCCGAAGCTTCTTCTTCTTGACGAGCCTGCCGCCGGAATGAATCAGAGCGAAACCGCCGAGCTTATGGACACTATACGTCTTATCCGCGACAAATTCAATATGACGATACTTCTCATCGAACACGATATGAAGTTTGTTTCCGGACTTTGCGACGAGATAACCGTCCTCAATTTCGGAACGACGCTTGCAAGCGGTACGGCGGAAGAGGTTCTGAGCAATCCCGAGGTCGTTCGGGCTTACATAGGAAATTAAGGAGGAAATGACGTTATGGCACTTCTGAAAGTTGAAAATCTTGAAGTATATTACGGCGTTATAAGAGCGCTTAAAGGCATTTCCTTTGAAGTAAACGAGGGCGAAATAGTTACGCTTCTCGGCGCGAACGGCGCAGGAAAAACAACCACAATGCAAAGCATTATGGGGCTTATCCACGCGAAAAGCGGCACCGTCACATACGACGGCAAAAACATAACGGGTATGCCCGCGCATCAGATAGTAAAAATGGGAATGACTCAGGTTCCCGAGGGCAGAAGAATATTTGCCGAGCTTACAGTTTACGAAAATCTGCTTATGGGCGCTTACACCGAAAAGGACAAGGCGAAAATCAAGCGCGATATTGATGAAATATATACCGTATTCCCTCGTCTTTGCGAAAGAAAAAATCAGGTGGCAGGCACACTTTCGGGCGGTGAACAGCAGATGCTCGCAATGGGACGCGCCATTATGAGCCACCCCAGACTTCTTATGCTTGACGAGCCATCAATGGGGCTTTCTCCGCTTCTCGTCGATCAGGTGTTCGATATAATAAAGCATTTTCACAGCATCGGCACGACGATACTCCTTGTCGAACAGAACGCAAGCAAATCGCTTGCCATATCGGACAGAGCCTATGTCCTTGAAAACGGCACGATAGCTTATTCCGGCACGGGCAAGGAGCTTTCCGAAAGCGACGATATTAAAAAAGCCTATCTCGGCGGCTGAAAATATAAAAAAACGCACCCTGCGCGGGTGCGTTTTTTATGCTCATTTTACCCAGATAACACGTCCGTCTTTTCTCGGGGCGGCTTTGGGAAGCTCACCGTCGGCATAGCCTACCGCACAATGACCGATTCCCTCCCATTCTCCGCTCACTCCGAGGTCGGAAAGAAGCTTTTTCCATTCGGGAAGCTCAAATTCTTCCTTTGCGCGATGTATCCATATGCTTCCGAGTCCGAGCGAGTGAGCGGCAAGCATCATATTGCCCATAACAAGACTGCCGTCGTAAACACAGGTGTTGCAGGTTTTGTCAGCTAAAACTATGAGTATCACCGGTGCACCGTAGAACGGATCGAAGCCCTCTTCCCAGCCGCCTATTCTGCGGTTGGCGTCGGATATTTTATCTCTCAGCTCTTTGTTTGTTACGGCAATCGTAAGAGTTGCCTGTCTGCATCTGCCGTTTGCGGCATAGAGTCCCGCCTCAACTATCTGCGCTATGTCTTCCTCTTTCGGAAGCTCCGGCTTGAAGCGTCTTATGCTTCTCCGTTCTTCCATCGCTTTTATTGTTTCGTTCATATAAAAACCTCTCCTTTTCCGCGTTTACCGCTACTTTACCTTTATATTTTATCACCTTTTACCGCCGTTTGCAACCGCAAATCAAACATTCGACAGAAAAAGCATCAAAACGCACCGACGTTCACATCATTGCAACCTAAGCCGAAAAACACTTGACAAGCCGCCTTTCCGATGATATAATATGTTCAAGTTCCCGCGCATTTATCAAAAAACTGAACATTTGTCAAAAACAAAGGAGTCCCGTATGAAAAAAATTTTATCGCTTATATTCGCCATAGCTGCGATGTTTTCCGTTTTTTCTTTGCTTACGTCATGCTCGCAGAAGAAAAAGACAATTACAATTTACGCTTCAAGCGAAGACTTCCGCATTGAAAACGCGCAAAAAATGTTTGATGAAAAATTTCCCGAATACAAAATAGTAATTCAGTATAAATCCACGGGCGAGCTTGCCGCAAAGCTGGCAGGCGAAGGCACAAAAACCGACTGCGACATAGTTATGGAGCTGGAAAACACATATCTTGAAAAAATAGGCGATACGGTTGCAAAGCTCGACGGACTTTCCGGCGTCGATTTCAGCGTTTATCTTCCGAACCTTGTTCCGTCATCTCACCGTTATGTTCCCTTCATCCGCACAAGCGGAGCGATCGTCATAAACAAAAAAATACTTGCCGAAAAGGGACTTGCGGCTCCCACCTGCTATGACGATCTTCTCAAGCCCGAATACAAGGGACTTATTTCAATGCCCAATCCCAAATCGTCCGGCACGGGATACATCTTCTATCTCAATATGGTAAACACGCGCGGGCAGGAAAAGGCGCTCGAATATTTTGACGGGCTTGCCGAAAATCTCTCGGGCTCGGGCTATACGGCGTCCGGCTCGGGCCCTGTAAAATCGCTCAAGCTCGGCGAAGCCGCAATAGGACTCTGTATGACATGGCAGGCTGTTGACGAAATAAACAACGGTGCGGATTATGAAATTATTTATTTTGAAGAAGGCGCGCCCTATGACACGTATTCAAGCGCAATAATTTCCGGCAAGGAAACAGACGAAGATATACAGAAAGTATTTGCTTATCTTATTTCCGACGTCACTCCGAAGGACAAAGAGCTTTACGCTCCCGACCAGATATATAAAGACAAAACCTACACAAAGAAAAACTTCCCCGAAAATATCAAATATGCCGATATGACGGGACTTGAAGATATCAACGTAAAGGAAAAATTACTCGACGCATGGAAATATTAAAGATAAACGAACTTACAAAGCGCTATAAAAGCAAGCTTGCGCTCGACCACGTCAGCTTTTCGGTGGAGGACGGAGAGTTTCTCTCCATTCTCGGACCGTCGGGCTGCGGAAAAACAACGCTTCTCCGTCTGCTCATAGGGCTTATCTCTCCCGATTCGGGGCAGATATTTCTCGAAGGCAGGGACATCACTCACGCCTCTCCCGACGCTCGCGAAATGGGGATAGTTTTTCAGAATTACGCCCTTTTTGAAAATATGACGGCGCTGAAAAACGTTTCATATGCAATGAAATTCAAGCCGGAACTGAAATCGGACGCAAAAGAACGTGCCGAGGAGCTGCTCCGGCTTGTCGGTCTTTCCGAGCATATGAATAAATACCCCTCCGAAATGTCGGGCGGTCAGCAGCAGCGCGTTGCCATCGCAAGAACGCTTGCCCTGCGCCCGAAAATAATCCTTTTCGACGAGCCTATGAGCGCGCTTGACGTTGCGACAAGGCTCGCGCTCCGCGTTCAGCTCAAAGAAATTCAGAGGACCTTCGGCACGACAATGATATATATCACTCACGATCAGGAGGAAGCCTTTGCCCTTTCGGACAGGATAATGGTCATGGGCGAGGCACAGATACATCAGCTCGGCACTCCAAAAGAAATTCTGGACAAGCCCGCGGACGACTATGTAAGCGAATTTGTAATAAGCAATCTGAAAGCCAAGATAGATTCGCTTTCGCGCTATATGCGCTGACGGCGGAGGTATGTTATGAGGTCAAATACATACGCCCGCAAAAAAGCCTTCGGCACGGTCACGTCGCTTGTTCTGGGATTGTTTTTTCTTTTCTCGGTGCTTCTTCCTCTCATATCCGTGATGACAAACCTTAAAAATGCCGATATCCGTGCGATTTTCTCTCATCCGCAGACAGTGCCGGCAATTTTCAATTCGCTGAAGGTTTCTCTTACGGCGACCGCATTTTCAATAATCGTCGCTTTTATCGCGGCGTGGTGCGTGAACCGCACCGGAATTCGTCTTACTGCACTTTTTGATATTCTGCTCGTCATACCTATGCTCATTCCGTCGATATCGCACGGAACGGGACTTATGATTCTTTTCGGCGAAAACGGAATTCTGAAAAAGCTCTTGGGCTTGCATAAAAGCATCTACGGCTTCCGGGGAATAGTTTTCGGCTCTATGATGTACGCTTTCCCCATTGCGTATCTTATGATATCGGATATTCTCCGTTATGAAGACAGCACGCCATACGAAGCGGCGCAGACGCTCGGAATTCCGAAGAAAAACCGCTTTTTCGCAATCACTCTGCCGTATCTTAAAAAGCCGATGATAAGCGTTGTATTTGCGGTATTCACAGCGATAATAACGGATTACGGCGTTCCGCTTATGGTCGGCGGAATGTACAAAACGCTTCCCGTGCTTATGTATGAGGAAACCATTCACCGTATGAATTACGCAAAAGGCAGCGTTTTCGGACTTATACTTCTTCTCCCCGCGGTTGCGGCATTTCTTTTCGATTTGCTTTCCGGAAAGGATAAGGTGGGAAATTCATCCGCCAAGCCCTTTTCCGCGTCGGAAACATGCGCAAAGAAAATCATAGCTTATATACTTCTTGCCGTGATAGCTGCGTTTGTTCTTTTGCCGATTTTCTCTTTTGTGCCGGTTGCCTTTTCGGCAGATTACCCACGCGACAATACTTTTTCGCTCCGTCAGTTTTCGACCGTGATGGGACAAAAAAACGGGCTGGAATATCTTTGTCATTCGGTTATGGTTGCGCTGCTTGTGGCTTTTATCGGCACGCTGTGTGCGTTTCTGTGCGCTTATCTTACGGCGAGGGCAAAATCCCCCGTATCAAGTGCGCTTCATCTGCTCGCAATAACCTCGCTTGCCATTCCCGGAATCGTACTCGGACTTTCATATGTGCTGTTTTTCCATTCAACATTCATATACGGAACCTTTGCAATACTTGTGCTTGTGAATACGGTACACTTTTTCGCTTCTCCGTATCTTATGGTTTACAACAGCCTCGGAAAGCTTCCCTTGGAGCTTGAAGCGGTGAGCGCCACGCTCGGAATAAGCAGAGCGCGTCTGCTTTGCGATGTAATCGCGCCGCAGATAAAAGGCACTCTTGCGGAAATGTTTGCATATTTTTTCATCAATTCAATGATGACG
>CAVKJG010000017.1:35529-36438 GCA_963656825.1 Sphaerochaetaceae bacterium
GATGACGATTTCCGCCGTATCGTTCCTTACAAATTATCGCACGGAGCTTTTTTCGCTTATGCTGCCGCGCTTCGACGCCTCTCAGACGTCGCTTGCGCCGCCGGCAATAGTCGCGCTTATCATTCTTTTCGTAAATCTTTTGATGAAAGGTATCATCGGTCTGCTGAAACAAAAATTCCGCAGGCCCGGATCAAGGTAAATTTATGCTGACAAAAAAACAGTTTGATATTCTTTCCGAGCTTGAGCGCTCGCCCGCACCGACTCAGCGCCTGCTCGCAAAAAAAGCCGGAATGTCGCTCGGTGCGGTAAATAAAACCTTCAGCGAGCTTATTTCTCTCGGCTTCTGCACTGACGGGCATATCACAAAAAAAGGACTTGAAGCACTTGAGCCTTATCGCGTAAAACGTGCGGTCATAATGGCGGCAGGCTTCGGCTCGCGACTTGTTCCCGTTACGCTGAATACCCCAAAGCCACTTGTCCGCGTAAACGGCAAGCGGATAATAGACAGCCTCCTCGACGCGCTTATTGCCGTCGGCATTGACGAAATTTATCTTGTCAGCGGCTATCTTGCCGAACAGTTTGATCAGCTTCTTATAAAATATCCGAGCATAACGCTTATTGATAATCCTTTTTATAATGAAGCAAACAATATTTCTTCGATAATGTGTGCGCGTGAGCATCTGCAAAACGCATACATATGCGAAGCCGATCTTCTCCTTTACAATCCCGACCTTATAAGAAAATATCAGTATCAGACAAATTATCTTGGCGTTCCCGTCGAAAAAACGGACGACTGGTGCTTCACCTGCAAAAACGGTTATATATCCGGAATGACGATAGGCGGCATAAACTGCTATCATATGTTCGGCATATCGTATTGGAACGCCGAGGATGGCGCGCGTCTCGGAG
>CAVKJG010000018.1:0-22502 GCA_963656825.1 Sphaerochaetaceae bacterium
GTCTTGATACAAATGAATGATATTCTCAGACAAATAGAGCTTTGCGGAATAGTCCCCGTGGTAAAGATAGAGGACGCCGAAAAAGCGGTTCCGCTTTGCCGCGCGCTTATAAAGGGCGGCATACGCTGTGTGGAGATAACCTTCCGCACTGGCGCCGCAGCCGAAGCCATCGAGCGCATTACAAAGGAGCTTCCCGAAATGCTCGTCGGCGCCGGCACGGTACTTACAAGCGAACAGGCGGACGCAGCCGTCGCGGCGGGAGCAAAATTCATCGTTTCTCCCGGCTTCAACCCCGAAAACGTAAAATACTGCCTTTCAAAAGGAATAACCGTTGTTCCCGGCTGTGCGACGTGCGGTGAAATGGAACAGGCAATGGCACTCGGTCTTGACACGGTCAAATTTTTCCCTGCCGAAGCAAACGGCGGCGCGGCGGCAATAAAAGCGATGTCCGCGCCCTACAATGGACTTCACTTCATGCCCACGGGCGGAGTGAGCCTCGACAATATGATGGATTACCTTTCTCTGCCGTGCGTTGTCGCATGCGGAGGAAGCTTTATGGTAAAGGAAGCGCTTATAAAAGCCGAAAATTATGACGAGATAACACGCCTTACATATCAGGCGGTTGCAAAAATGCACGGATTTTTCTTAAAGCACGTCGGCATAAACTGCGCAGACGAAAACGACTGCCGCAGCACCGCGGATAAGCTTTGCCGTTTCGCAATGGTTTCTCCAGACGAGAAAAGCGGCGCGATATTTGCCGGCACACTCTTTGAGGTTATGAAAAATCCCGGTGCCGGAACAAACGGTCATATTGCAATCGGCTGCAAT
Organism: Sphaerochaetaceae bacterium; assembly: GCA_963656825.1. Classification (GTDB taxonomy): domain Bacteria; phylum Bacillota; class Clostridia; order Oscillospirales; family CAG-272; genus CAG-841. The sequence goes on from CAVKJG010000018.1 coordinate 829, forward strand.
TTCCCGTTCCGCGCGCTCGCCTTCCTTGAAAATCAGGGCTTTGCACCCGATATGTCCACGGCAAAATACGACGAAAAGGGCAGGCTCAAGGTTGTCTACTTCAAGGACGAAATCGGCGGCTTCGCGTTCCATATAGTCGGCAAATAATACAGTTGTATATCAGAAAAAGCGCGGGGAATGTTCTCTGCGCTTTTTCTTTGCACACATTTTATTCATTTGTATAAATTTCTTTTTCAAGATTTGCCGTCGTAAAATGTTTGTTTGCGCCTTTTGCGGTAAAAATTTATACGGGGTTTATGATAAAAAATCACATTTTTTTAATACTTTTTTTCAAAAAGGTATAGATATTTAAATCGATATAAGGTATAATGATTGCAAGCGTGTATGCGTGGCGCGGATTTTTCCGGTTACTGCGTTACGCGTCAAATAAAACACAGGAGGGCTCAATTCTCACTTATGAAAAAGAAAATGACGACAGTCACATTCAGCGGCACGGAAGAGCAGAAGGCTAAACTTCTCGAAATAATCGACAAGTACAAAGATATGCAGGGCAATATGCTTCCCGTTCTTCAGGGCGCGCAGGAAATCTACGGCTATCTGCCGATAGAAGTCCAGACGATGATCGCGGAAGGACTCGGAGTTTCGCTTGCGGAGATTTACGGCGTTGCCACGTTCTATTCGCAGTTCAAGCTCAACCCCGAAGGCAAGGTTGCGATCGCGGTATGTCTCGGCACGGCGTGCTACGTTAAAGGTTCGGGTCAGATCGCGGACAAGATTACCGAGATTATCGGTATTGCTCCCGGCGAAACATCGCCGGACGGCAAGTACAGCTTTGAAGCCACACGCTGCATAGGCGCGTGCGGTCTTGCTCCCGTTCTCACGATAAACGGCGAGGTTTACGGACGTCTTACCGTTGCCGATATCGCCGGAATACTTAAAAAATACGAATAATCCGCTTTCTCGAAAGGTAGATTTTACATGAAAATTTCAAGGGTAGCCGAGCTTCTCGGCGCACAAGTGCGCTGTTGCTCCGAAAAAACCGACGCCGAAGTTTGTTCCGCGTGCGGCAGCGATATGATGAGCGACGTTCTCGCCTTTGTAAAGGATCAGGCGGTACTGCTCACGGGTCTTGTCAATCCGCAGGTGATACGCACCGCGGAAATGATGGATATGCGCTGCATAGTTTTTGTACGCAGCAAGCTTCCCACAGACGAAATGCTCTCGCTCGCGGAGGAATCCGGCATTGTTGTGATGACGACTCCTCTCCGTATGTTTGAGGCGTGCGGAATACTTTATTCCGGCGGTCTCGGAAACGCGGAGAAGCTATGAGCGAGCCGCTTCAGTTCGTCTTTGACGTGGACGGAGACAACTTCACCTCCGCAGGCGAAGCGTCCGTCACCGTAAAGAAGAATCTTCGTATGCTGGGTTTCCCGCCCGACGTTATACGCAGGGTTGCCATCGCCATGTATGAGGGCGAAATAAATATGGTCATTCATGCAGGCGGAGGAATAGCAACCGTAACCGTCTTTCCCGACAGAATAGAAATGGTGCTGGACGACAGCGGTCCCGGCATCGCCGATATAGAGCTTGCCATGAGAGAGGGTTTTTCAACCGCTCCGGAGAACATACGCAATCTCGGCTTCGGCGCGGGAATGGGACTCCCGAATATGAAGAGAAACACGGATTCGATGAAAATAGAATCCGTGCTCGGAAAAGGAACCAAAATAACTATGACGGTCAACACCTGAATTTTGCTTTTGCAAAGAAAGGATCGATCCCATGCCCTATCAACATTCCGTATCTCTGAACGTGTCAAAATGTCGCGGCTGTACGCATTGCTTAAAGCACTGCCCCACGGAAGCGATAAGAATACGCGGCGGTCACGCCGTGATAAACGCCGCGCGTTGCATTGATTGCGGAGAGTGCATCCGTGTCTGTCCTTACAATGCCAAAAAGGCGTCCTGCGATAAGCTTTCGGATATACCGAAGGACAAATGGAAGATAGCCGTTCCCGCTCCCGCGCTTTTCGGTCAGTTCGACAATCTCGACGATATCGATTATGTGCTCGGCGGACTTCTCGATTACGGCTTTGACGACATATACGAGGTCGCCCGCTCGGCTGAGATCGTTTCCGACTACACCCGCAGATATATGAAAAAAAGCGGTATAGCAAAGCCGGTCATATCATCGGCTTGCCCCGTGATAGAAAGGCTTATATCGCTCCGTTACCCGTATCTTGCGGGCAATCTTCTGCCGATACTTCCCCCGATGGAAATAGCGGCAAAGGAAGCCAAGGAAAACGCAATCTCAAAGCACCCGGGTATGACAGAGGACGACATCGTGACGGTGTTCATCTCTCCCTGTCCCGCAAAAGTAAGCTATGTAAAAAACCGCTCCGAAGGGAAAAAGTCAAGTATAGATTTTGTTGTTTCAATGTCAGATATTTACTTTGAACTTCTCGGAGTAATGAAAAAGAAAACGCAGCCCGTTCCGGTATCGCGCACCGGAATGATCGGTCTGAGCTGGGCAAGCTCAGGCGGAGAAGCGGCGGCGGTATTCAACGACAGATACCTTGCCGCCGACGGAATAGAAAATGTAATGCGCGTGCTTGAGGAAATGGATAACGGATCGTTTCCCGAGCTTGAATTCGTGGAGCTTGACGCCTGCCCCGGCGGTTGCGTCGGCGGAGTGATGACGGTTGCAAACCCGTTCGTCGCCAAAGCCAGACTGCAGTCGCTGCGCCGCTATCTGCCCGTTTCGCAGAACTGGGCTTCCGGCAATGACGACACCGTTCCCGATGAAATATCCGTAAAAGAAAAAATCGAGTACAAGCCCGTTTCGCTTGGCGAAAGCATGGATAAATCCATAAAAATGATGAGCGAAATGGAAAGCATACGAAAGCGCCTGCCCGGTATAGACTGCGGCTCGTGCGGCGCTCCGAGTTGCAGTGCGTTCGCCTCCGACGTTGTCCGCGGCGATGCCGGAATAGAGGAGTGCATAGTATTTATGAGAAAAGAACTCAAAAGCATTCGCGGAGAGGAAAAATCCGCAGGAGGAGAAAAATGACGGTACGTGAGCTTGCGGAAAAGCTTGAGCTTCGCAGCCTTTCTATGCCCGATCCCGACAGAGAAATAACCGGCGCTTATGCCGGAGATCTTCTCAGCTGGGTTATGGGCAGAGCAAAGGAAGGCTCGGTATGGGCGACGATAATGACCAATGTAAACGTCATTGCGGTAGCTTCCCTTGCGGACACCGCGACGACGGTTATCTGCGAGGACAGCGAAATTCCCGACGATATAATTGCCACCGCAAAGGCAAAATCGGTGAATCTTCTCTCGTCGCCGCTTCCGGTATACGAATTCTGCGTTGCGCTTTCGGCTCTGATAAAATGAATAAGTATTATTACGATCTTCATATTCATTCCTGTCTTTCTCCGTGCGCCGACAACGATATGACTCCCTGCAACATCGCCGGAATGGCTGCGATAAAGGGGCTGAACATCGTGGCGCTTACGGATCACAACAGCACGAAAAACTGCCGCGCGTTCTTTACGGCGGCAAAGCGTCACGGTATTGTCGCCGTGGCGGGAATGGAGCTGACAACGGCAGAGGACATACACATAGTATGCCTTTTTCCGACGCTCGAAGCGGCAGAAAGCTTTGACGCCGAATATCAGTCGTTCCGCGTGCTGTATAAAAACCGCAAGGACATTTTCGGAGATCAGCTTATAATGAACGGCGACGATGAAGTTACGGGCGAGGAGGAGCATCTTCTTCTCAACGCCTCGACCCTTTCCGTATCCGACGCCGAAAGGCTGGCAAGAAAATACGGCGCGGCGGTGTTTCCCGCTCACATCGACAGAGACGAAAACGGCATAATAGCCGCGCTCGGCGCTCTGCCGTCAGAGCCGGATTTTCACACGGTTGAGCTTCGTGACGGCGAAAACATAAAGCCGTATTCGGAAAAATACGGACTTTCGTCAAAGCTTATCCTAACCGATTCCGACGCTCATTATCTGTGGGACATAAACGAAGCGGAAAACTATCTGGAACTGGAGGATGAGCCGTACAGCTCGGATCTTATAAGAAAAAAGCTGATACAGGCTCTCTTGGGCAAATGAAAGAGCTTTCACTCAATATACTCGATATAGCGCAGAACTCCGTAAAAGCAAACGCAACCCTGATCGAAATTCTCATACGCGAAACAGACGATATGCTTTCCTTTACCATAAAGGACAACGGCAAAGGAATGACGGCGGATTTTCTTTCACGTGTGACCGATCCCTTTACGACAACCCGCACAACAAGAAAGGTCGGGCTGGGGCTTCCGCTTCTGAAAATGGAGGCGGAAATGACCGGCGGAAGCTTTTTTATAAAATCAAAAAGCGAAACGGAATACAAAGATCACGGCACGGAGGTTTTTGCGTCGTTCAACAAAAAAAGCATAGACTATATACCCCTCGGCGATATCGTCGGCACGCTGTGCGTTCTTATTCAGGGCGCGGAAAGCGTTGATTTTGAATTCACGCACGAAATGCCGCAGGGCGAGGTTTCCCTTTCCACAAAGGAAATGCGGGAAATGCTCGGAGATGTTCCGCTCGGCTCACCTGAGGTGATAAGCTGGGTGCGCGGATATCTTGACGAAAAATATTCCCTGCAGGGCAGGGCGTGATAAAACAATGAAAATTTATAAAATATAAAGAAAGGATATACTTATGAAATCACTTGCAGAACTTTCAGCAATAAGGGACAAAATGAAAAGCAAAGTGGCTCTCCGAGAAGAAACGGGCGAAACAAGAATAGTTGTCGGCATGGCGACCTGCGGTATAGCGGCAGGGGCGCGTCCCGTTCTCAACGCTTTCGTTGAAGAGGTTGACAAGGCAGGTCTTAACGGCAAGGTTGCCGTAACACAGACAGGCTGCATCGGCATTTGCCGCTATGAGCCGATAGTTGAGGTTTACCGCTCCGGAGAGGAAAAGGTAACCTACATAAAAATGACGGCGGACAAAGCCAGAGAAGTTATGGAAAAGCACATCAAGGGCGGAAAACCCGTCGTTGAATACACAATCGGAAACATCGAAAAATAAGGAGGACTGACAAAAATGGTACGTTCACATGTACTTATCTGCGGCGGTACGGGCTGTACATCGTCCGGAAGCGTTGCGGTACGCGAAGCGATGGCTAAAGAGCTTGAGCTTGCAGGTCTTTCGGACGAGGTCAAGATAGTTCAGACGGGTTGTTTCGGACTTTGCGCGAACGGTCCTATCATGATCATCTATCCCGAAGGCACATTTTATTCCCACGTCAAGGTTGAGGACGTAAAAGAAATAGTTGAAGAGCATCTTCTCAAGGGAAGACTTGTGGAAAGACTTCTTCACAAGGAAACCGACGAAGGCGTAACGGAAACCGTTCACTCCCTCTCGGATACGAAATTCTACAAAAAGCAGCACCGCGTCGCGCTTCGCAACTGCGGCGTTATAAACCCCGAAAGCATAGACGAATACATCGGCACCGACGGTTATCAGGCGCTCGGCAAGGTTCTTACCGAAATGAAGCCGCAGGAGGTTATCGATACAATTCTCGCCTCCGGACTTCGCGGCAGAGGCGGCGCAGGCTTCCCCACGGGAAGAAAGTGGCAGTTTGCGGCAGACCGTCCCGCAGGCAAAAAATACGTCGTATGTAACGCGGACGAGGGCGACCCCGGCGCGTTTATGGATCGTTCCGTTCTCGAAGGCGACCCGCACGCAGTTCTTGAAGCTATGGCTATCGCCGGCTATGCCATCGGCGCGGACGAGGGCTACATCTATGTAAGAGCCGAATACCCGATTGCGGTTCAGCGTCTTACGATAGCCATAAAGCAGGCGCGCGAATACGGACTTCTCGGCAAGAATATTTTCGGCACAGACTTCAATTTCGATATCACGCTCCGTCTCGGCGCGGGCGCGTTCGTATGCGGTGAAGAAACGGCGCTCCTCGCTTCGATCGAGGGCAAACGCGGCGAGCCGCATCCGCGTCCTCCGTTCCCCGCTGTAAAGGGTCTGTTCGGCAAGCCCACGATAATCAACAACGTTGAAACGCTTGCAAACATCGCTCAGATCATAAACAACGGTCCGGAATGGTTTGCATCTATGGGCACGGAAAAATCCAAGGGCACAAAGGTATTTGCTCTCGGCGGCAAGATAACCAACACCGGTCTTGTAGAAATCCCCATGGGTACTACTCTCCGCGAAATCATCGAAGATATCGGCGGCGGTATCCCCAACGGAAAGAAATTCAAAGCGGCGCAGACCGGCGGTCCTTCCGGCGGCTGTATCCCCGCTTCCCTTATAGACACCCCCATCGACTACGATAACCTTATCGCCATCGGCTCGATGATGGGCTCCGGCGGTCTTATCGTTATGGATGAGGACAACTGTATGGTCGATATCGCGAAATTCTTCCTTGAATTCACGGTAGACGAATCGTGCGGAAAGTGCGTTCCCTGCCGCACGGGCACAAGAAGACTTCTTGAAATTCTTGAAAAAATCACAAGCGGCAACGGCGAGCTTGAAGACCTCGACAGACTCGAAGAGCTGTGCAACTACATCAAGTCCACATCGCTCTGCGGTCTCGGACAGACAGCTCCGAACCCCGTTGTTTCTACTCTCCGCTACTTCCGCGACGAATACATAGCACACATCGTTGACAAGAAGTGTCCCGCAGGCGTCTGCAAGAAGCTGCTTCATTATCACATCGATCCGGAAAAGTGCCGCGGCTGTACCGCCTGCGCGCGTCAGTGTCCGACAAGCGCCATCTCCGGCGCGGTCAGAACGCCTCACGAAATCGATCCCGCAAAATGTATCAAGTGCGGTGCTTGTATGGCAACATGTAAGTTCGGCGCTATCTATAAACAGTAAGAAAGGAGCTGCGTGAAAAATGGAAAACATGGTTAATGTAAAAGTCAACGGAATACCGGTTGCCGTTCCCGCCGGCTCGACGATTCTCGAAGCTGCCCGTGCGGCGCACATCGATATTCCCACGCTTTGCTATCTCAAAGGCATAAACGAAATCGGCGCCTGCCGTCTTTGCCTTGTCGAAGTCAAGGGCGCGCGCGGTCTTATGACAGCCTGCGTTACGACCGTAAACGAAGGAATGGAAATATTCACAAACACGGAAAAGGTACGTCAGAACAGAAAGCTCAACCTCAAGCTCGTTCTTTCCACGCACGAAAAGAAATGTCTTTCGTGTATAAGAAACCAGAGCTGCGAGCTTCAGAAGCTCTGCTCCGAGCTCGGAGTCGACGACGAGGATTATTACGCAGGAGCAAAAATTCACTACGAGCTTGACACAAGCTCTCCCTCTCTTGTCCGCGACAACAACAAATGTATTCTCTGCCGTCGCTGTATAGCGGCGTGCAACGATCAGGGCATCGGCGTTATCAACTCTCTTGACAGAGGCTTTGACACTCACGTCGCCTCCGCCTTCGAGCAGCCCCTTATGACGCAGGCGTGCGTCGGCTGCGGTCAGTGCGTTGTTGCCTGCCCCGTGGGCGCTCTTTACGAAAAGGACGATACCGCAAAGGTATTTGAGGCTATAAGCGATCCTACAAAGCACGTTGCTATCTGCATGGCTCCTTCTATCCGCGCGACGATAGGCGAATGCTTCGGCTATGCTCCCGGAACGGATACGGAAGGCAAGCTCGTTGCCGCGGCAAAGCGTCTCGGCTTTGACGGCGTTTACGATATGAACCTCACAGCCGACCTTACGATTCTCGAAGAGGCTACGGAATTCGTTGACAGATTCACAAACAAAAAGAATCTGCCGCTTATGACGTCGTGCTCTCCCGGCTGGGTAAAATTCTGCGAGCATTATTTCCCGGAATTCACGGACAATCTTTCGACGTGCAAATCTCCTCAGCAGATGTTCGGCGCTATGTATAAAACCTACTACGCAAAGAAAGCGGGACTTGATCCGGCGGATATCGTTTTCGTATCGGCAATTCCCTGCACGGCGAAAAAGTTTGAGTGCCGCCGTCCCGATCAGAGCGCGGCAGGAAACGGCATCTTCGATGTTGACTACGCCATCACGACAAGAGAGCTTGCCCGCATGATCGAAAGATCCGGCATCGATTACAGAACTCTTCCCGACGAAAAGTATGACGCTCCGTTCGATATCGGTTCGGGTGCAGGCGCTATCTTCGGCGCGACAGGCGGCGTTATGGAGGCTGCTCTCCGTATGGCTGCGGAGGTCGTTCTCGGAACGAAGCTCGAAAAGGTCGATTTTGAAGAGGTAAGAGGCACGGCTCCCATAAAATACGCAACCTACAAGCTCGGCGACGCTACCGTAAGAGTTGCCGTCGCAAGCGGAACAAAGAACGCAAAAGAGCTTCTGAATAAGGTCAAGAGCGGCGAGGTCGAAGTTGATCTTATCGAAGTGATGTGCTGTCCCGGCGGCTGTGTAAACGGCGGCGGTCAGCCCGTTCAGAGCGCAAAGACAAAAGCCGAAATCGACCTCAAGTCCGTCCGCGCTTCGATTCTTTACAATGCGGACAAAAACCTCCTTGCCTACCGCAAGTCTCAGGACAACCCCGCGGTTATCAGACTTTATGACGAATTCCTTGAAAAGCCCGGCAGTCACAAGGCTCACGAAATACTTCACACAAGCTATATCAAACGCGGAATTTATAACAGCTGATTTTCTTCCGCAAGCAAAAAAGCCGCACCTATCGGTGCGGCTTTTTTTGCAGCCATCTGCGTTTTTCATTTTACACGTTTGTATATTCTCTTGATTTCTTTTCCGTTTTAAGCTCTATGTATTTGCGCTTTGTCGCTTCTCCGCCGCGCATATGCCGCTCGGATTTATTTTTTTCAAGCACCGCTTTTACCTGCGCCGCAAGCGACGGCGCAAATCCGGAAAGGCGTTCGGTCACGTCCTTATGCACGGTAGACTTGCTTATTCTGTAAGCTTTTGCGGCATCGCGGACGGTGGCGTTGTGTTCAACTATATATTTCCCGAGAATTGCGGCGCGTTTCATTGCAATATCTTTCAAAATGATGCCTCCCACATATTTTCTACTGATAAATATATATGTGAGATTCTTTCGGAAAATACTGTCCGCACATAAAAATGCCGCGCATACGCGCGGCATTTTTTATTTTATTCTGATTTCTTCTTTTTAACGGCAAGTGCCGCACCCAAAGTCACGATTATCGCAAACGAAGCTCCTACTCCCATAACTGACTTGCATCCGCCTTTGCCTGTGTCGGAAGTCGTGGTCGTCGTAGCCGATGTAGCAGTCGTTGTTTCACCTGTCGATGTTGTCGTTTCGATTTTTGTCGTTGTCTCCGTTATCTTGGTTTCTGTCGTGGTTTCGGGTTTTTCTTCGCCGGTCGATTCCCATTTTGCGTAAATTGTTATCTCTCCGGCTTCTTCAACCTTCTGACCGAAGTCATAAGGAACGGTAAGCGATTCATCGGCATACCAGCCTATGAATTTATACCCTGCTTTTTCGGCAGGAACGGGAGCGTCAAAGCTGTCGCCTATTTCGCAGGCAAAAAGCTTGTATTTCGATTCCGCTCCGACAAGCTTCAGCGACGCCGTATTTCCCGTTTCAACCCATTTTGCATAAAGCGTAAAGTCAATGCAGACCGTCTGCGTAAAGCCCATATCGTAACGTGTTGTAAACTCCGGATCAGTATACCAACCGCAGAAGTCATATCCGCGTTTTTCCATAGGGAACGTATAGTCAAACGTTTCGCCCGGCTTTACCTTTACGCGATTTCTTTTTTCAACGGCTGTAAGTCCCTTATACAAAAAGATTTCATAATAATCTGTGCGTTCCTTCTTTTCGGGCATTGTAAAAGCCGTATATGTTTTTTCTCTTGCTCCGTTCTTTCCCTCGACTATCACCCTGCAGAAATATTTCGTGTTCACTTCAAGTCCGTCAAAGGTGAAGCTGAAGTTGCCGCTTTTATCGGGAGTGATGGTTTTCACTGTTCCGTCGGCTTCTGTTGCATCCGTCTTCTTTGAAAGAATAGCCTTTACAGACGTAACGTCTCCGCCGAAAAGGTTTGTTATTTTTCCCTTGAAGCTGAGCGCGGTGGTAAGCTTTTCTTCTGTCGAAACGGAAAATTCCGGCGCGAGCTTTGCGTTTACGCTTACCGAAACAACCATTTCGTCTCCGGCGTACGAGCCTTCTTTGACGGTTATTTTTATGGCAAACGTGCTTGCCTCCTCTGCCGTAACGGAGGTATAGCTTGTTCCGCTTATCGGGAAACGATATTTGCTTGAATTCGATTCAAACGTGTAGCTTCTGCCGTCAAGAGAGTTATCGACATATTTGAAGCCGCAGTTGCTTGTCGAAAGTCCCGATACACCCATCGGCACAACGCCGGGATCGTGTCCCTTGCCCGACGAATTCACGCCCGAATTTGTCGCTATACTTTCGTCGATATGCCATATCATTATTGCGCGGTTCGTGCTTGCAATTGCGTCAAACTGCGTATCGCCTTCCTCGTGATATCTGTTTTCAACAAGATAATATTCCTTCGGGTTTGCCGTGCGGATTTTGAGAATATTGTATTCTCCCTTTGTGCTGTGGCGCGAATACATTGTATATTCGCCGTCCTCGTAAACCTCCGTCACGGGCAGAAGTCCGCATTCAATTGCATTGTACGGATCCATATATGCCGGCGCCGTGCCCCTCGTCTTGCCGCTGTAATTGAGCCACGAGCCGGATGACATAAGCGAAACGTTACCGGCATAGCTCCAATTGCTGCTGGAGCTTGTCTTGTTTGTATCATAAAGGTCGGGAGCGCCGATATAGTGACCAAGCTCGTGCGCCACGGTTCCCATTGTTATCGGCTGAGTGTCGGTAAGATACTCGCCTACGCGCACGAAAGTTCTTCCCACAGTCACGCCGTTTGCTTTTATGCCCGAGCCCGATGTATAATGCGCCCATACGCCGAATGCCATCCTGTCGCTCGGTCTTGAGCTCGAATAGGAATATTCGTATCCGCCGCAGACAAAAAGTATCGCAAGCTCGGTATAAGAGAGATATCCGTCGCCGTTTTTGTCATACTTTGCAAAATCTATGTATTTTGTCGCCGCTTCAAGCGCAGCCATTCTCGATGTAGCGTCCTCGTTTGATTCGCTGCCGGTCGACGCCATAGGGTGCTTGTATGGAACGACCACCTCGACTATACCATCGTTTTCTACGCCTCCGCCCGCTTCGGAAGTATATGTTTCCTCCGCCGGATAAAAATAAAATCTGCCGTTGGATACTTCCTTATAGTAGGTTTTCATCGACGATTCGTCGTCGGAAAAGAAGGTGTCGTACCAATATTTATCGGAAGAATAGCACCACTGCTCGCCGTAAAGCTCCGAATCCTTGTTGGCATAAAGCGCGCTGCCGTTTGTCATATCGTAATCGTTTTTACCGTTGCCGTTTGCGTCAAACGACACCTTGAGTATAAGAAGCGGTATCGGATCAAGAGAAAACGTTTCGGTTGTAAGCTCGGCAAGAGACGAGCCTGCGCCCGTATCCGCCGCAAATACCGTCGGCACAAAGGCGGCGATAATTGCCAGAGCCAGCAAAAGCGACATCGCTCCTCTCAAAACGAATCTTTTTTTCATATAAATTCCCCTCCATGTGTATAGCGCTATGAATTATTATAATAAATAATTGTTAAAAAATCAACGGAATAAAACGAATTGCGCTCCTTTTGTACGATTGCATAAATAAGCGCGTCACGACTTGTTGATTTTAACCGCTTCTCCGCCTTCAGGCGATAAAAAACAGCGGAGAGGGCGTATCCTCTCCGCTGTTTTCAGATGAAGAAAAAGAAATTTATCAAAAGGAGATTTCTCCCGATAAGCGTGATTTTGAATTGCGTCTGCGCGACGAGGTGATTATTTTCGCAACAGCTGTGCAGAAGGAATTTTCCGCAGCCTTTATTGCGGAAGCAATCGTGCGGCGCGGCTTTTTGGGATAAACATCCTTGCCCGCCTTATACATAGGCTCGACATAAAAGGTATACACCTTGCAGCCTTCTATAATATCGTAATTTTCGGGATAAAAGGGCGTGTTCATTGTTTATTCCTCCATTAAATTTACCGTTCGCGGTAATCTTGTGAGCTTATTATACTACCGCGGACGGTAATTGTCAATAGTTTTTGAAAAAATTTTACCGTAAAATATAAATTTTTTATTTCAAAGGTCTTTACAAACGTTTTACCGTGTGATATAATTTTAACTGTAAAAATACAGCTTGCTTCGGGAGGGCATCTATGAATTGGCTTGAAAACGTCAAAAGCATAAAAAAGAAAAGAGGACTTACAAACGAATCGCTTTCCGAGCGCTCGGAAATTTCGCTCGGAACGATCAACAAGCTTCTTTCCGGAGCTACGGGAGATCCGAAGCTTTCCACCCTTACGGCGCTTGCCGGAGCGCTCGACTGCTCGCTCGACGAAATGCTGACGGGAAAATCGCAGGACGAGGAGCTTACGGGCGAGGAGCGCGATATCATTACAAAGCTTCGTATGCTCGATGCCGGCGGCAAGGAAACCGCTCTTTATATAATAAATAAAGAATACCGCCGCACACTTTCGGAAAAATCGCCGAAGGCTTTTTCAGCCGAACCGCAGAAAATTCTCTCGCTCCGGCTTTACGATATCGCTGCCTCCGCCGGAACAGGCTCTGCGCTGACCTCCGATGTCGGATATTCAAAAATCAACGTCTACTGCAATCCGACAACAGAGCTTGCCGATTTTGCAATAAGAGTAAGCGGAAACAGTATGAATCCAAAATATCAGGACGGAGACATTCTCCTTGTATCTGACGCCGATGAAATAGAGCGCGGCGAGCTCGGAATATTTATGCTCAACGGCGAAAGCTATTTCAAAAAGTTCGGCGGGGACAGGCTCATATCGCTGAATCCCGAATATTCGGATATAATATTCTCCGAGGGCGACGATATAAAGTGCTTCGGCAGAGTTATAGGCAGACTCAAAAGATAAAGCCTATTTTCCGAAGGCAATTTCCGTTTCTTCCTTTACTTTTCTGCGGAGAAGCATTATCGCGGATATGTTGATAAGCGTCATTGCCGCAACGCAGATATCGGAAAGCTCCCACGCGGTGCTTTCGCTTATAAGCGCCCCCGCCATAACGCAGGAACAATAGCCGAGCAGATATATCTGTCCGGCTTTTTTTGACGGAGTAAAATATGCAAGGCACGTCGTTCCGTAATGCGCCCAGCAGATAACCGTGGACAGCGCAAATATCATAACGGAAATGCTTATAACGTATTTTGATACATCTCCGCACGAAACGGAAAACGCCGTTATGACAAGCTCCGTGCCGTCGCACGAAAGCGGCACGCCCGACGTCAGAATGACGAGCGCCGTCAGCGTGCACATAATAACCGTATCGAAGAAAACCTCAAAAAGTCCGAGCGTTCCCTGCGCCGCAGGCGATACCGCGTCTGCTCCGGCGTGAGCCATAGGCGCGGTTCCGCCGCCTGCCTCGTTTGAAAACGCGCCTTTACCCACGCCCTGCTTTACCGCGTCCGAAAACAGAAATCCGAAAACTCCGCCGGACATCGCCTCTTTTCCGAGCGCGGACGAAAAAATACTTTCTATCGCGGAGGGCAAAAACTCCCTGCGATATACCAGCGCGTAAACCGAAAAAGCTATGTAAAGCGCGCTCATAAGCGGAACGGCGACCGAGGTAAACTTCGATATTCCCGTAAATCCGCCCATGACAACAAGAAAACACACAGCGCAGAATATCGCGCCCGTGAGCATTTTCGGCAGTCCCACGGCTTGCTTTACAGACGAAACCGCCGCTCCCGTCTGCACTATGTTTCCCATAACGACAGAACCGAAAAGTCCGGTGGCTGAAAAAACAAAAGCAAGTATTTTTCCCGTTCTCCCGCCGACGCCGTCGCGCATATAATACATAGGTCCGCCGAAAAATTTTCCTTTGCCGCGCCGTCTGTATTTTACGGCGAGCAGTATCTCGCAGTATTTAAGCGCCATCGTTATAAATGCCGAAACGCACATCCACAGCACCGCCCCCGCTCCGCCTATACTCATTGCGACCGCAACTCCGACTATATTCCCGACGCCGAGCGCGCCCGCAAGCGACACCGAAAGCTCGCGAAGCTTTGATTTTCCCGAAAGCATAAGCTTTGCCGTCTTTATCGGATGAAAGACAAAAAATCCGCGAAGATATATAAAAAAGAATATTCCGCAGAATAAAATTACCGGAGGAAGCACCGCAAAAAGCGAGGAATGTATGAATTCTTTCATTTTGCACTTGCCCTTTTTTCATTTTTGTTAAATAATATTGACCTTGCGCCTTCTTTATGACGCGAAAAAGGGCAAATAACCTCATTTTTTGGCACTCACTAAAAATATTTTATGAATTTTATGTTAAATATCGAAAAAACACTTGATTTTTTCCGCAGATGATAGTAGAATATGATATGAAATTAGCACTCAGATAAATTGAGTGCTAAAAATTAAAATTGAAAATTCAATTAAAATTCAATACAAACGGAGGTCTTTATTATGAAACTCATACCCCTTTATGATCGCGTTGTGGTCAAAATGGAAGAAGCCGAAGAAACAACAAAAAGCGGCATAGTTCTTGCCGCGGCATCGAAGGAAAAACCCCAGATTGCAAAGGTTGTTGCTGTCGGCAGCGGCGAATCGCATGACGGCGCAAAGGAAGCTGTCTGCGTAAAAGTCAAGGTCGGTGACAAGGTCATCGTTTCAAAATACGCCGGCACGGAAGTAAAAATCGACGGCGAAGAATACATCATAGTCAACATGGGCGACATTCTCGCCATAGTTGAATGATTTTTGGTTGGAGGTAATTTATTATGGCTAAAGAAATCATGTACGGAACAGACGCAAGAAACGCACTTCTCGCAGGCGTAAACAAGCTTGCGGATACTGTCAAAATAACGCTCGGACCCAAGGGCAGAAACGTAGTTCTCGATAAGAAATTCGGCGCGCCGCTCATCACAAACGACGGCGTTACGATAGCAAAGGAAATAGAGCTTGACGATCCCGCCGAAAACATGGGCGCTCAGCTTGTAAAAGAGGTTGCGACAAAAACAAACGATGCGGCAGGCGACGGCACAACAACAGCTTCACTTCTTGCTCAGGCGTTTATACGCGAGGGCATGAAGAACGTTGCAGCAGGCGCAAACCCGATGGTTCTCCGCAGAGGTATAGCAAAGGCTGTGGATCGCGCGGTTGAAACTCTCAAGGCAAATTCAAAGAAAGTAAACGGTGTGGAGGATATCGCAAGAGTCGGCACGATTTCCGCAGGCGACGAAGTAATAGGCAGACTCATTGCCGACGCTATGGAAAAGGTCACGGCAGACGGCGTTATCACCGTTGAAGAATCCAAATCCGCGGAAACCGGCAGCGAGGTTGTTGAAGGCATGCAGTTCGATCGCGGCTACATTTCTCCTTATATGGTCACGGATACCGACAAGATGGAAGCCGTTATCGACGACGCTTACGTTCTCATAACCGATAAAAAGATATCCAACATTCAGGAAGTTCTCCCGCTGCTCGAGCAGATCGTTCAGGCAGGCAAAAAGCTCGTGATCATCGCAGAGGACGTTGAAGGCGAAGCGCTCACAACGCTTATTCTCAACAAGCTCCGCGGCACGTTCACCTGCGTTGCCGTAAAGGCTCCGGGCTTCGGCGACAGAAGAAAGGATATGCTCCGCGACATCGCAATTCTTACAGGCGGTCAGGTCATCACAAGCGAGCTCGGACTTGAACTCAAGGACGCTACGATAGCTCAGCTCGGTCGTGCGCGTCAGATCAAGATAAACAAGGACAACACAACCATAGTTGACGGCGCAGGCGATCCCGCAGAGATAAAGAGCCGCGTTGCGCAGATACGCTCCGCCATCGAAACAACGACAAGCGAGTTCGATCGCGAAAAGCTTCAGGAAAGACTTGCAAAGCTTGCTGGCGGCGTAGCCGTAATCAAGGTCGGCGCAGCAACAGAAGTTGAAATGAAAGAAAAGAAGCTCCGAATCGAAGACGCTCTCAACGCTACGAAGGCAGCCGTTGAAGAAGGCATTGTTTCCGGCGGCGGCGTTGCATTCCTCAACTGCATAAAGAGTGTCGAGGAGCTTTGCGCTACGCTTGAAGGCGATGAGCTTACGGGCGCGAAGATCGTTGCAAAAGCTCTTGAAGAGCCGGCACGTCAGATCGCCGCAAACGCAGGACTTGAAGGCGCGGTTGTAATCGACAAGATCAAAAACGAAAACAAGGTCGGCTTCGGCTTCGACGCTTCTACGGAGAAGTTTGTCGATATGTTCGAGGCGGGAATCATCGATCCTACCAAGGTTTCGAGAAGCGCTCTCCAGAACGCCGCATCCGTTGCCGCAACAGTTCTCACAACCGAGGCTCTCGTTTTCGAAAAGAAGGAAGAGCATCCGGCTTGCGCCGCTCCCGCCGACGGCGGTATGGGCGGAATGTATTGATAAATTCCGGAAAACAAATAAAAAATGCGTTCCCGAACGGGAACGCATTTTTTGTTTTTGCAAGAGGGCATTATTCCTTTTTCAGCTTTGCGTAGGTTGCCATCAGCTTTTTCGTGCCGACGGTATCAAAGGCTATTTCATAGAGGAGATCCGCGCCCATTTCGCGGACGGAAAGCACTGTTCCCGCTCCGAACGTGAGGTGACGCACTCTGTCGCCTGCGGTAAAAACGTCGCCCGAATGGGTTTTACCCACGCCCGAGGATATCGCGGATTTTTTTGTAAGCTGATCGGAAATAACTATCCTGCGCGTTTTTTCGCCGAATTCGGTGCGGAATTTCGTCTTCGGAGCAGGCTTTTCTTCGCTTTTGTCCTTTTCTGGAATCTCGCCTATGAATCGCGACGGCACGTTATACTGCGTTCTGCCGTACATAAGGCGTTCCTTTGCGCTGAGAATATAAAGCCTGTCCTTTGCGCGCGTTATGGCAACATATGCAAGACGGCGTTCCTCTTCAAGCTCGCTGGGACTGAGCGCCGACTGCTGTCCGGGGAAAATTCCCTCCTCCATTCCGGGAAGGAACACAACGGGAAATTCAAGCCCTTTTGCGCTGTGAATGGTCATCATCACAACCGCGTCCGATGCGGAATCGTAATTGTCTATATCCGCAACAAGCGCTATGCTTTCAAGAAAGTCCGAAAGCGACGGATTTTCCGTTGTCGTTTCGTATTCTACAGCGTTTGAAATAAGCTCCTCCACGTTTTCGCGGCGTTCGGAGGTTTCTCCGTTTTCTTCCGCCGCTATAAGCATCGCTTCGTAGCCGGAAAGCTCTATCGTCATACGGACAAGCTCCGAAACCCTGTCGGGATTTTCACTTGCAAAATCGCTGAGCTTTTCAATAAGTCTTACAAACGGCATAAATTTGCCCTGAGAGGACGAAGTCTGCGTATATTTATCGCAGTTTTCCATAACGGAAAACATACTTACGCCTTCATTTTCGGCAATTATCTCAATAGAGCCGAGCGTCGCTTCGCCTATTTTGCGTTTCGGTTCGTTTATGATACGGCGCAGACGAAGGTCGTCGTCGTGATTTGCGATAACGCAAAGATACGCAAGCACGTCCTTCACTTCTTTTCTTTCATAGAAGCGGTGTCCGCCGAGAATTCTGTACGGAACGCCGCTGCGGACAAATACGTTTTCAAGACTGTTGGACTGCGCGTTCGTTCTGTAAAGCACGGCAAAATCGCCGTATTTGCGCTTTTCTCTTACAACAAGCTCCATTGTTTTGTTTACAATGAACTTACCCTCGTCGTTTTGATTTTCAAGCTGCTTTACGAATATTTTTTCTCCGTCGCCGCGATCGCACCAAAGCTCTTTTCCGCGCCTGCCGAAGTTGTTTCTTATAACGGCGTTTGCCGCGTCGAGAATATGCTCTGTCGAGCGGTAATTCTGTTCAAGCTTTATTTCCTTTACGTTCTGTACTTTTTCGTCAAAGTGAAGAATATTTTCTATCGTTGCGCCGCGGAATTTATATATGCTCTGGTCGTCGTCGCCCACAACCATAATATTGCCGCTTCCGCCCGAAAGCAAAAGCGCAAGCTCCAGCTGAGCGTGGTTCGTATCCTGAAATTCATCCACAAGCACATAATCGAACTGTCTTTGATATTTTGCAAGTATTTCGGGGTGATTGCGGAACAGAAATACCGTCTGCATAATGATATCGTCAAAGTCCACGGCGTTTGTTTCCTTAAGTCTTGACTGATAATATGTATAAATCGTCGATATCTGCTGAAGTCTGAAATCCTCGCTGACGTCGGAATCGAACTCCTCCGCGGTTATAAGCTTGTCCTTTGCGCCGCTTATTACGTTTTTTGCGGTCTTTACCGGCAGGATTTTATCGTTTATCGAGAATTTCGCATACGCCTCCGCCATAACCTTTTTGGAATCGTCTTCGTCGTATATGGTAAAGCCGGACTTGTATCCCGCCGCCTCCGCATTGGCGCGCAATATGCGCAGACACATCGAATGAAACGTTCCGCACCAGAGCTCCGCCGCCTTGTCGCCGGCTATCCGCGCAAGCCTTGCTTTCATCTCTCCCGCCGCTTTGTTTGTAAACGTTATCGCTATAACGTTCCACGGCATAGGCGCTCTTACGCGAAGCGAATCGAGCACGGCGTCAAGCTCTTCGCCCGTATAAGCGAGCGCGTCACAAAGCTCTCTGACGGAGCGCTCATCCGCGCCTGTCGGCACAAGCTCCGAATAATATGCGTTGCCGTATTTGAGAATAAAGCCTATTCTTTCGGTAAGCACGGTTGTTTTTCCCGTTCCGGCGCCTGCAAGCACAAGAAGCGGTCCGTTTACGGTAAACACCGCCTGACGCTGTTTTTCATTCAGATGCGCGTATTTTTTGTCAAAAAGCGCGCGCTTTGCTTTCAGATATTCGGTTTTTATATCGAATCCGTTCACTTCTGACATTTCTACCTCTTTCAGCTTAAACGCTTTTCTTTACATTTTTATTATACAACATACGGCATATTAAATCAACATCAAAAACAGCAAAAATAACTTTTTGAGGAAAACAAAAGCCGGAGACGTTTAATCTCCGGCTTTTGTTTTCCGAAAAAATCAGATATTTGTTTCGTTCATTCTTTCCGTGGCTTTTTTATTCTTTGAAAGGATATAAACCACAACGCCGGCGGCGATGACAAGCGTCAGCAGCACGATAACTATCGGAACGACATAGTTTGTCGTCTTTGCGCCCGTATTGAAGAGGATAATCGACTCGGCGGGATACTTGAATGTGCCCGAACCGATGTTTATCGTTATCGTTGTTCCCTTGCGCTTTATGTAGTCGGAGGATACGGTTTTAAGACTGCCGTTTTCGTCGATGTAGCAGACGTTGAAGGCTGTCTTTTTGTATTCGTCGCCAAGCTCTATCGTAAGCTCGGAGCCGGACGCAAGAGTTGCGTCGGAGCCGTCTATAACAAGCCTGTAAATATACGACGCTTCCGGCGTTCCGTACTGCTTCAACATTTCCGGACTTTCTTTTATCTGTTCAACAAAGGGATTAACATATAAGTTAACCTCGTCGTTTGTCATAAGTCTTACGTTGAAGAAAACGTCCTTATCCGCAACGGCGCTTCCGCTGAGCGTAAGCGTGTAGCCGTTGCTCTTCACGGATTTTACGTTTCCGTTTTTCGTCTCCCTGACGGTTTCGGTCATATGGCATACGCCGCATTCTCTTACCGTTATACCCTTGTTTGCCGAAACATCGGTGAATTTATGTCCCGTAGCCTCGGCAGTCTTTGTTTCAACAGTGCCGCAGAGAGCGCATACTCTCTTGCTTTCGCCGTTTGTGATGCAGGTGGATTCCGTCACGACCTCCCATTCGCCGTAGGAATGAGCGTCGGGATTTATCGCTATATCTCTTTTGTTTACGGTCTTGCCGCATACGGAGCAGGTACATTCTTCAACGCCGTTTGCAATGCAGGTTGCGGCTGTTACGACCTTGTATTCGCTCTCGGGATATACGCACGGGATCGTAGCCTTATCTATAACCTGTGTTTCGACTGCATTGCACGCGGAGCAGACGCGTCTTTCAAGTCCGTCCTCGGCGCAGGTAGCAACCGTGACCGTTGTCCATTCGCCGTAGCTGTGACCCTTAGCCGCGATGGTTTCTTCCTCCGTGCGTCCGCAGACCGTGCAGGTGCGTACTTTTTTGCCGGACTGTGTGCAGGTGGCATTTGTCGTCACCCAGTCTCCGTATGTGTGCGCTGCAAGCGGAATTGCCTCTTCTTTTGTTTCGGTGCAGCCGCTTACCGTGCATTTATACACCTTTTTGCCCATCTTTGTGCAGGTGGCAGCCTCTGTTATCGTGCCGGAGTCCCATGTGTGAATTGTATGATCCGCAAGCTTGTCCGTTTCGACTTCCTTTGTCGCGCCGCAGACACTGCATTTGTAAATATCCGTACCGGTCGATGTCTTTGTGGCAGCAACCTTTGTGCTGTAATATTTGTATTCGTGAGAAGCTTGGAGCGTTATAACCGCCGTCTCTCCGCACTTTTTGCATCTGTATGAGCCTTTACCGTCCTGGGTGCAGGTTTTCTTTATCGTTTCGACGAGAAGCTCGTAATCGGAGAAGGTGTGCGCGCACTGTATTTCGGATTTTATACTGCTTCCGCATATAGAGCAGACCTCGTACCATGAGCCGTCATCGCGGACCTTGGACTCCTTCACATAGTTGTGACCTGTCGCTTCGTATTCCTTTACGACTGTTTTTCCGCAGGTTTTACATACGAATTCGGCTTTTCCGTTCGTTGTGCAGGTGCGGACGGTTATCCATTTTGTAGGCGTGTCGGGAAGATTGTGTCCTGCCACGGGGGTGTCTATCATATCCACGGTCGCGCCGCAGACACGACATTTCACGCGCTGCATACCGCCGGAAAGGCAGGTAGCCTCAATAACATCTTCGGTGTAGGTATAGGCGTGTGCACAGAAAGAAACAGTCGCCATGGAGTTCACAGCGTATGTTGTATATGTTATAAGCTTATCGGTCTTTTCCTCGGCTTCCGCACTGCCTTTTATGTAAACGTAGGAGCTCCCCGTCGTTTTCACTTCAAAGGTGAGCGTAAGCGTTCCGCCGAGAGTATAAAGGTTGCTTGCCTGAGCGGGATGCGTTATAACCACGGTGCCGTCTGTCTTACGGCTGAGAAGCTGGGTAATATCCAGCCCGTGAACAGTTCCGCTTACCTGACTCAGCGCAAGAGCGCTTCCGTTGAAAGAAATTTCAAGATTGCTTGCTTTTGCTTTATAGCTTGAACCGAGAAAAGTAAAAATAACCTTTACCGTTTTCTTGTCGGCAGAAAAGTTGACGTCGCCGACAACGTTAAGATTGACACTTACTCTTTCTTCTTTTATTTCATCGCTTGTATCGGAGCTTGCATGATCGTGTTCGCCTTCTATATAACAGCCGTCAAGACCGCAATCGGCATTATCGTGTGTGATACTGCTCTGAGTGTCCGCAACTGCAAGACAAGGCAAAACAACGCTTGTCAGGCAAAAGACTACTGCGAACATAAGAGCAATAAGTTTTCTTTTCATTTTTTACCTCCCGTAAGGCTTTTACGCCATGGTTTTTTATACTTGTTTTTCGTGACTGCCGTTTTTTCTGCGATGATATAAAAC